>JBFHRO010000033.1:0-19802 GCA_041591635.1 Oleiphilaceae bacterium | reverse complement strand
GCACCGGGGTATGCAGGTGGCCAGTCTTGATCATGCCCTCGGGTTTCACCGCCCGTTTCGGGTGGATGACTGGCTGCTCTACGATATGGACAGTCCCAGTGCCTCTGGTGGCAGGGGGCTGAATCGCGGCACTATCTACAACCATGATGGCGTTCTGGTGGTGTCGGTGGCGCAGGAGGCGCTTATCCGTCAACGTCCGCCGCGCTGACGCTGAGGTGTCAGGCGGAGGCGGGAAGTGATCCGCCACGCGGCGAAGGCGAGCCGGGGGAGCCGCCCGTCGATTGATTGGTATAGAGCCATTCCACCAGACGATTCAGTGGCAAGGGTGGCAACAGGTAGTAGCCTTGTACCAGATCACAGCCGATCTGGCGCAGGGCGCGCAGGGTGAGCTCGTCTTCCACGCCTTCGGCCACCACCTTGAAGCCCAGTTGCTGACACATTTTGGTCGTGGCTTTGACAATGATCTGGTCTTCGCTCTTGATCGAAATCTCTTTGATGAGAGAACGGTCGATTTTGATTTCACTGGCAGGCAGCTTCTTGATGTAGGCAAGGGACGAATAGCCGGTGCCAAAATCATCGATCGAAATCCGCACGCCGGTGCTGGCGACGGCCTCCAGTGCCGCCAGCGAGCGGATAGGGTCGGTCATCATGGCGGTTTCGGTTAACTCCAGAATGATGTTCTGAGCCGGCAAACCCGACTTGGCGATGGCATCAGACACGAAATCCACAAAGTCACTTTCGCGCAGATTGCTGGCGGAAATATTGATGGCCATGGAAATGTTGTGTCCGGCGCGAAACAGATCCTGCAACACGGTGAGACAATGCTGGATGACCCAGCGGGTCAGGGGTTTGATGACACCGGTTTGCTCGGCCACCGGGATGAATTCATCAGGACGGATCAGGCCAAAGCGGGGATGATTCCAGCGCAACAACGCTTCCATGCCCACCAGATTTCCCTGTGCCACCGAGAATTTGGGCTGGAAGTTGAGCGTCAGGGCATCGTGGGCGATGGCCAGTTTCAACTCCGACAAAATGGTCAGGCGGCGGGAATTGTAGCGGTCTTGCTCTTGCCGGTAGTAGCCGATGCGGGTTTCAAGCGCCTCGGCCGATTCCAGGGCCACGTGGGCATGGCGGATCAGCGTGGGTGCATCGCGGCCATGATCGGGAAACTGGGCGATGCCGATCACCGGCGACAATTCCAGGCGCATGCCCTTGAAATCGATGGGGCGAAAGAGTCGTTCCTGCACCTGAGCCAGATTCTCGCTGTTCACACCAAAGAGCTGGTTATCGTAAATGATGCCAAAGGAGGCCGCCTCAAAGGAGGCAGCGAAAAAGCGGCTTTCTGCCGACTCTTCTACAACTTTAACCCCGTCAACCGTTTGCACGATTTCATTGAGTTTTCGGCCAATGGCTTCGAGCACCAGGTCGGCATTGTTATGCCCCAGGGTTTTATTGATTTCCTGAAAGCGGGTGAGATGAATCAGGCACACTGAAAAGGGCTGCTGATTGCGGCTGAGTGTCAGATCATTGATGGCCATTTCGAAGCAGGCCCGGTTGGGCAACTGGGTCACCGGATGATGCAGCACCTGCTTCATCAGTCGCAACTCGGCCTGGCGTCGCTCGTGATGCTCGCGCAGGGTTTCGGCCTGGGCAATGACCTTTTGCTCCCGTTCCCGGTACAGGCGTTCGGCCAGGGCCACCGTCAGAATGATGGCTTCAAGGGCGCTGCCAATCTGAACGCCGTATTCGGTGATGAACGAGTTGGGAATCACACCGTACTTGTTGGCCGCCGTGAGCGCCCCGCCCGCCGTGAGTACCCCCCAGGCAATGGAGTAGTAGCGCGCGGCCCGCACTCCCTTGGCCCACAGCAAGGGCCCGCAGGAAAACAGAAAAATGAAGCTGGGGATGATCAGAAACACCGAGAACCGGATCGAGGCGGCGTAGCTGATGACAAAGGTTGCCGCCACGGCCAGTCCCGCCATCACAATGATCGCCTGCAGGGGCATGTAAAGCCGGGAGTCGCGGGTGATGTGCAAAAACTCCCGTGTGAACAGGGTTGAAAACAGCAGTGTCAGAGGGATGGATACGAGCACACTCTGGTTGTGCAACCAGGGAAAATCGGGCCAGAAAACCTGAAAGGTTTTAGCGCGCAGTGAACTGATAATGACCAGATAGCCCAGGGTGGAAAGGGCGTAGTAAAGGTAGGTTTTCTCCCGCAGGGCCACGTAAACAAAAAAATTGATGATGAAGATGACGCTCAAAACGCCGTAGTAAAACGAGTGAATCTGGTCTTCCTCGCCAATGGCCAGAAAGAAGGCAGTGTTTTGCCAAAGGCTCATGGGGAGCTGCAGTGAGCCCTGGGTTTGCACCCGCAGATAAAAGCTCACTTGCGCGCCGGAGGCCATTTCAAACGGAATCAGGAAGTTGGGGTGATCCACCAGGCGTTGCGAAAAGGGTTGCCGATCGCCCAGCGATGCCTTGACAGGGGGCTGGCCCGGCCTTAGTTCATAAACATCGAGATAGTCGAGCTGAGGGTAGCTGATTTCAATGACCTGATCAGCGCGTTGTGCACTCTCGTTGACCAAATGAAACCGCAGCCAGTAGGTCGCCTGTGTGTAACCGAAGTTGGGCGTGCTATCCACGAGCGTTTCCCAGGAGTGGGATGGGGTTTCGCTGGCGGCATCATCGAGCAATGCATCGAGGCTTAGCGTGCCACTGTCATCCCGAAGGTATTCGAGCGCAATCAGCTTCTTGCCCGCTTCGAGCTGAACGTTGTTGACAGCGGCCTGTACCGATATCGACCCGGTAAAACACAGCACAAGCCATATCAGGCGATAAATAGAACTCATTGAATATCGTATGCACTTTGTAAAAGGTACCTTCAGTGATGACCCTTGGTATGAACCCAATCCGCAGACTGACGCCTGTGCCGTCACAACTTTGCATTACTAAGAGTTAACAAGCATTGTATAGGCGTTTGCGTTGCCAAAGTAAAGCCCTGTGTGTTCAGACAGGGCGTTTTCGAGGCTGACGGGCCTTGTGCATCGGGTCAGCGGGGGGCTGTGCGCGACACTATCAGGGTGGTTCCTTCGACTGCAGTGACCTGCACGTGCTCGCCCACCACCAGCTCTGAGGTGCCGGCCGCGCTGCGGGCTAGCCAGGTGCTGTCCCCCATGCGCACCCTGCCGCGTTCAAGATTGGTGGTTTCGACGATTTCACAATACTTGCCAACCAGTTGGTGGCTGCGTTTGTTGAGCATCGGCTGGTCGGACTGATCGCGCATTTTCAGATAGGCGTTGCGGCCGGCGAAGGCGTAGACCAGTGTCAATAGCGCGAACAGGATCATGTAGACCTGCCAGTCGAAATCACTGAGCCAGGTGACGGCAGCCAGAGTCAGTGCGGCCAGCGCGGGCCACAAAAAGATGGCGCCAGGCATGAATACTTCCAGCACCACCAGCACAAAGCCTATGATGGCCCACCATTCCCAGCGGGTGAAGGCGTTGAGAAACTCATCCATGGGCATCGGGCCTTGCCGTGCTGCCCGCAGGCGCCTTGTTGAGGGCTTTGACGTTGTTGAACAACTCGCCAATACCACCCAGTGAGCCCAGAATCTGACTTGCTTCCATGGGCATGAGCACGACCTTGCTGTTGCTGGCCGAGCCTACCTGGGCCAGGGCTTCGGTGTACTTCTGGGCCACAAAGTAGTTGATGGCGTTCAGGTCACCGCTGGCGATGGCGGCTGATACCATGTTGGTGGCCTTGGCTTCGGCTTCGGCTTCCCGTTCGCGGGCTTCAGCATCCCGAAAGGCGGCTTCGCGGCGGCCTTCGGCTTCCAGAATGGCCGACTGCTTCTCCCCTTCGGCACGCAGGATGGCGGCCTGGCGATGGCCTTCAGCCTCCAGAATCCGGGCGCGTTTTTCCCGCTCGGAGGTCATCTGTTTGGACATGGCCTCAACAATGGCCTGGGGCGGGCGAATATCTTTGACTTCGACCCGGGTAATCTTGATGCCCCAGGACTCGGTGGCACTGTCGACGACCGACAGTAACCGGGCATTGATGGTGTCGCGTTCCGAGAGAATCTGGTCAAGTTCCAGGGAGCCCATGACGGTACGGAGGTTGGTGGTCACAAGATTCTGGATGGCCCGCTGCACGTTGTTGACCTCGTAGGCCGATTTGGCGGCGTCTATCACCTGATAAAAGCACACACCATCGACCATGATGGTGGCGTTGTCCTTGGAGATGACTTCCTGTGCCGAGATATCCAGTACGTTTTCCATCATGTTGATGCGACTGCCTATGGCATCGATGAATGGAATGATGAAGTGCAGGCCCGGAGGCAATGACTGGACATAGCGGCCAAAGCGTTCGACCGTGTATTCATATCCCTGGGTGACCACCACTATTCCTTTGGCAACCATAACCAGAGAGAGCAAAACAAAAATGGCAATGACGATCGTTGTGAGTTCCAGCACGGTTAGACTCCTTTTGGGGGGTGAATGTTGGCTTGCCGTATTGTAGTTGGCAGGCAGTCGCGGCCATAAGCGACATGGCCCACGATGCCCAATCAGGAGACGGTTTGCAAGGGGACGCTGCGGGTGGGTTTGACCGCCGGAACAATCCGGTTACGCCCGTTGACTTTGGCTTCGTACAGATTGACGTCGGTTTGCTTGAGCAAGCCAGCGATATCCTTGAACTGGCTGATCGAGCAGACGCCGGCACTCATAGTGACAGGAATGGCGGCGCCGCGGTAGGTAAACCGGTGCAGTTCCACCTCGTCGCGCAGGCGTTCGGCCATGGACAGTGCCTGCAGCAAGGAGGTATCGGGCAGCAGCATGAGAAATTCCTCGCCGCCCCAGCGGGAAAGTACGTCTACCCGACGACAGAGGCTTTTCAGCAGACGGGAGAAGTCCTTGAGCACGATATCGCCGGCATCGTGACCATAGTTGTCATTGATCTGCTTGAAGTGGTCTATGTCCATCAGGATCACCGAGAAGTGGTGCCCATGGCGCTGATAGCGGCTGAATTCGTTTTCAAGATGCGACTTCATGTCGCGCCGGTTCGAAAGCTCTGTCAACTCATCGGTACGGGCGGCACGATCATAGAGCGCCACCATCTCCATCAGTTCGTCCTGGGCGGTGCGGCGGGAACTGTCGAGAACAAAGGCAAAAAGCGACACAAAGGAAAGTGTGGCCAGAAAACGGATCTGGAAATCAGTGGTATAGCTTGTGGTTACAAAGGGCAGATTCGGAAAGCGGAACATGATCAGCACAGCGAGCATGCAGAGCACAACGCCCGCCAGCCCGATGCGCAGGCCGAAGATATAAAACGCCAGCGAGGGAAACACATAGAACCACAGCGGGCCGGTATTGCTTTCGCCGCCGGTGGCGGTGAGGTACAGAAACAGAATCGCCACCAGAAAGAAAAAGCTTTGCTTGAAGGCGTTGTTGTTCTGTTTGCGCAGCAGGTGCAGATGATTGAACATCATGAGCACCGAGAACATGTAGAGGGTAATGCCATGGGCAGTATGGCCCACGGCATAGGCTTTGGAACCTATCAAAATCAGCATCACGATGGCGCAGGCCGAGAGCAGTCGCAATACATTGATTACGCGGCGTTCGTCACGGATGGATGCTTCAAGATATTGAGAGTGAGTCTTTGGCTTAACGAATTCCCGTTCGTAATCTGTATTGTCCATGAGTGCTTTGTTTTTATCATGATTAGCCTTCGCCATTGTAGCCAACCCCCGGTAGAAGGTCGACAAAAAACCGGCGCAGCCGGGAGCAGAATGTTAAAGCGTGACGAGGTCAGCTATATTCTGCCTTTTCCGCCAGCCGGCCCCTGCGTGGCGCCCGGTTATGGCTTGTATCCGTGCTGACGATGAGAAAAGCCCTATGACACCCCCTGCCGTTTTCTTGCCGGGATCGATTCGCTGGTATCACTGGGCCTTGCTGGTCCTTGTGCTGCTGCTGGCGGGCATTTATGCCCGCCCCGCGGGTCTGCTCAACGCCTGGTTTGCCGATACTCTTGATCCGCAGGAAGGCAGCTTGAGGCTTGCGGGCCTGCACGAGCCCGTCAGCGTGCGTCGGGACGCGCTGGGCATTCCGGTTATAGAGGCGACCAATGCACGGGATCTGGCCATCGCCACCGGCTATGTGATGGCATCGGATCGCTATGAACAAATGCTTGGCTTTGCCCTGTTGGCTCAGGGACGACTGGCCGAAATGGCCGGGCCGGTGGCGCTGGATATCGATATTTACATGCGCACCCTGGGCCTTGATCAGATTTCCCGCGCCCAGCTGGCGCAAATGGATGCGGTTACCCGGGGCTGGCTCGACGCCTTTGCAGAGGGTGTCAATGCCTGGTTGAGCCTGCATCAGGGGCGTTTGCCTTTGGGGCTGGCGCTGTCGGGCTATCAGCCTGAGCCCTGGGAGGCTCTGAACTCCCAGCACGTGTTTACCCTGCTGAGTCTGGCGCTGGGCGTTAATGTGCATGAAGAGCTGGCCTTTCTGGCGGCGGCGCAACAGGTGGGGGTGCAAAAGGCCGCGTGGTTGTTTCCGGTGTATCCCGATGAACCGCTGCCTCATGCCGAAGCCGCCAAGCTGGCAGGGCTGGACTTGGCGGGGTTGGGGCAGGCGTCACTGGCTGGCGATGTGGCCACTGTGATGGCGGTGCAGCAGCGGTTGCGCGCCCTGGGAATCGCTACCGGCAAGGCAGCGTCGAACAACTGGGCGGTCGCGCCGGCACGTACCGCCGCTGGCGCCAGTATTATGGCCAACGATACCCATTTGCTGCTGACGCATCCGCCCTTGTGGATGTTGCTGCAACTGCGCTCGCCCGAGTACCAGGCGGCGGGTATCGCGGTGGCCGGCATTCCCGGCATAGTGGCAGGAACCAATGGTGCGCTTGGCTGGGGCATGACCATGGTGATGGCCGACAGCCAGGATCTGTTCCTGGAGCAATTGCGCACTCATGAAGGCCAGACCCAATACCGGTATCAGGAGGCGTGGCATCCGGTCGCCGAACGGGTCGAGCGGTTTGCCGTGCTGGGCGGCGATACGGTCGAACGGGTGATCCAGAGTACCCGCCACGGGCCACTTATCAATGCGGCGGTGGCGCCTGCGGCGGTCAATATGATGCAGCCGCACTTTACCGGCAGCCGTTACGGCCTGGCGCTGACTCAAACCATGACGCAGGCCGACAACTCCTTGCAGGGCTTGATCGCTATTGCCGGTGCGAAAAACCTGGCGGCGGGTTTGGCGGCTGTTGAGAAAATCGGTTTTATTCATCTGAATATGATCCTTGCCGACCGTGAGTCCATTGGTTGGCAGGTTACCGGCCGCTACCCCCGGCGTAAGGCGGGTACCGGACATCTGCCCTCGCCGGGGTGGACAGGCGACTATGACTGGGACGGATTTGTTGCCACAGAAAATCATCCTCGACAGATCAATCCGCCGGCAGGATGGCTGGCCACGGCCAATCATCGCACCCTTACCGATGCCGGATTTCAGCTCAGTTCCTCCTGGTACTATCCCGAGCGCTTTGAGCGCATTGCCCAGGTGCTGGAGGCTACGTCCGACCACCGGGCCGAAGACAGTATCCGGCTGCAATTTGATCAAACCAACCTGCTGGTGGCCAAGCTGCAGACGCGCTTGCGCACACCGGCGTTCGCGCAGTCGCTGTCACAGGCCATAGGTGCCTTGTCACCGCAACGCCAAAAAGATGCGCAGGAGGCCCTGGCGGCGATTCTGGCCTTTGACGGGGTGATGACGCCGGATTCAACGGGGGCCAGTTTTTTTGGGGTGTTTGAGTATCATCTGGCACGCCTGACCTTTATGGATGAGCTGGGGGGAGAGAAGGGTGCGGCCTGGAAGGCCCTGGTGGGGGTCAGCGGACTCACCTATTCAGCGTTGCAGGATCACTTGCTGGGGCGCGAGGACAGCCCCTTTTGGGATGATGCAGGCACCCCGGCCCAGGAGACCAAAGCGGACATCTTCGCCCGCGCGCTGAGTCAGACCACCGACTATTTGCAAACCCGCTGGGGGCCTGATCGCAGTCGCTGGCAATGGGGGCGCTTGCACTATTACCTCTGGGCCTCGCCGGCGACCGAGATGCAGCCATTTTTGCCACCGGCAGAGCAGTCGGTGGTCCAGTGGCTGGGGCGCTACCTTGATCGCGGGCCTTATCCTGCGGGCGGGGATCGCAACACCGTGAATGTGGCGGGTCACTACACGGGTATTGACTTCAAAGCCTGGGATATTCCGGCCATGCGCATGGTGGTGGATTTTTCCAGGGAGGAGCCGCTGTATCTGATCAACAGCGGTGGCCAGTCCGGGAATCCGGCCAGCGTGCACTATGCCGATGGCATTTCCCACTGGCTGGCTCCCGGGAATCGCCCCATGCCAATGCAGGCCGACAATCTGCGCCGGCAGTACAACCGGCAACTGATGCTGGAGCCGGAACGCTGATCAAAAGAGCCCGACACCCCGGTCGATATATTCGCCGCGCACCCGCTGGGTGCCGTGGAGGGCTTCCTGCAGATTGACCTGAACGGCGCTGTTGGGAACATTGAAAAAGGCGCCAGAAGTGGTGCTGATAAAGTCGGCAGCCTGGGGATTCTGGGTGCTGGCGGTTTTCAGCCACGGCAGATCCCGCGATTGGAACGACAGAAACAGCCCGTCGCTTGGGCCGGTGAGGTAGCGCTTGCCGTTGATCTCGCTGACCGAACCGATGGGGAAACTGCGGTACTGGCCCAGGTCGAAGCAGGCGGTAATCCCGAGCACCTTGCAATCTTGCACCACCACGATGATGTCGCCGCCCGGGCAGTTGAAGAAGGAGCAGTTGGGCACCTGTATTTCGCTGCTGGAGCCCCAGGCAAGCAAGTTTTTCAGCGACCAGCGCGTAAAGCCGCTGGCACCTTGCAGGCGAAACTGCTCGTTGTCGGGAATGCCGATCATTTCGGCCCGGATCGGGTCGGGACTGCCGGTGTTGTCGACCAGTTGCGCCTTGGTGCTGATGGGGCTGTTTCTTTCCAGCAAAGGCGTGAGCAATACGATGATCTGGTCGAAGAAGTTGCCATTGGAGGAGGCTGCCCGCAAGCCCTCGCCGCGATCCAGGATATCCACGTTGACATTGCCGGTCAGGGTGGTGATGTCACCGGAAAGGACGCCCTTGCTCTTGCCAAAGCCAATGCGCATGCCAATGGGGGTGCCACTGGATTCATCGAAGGCAAATTCCAGAAAAGGATCACGAATTTCAAAGGGAACAATTTCGCCATCCCGGTAGCCTGAGCCATCTTGCTTGAGTGGGCGAATGGCCTTGGGATTGTTGGCGAAATAACTGTTTTGATAGATGTATCCCAGACCGAAGTTGTGAATCAGCACGTCGGATGAGCCGGGCTTTTCGCCCGGCCGCTCATAACGCCCCAGCTCCAGGGTGTCGGCGTTGAGCATGGTTTCGATATCCAGCCCAAGGCTCAGGCGCAGGTAATCGGCGTTGACGCTGGCATCGGGATGGCGGTATTGATCCACAGCCATATAAGCCTGACCGGTCAGGTCTGACAGGGTTTGGTCATCAAGGGGTTTGAGCTCGGCGTGGGTGGCTGTGCTCCAGCTGGCAACGAGCAGGCTCAGGGCGGCCAGGCAGCGGGTCGTTGAAGGCTTGTGGCTTGTGCGTCTTGTAATCACAGCAAATCTCGCAGTGGTTGTTGCAGTTGTTATTGTTGGATGTGTCTACTGTGCGCGGGCCGGTCGACTTCCCGTGAGGCCATGTGCGACAGGATTCCTGCCAATTGCGACACTCGAAGCAGAATGTGACCGGCTTATCAGTTTTGTCGCCAGGCGGGCGGCAACTCGGCGACTTGATGGAGGCGACGGTATTCCGAAGGCGTCTGTTGCAGTGCTTGCCTGAAAAACCGCGTGAAGGCATTGCTGTCCTGAAACCCTACTTCACCGGCGATGGCGGCGATGGGGGCATGGGAATGCTTTAACAGGTGTTGCGCCCGGGTGAGCCGCAGGCCATGAATCACCTGGCTGAATCGCGTGCCTTCCTCCGCCAGCCGCCGCTCCAGGGTGCGCGAGGTGGTATTGAGTTGTTGCGCCAGTTGCTCCAGCGAGAGAGCTTCACCCTCGGTCAGCGCTTGCAGCCACAGGCGGCTGATTTTTTGGGCACAGGTTTCCTGCGTCTGTTGTTGGCTGAGTTCCTGGCGGAGCTGTTGACGCTGTTGCTCGAGTTTGGCATCAAGCCGGGCTTTGGTGGCAGCTTCTGCCATGGTGGGCGGTGCGTGCAAATGCTCGGTGGAGAGCGTGAGCCGGTTGGTGTCGGCGCCAAAGCGCACCGGACAGCCAAAGTAGCTTTCATAATAGTGCAGGGCGTTCGCAGACCTGTGGGCGAAATCGAGCTGTAGCAGGTCGGGTACCTGGTGAAAATAGCTCGTAAAGCGCTTCATCACGCCGGCAATCAGTTCATGTGAAAACGGCTGCAGTGGATCCAGTCTCGCATCAATATCAAAGCTGACATCCAGCGTTGTGTGCTTGACGGCATAGCGAAACTGCACGCCCGCAAAGTAAAGCGGCAGGTAACGTTCAAGCAGAGTCAGGATATCACGCAGATGCTCGGCGCTGATCACGGCCAGCCCCAGTAACCCCACACTCGTGAAGTTGTATTCTTGCGCCACTTTCAGGCTGAAAGGCTCCGGCAGCCGGTAGTAGCGCTCGCACTGGATAAACATGGCATGAAAATCCTGTCCCGTGATGCGCGCCTCGGCTGCAAATGGCAGGCGGTGACGCAGGTTGGCGGCATCAATGAGCAGGTCGGGATTCAGGCCGCTTTTCTGCCAGGCTGCAAAAAGTGGATCAAGATAGACGGCCGGATAGCTGAGCGAGTTGAGGTAATCCATGTTTGGTACGGTTTGGGTTCAAGGATCGGAAAAGCCAGACAGTAGCGAAATTAGAGTAAATACTCAATCGTTTGTTTTTCGATCTGTGATCTTCTAGTCGTCATTGATAAAGTGACTTGCTAATCTTGGCCGGCGTTTCATTTTTGCCTGGATCAGCCTATAGTGGCGGCGCCGAAAGCTGCCCCTTGTGCGGAATGATTTCTTAAACTGAAAGGTGTATGTCCTATGGAGTTCTCTAATATCAAGAAAATGGAGAAGGCGACCGAATCGGCGCGTTTTGAAATGATGCGCCTCGGGTTCGCCCTTTTGTTCATGGTGGGTATTCTCTTTTATACCATGGGCCACTCACAGGGAATTCCCAATAGTTACCTATTGGTAGTGGCCGCCATGATTGGTGGTTACATGGCCATGAATATCGGTGCCAACGATGTGGCCAACAACGTCGGGCCGGCGGTGGGGTCACAGGCCATCACCATGACCGGTGCCATCATTATTGCGGCCATCTTTGAGGCCATGGGGGCGTTGATCGCGGGCGGCGATGTGGTCAGCACCATTTCCAAGGGCATCATTGATCCCTCCCGGATTCCTTCAGTCGAAGTGTTTGTGTGGCTGATGATTGCGGCGCTGCTGGCGGGCGCCTTGTGGCTGAACCTGGCCACCTGGATGGGCGCGCCAGTTTCTACCACGCACTCTATCGTAGGCGGGGTGCTGGGCGCGGGCGTCGCAGCGGGTGGGCTGGAAATCGCCAACTGGGGCACCATGGGGGCGATCGCTGCCAGTTGGGTCGTGTCGCCGGTGATGGGCGGAGTGATCGCGGCATTGCTACTTTACTTCATAAAGCGCACTGTTATTTACCAGGAAGATATGGTGGGAGCTGCTCGACGGGTGGTTCCCTGGCTGTTGGCACTTATGGCCTGGGCGTTTATCACTTATCTTGCCCTCAAGGGTATCAAACAACTCGTGAAGCTCAATTTTGTCAGCGCTTCCCTTATCGGACTCGTGGGGGCGGGCATTGTGCTGGCCGTTATCAAACCACTGATTAACCGAAAAGCCGCCACCATGGAAAACACCGACAAGGCCGTTAATGGTCTGTTTACGGTACCTTTGATATTCGCGGCGGCGCTGTTAAGTTTTGCGCACGGTGCCAACGATGTTGCCAATGCGGTCGGACCGCTGGCGGCGATCAACGATGCCCTGACCAACGCTGGTATTTCGCAAAAAGCACGCATTCCCTTGTGGGTGATGGTGGTTGGCGCGGCAGGGATTGCGCTTGGCTTGACCCTGTACGGACCAAAGCTGATCAAGACTGTCGGTTCTGAAATCACCGAGCTGAACAAATCCCGAGCCTACTGTGTGGCCATGGCGGCAGCGATCACCGTTATCATCGCCTCGCAATTGGGCTTGCCTGTCAGCTCGACCCACATTGCCATTGGCGGGGTGTTTGGTGTGGGCTTTTTGCGTGAATACCTGAAGGTCAGCTATGCCAGTCAATTGCATCAGATTCTGGATCAGCACGAAGGGGAAGAGCGGGCGCGGATTGAAAAATACCTGAAAAATTTTCGCAAAGCCAAAATCGAAGATATGGATCAGATGCTCAAGCGGCTGAAAAAGCACGAGGATGAAATCATCCTGTCCAAGGCCGAGCGCAAGCGTTTGAAGCTGGTGTACAAAGAAGAGCTGGTGAAGCGCTCCTCCTTGATGAAAATAGCGGCCGCCTGGATTATCACCGTGCCTGCCTCGGCGCTGCTGGCTGCCATGCTCTACTTCATGATTCGGGGCATGTTGATGCCCTGAGGGGCGTGCATTGGGCGGCGGCGTTTAGGTCTCTGTGATTTTGTGGTTCGCACATTGTGAACTAAGCTGGTAACAGAGGTTTGACTGCAGGTTATGCTACAGGCAGGGTGCTCATGAATGTGTTGGTGGTGGATGACAGTCGGGCAATCAGAAATCTGGTAACCGCTTACGTGGAAGAAATGGGGTTTCGGGTTTTGCTGGCGGCTGATGGTGCCGAGGCTCTCGAAGTATTCGGGCAACATGCCGTTGATCTGGTGCTGATGGATGTTGAAATGCCGGGGATCAATGGCTTTGAAACCACTCGCCGGATGCGTGCCCGCCTGAAGGATGAGTGGTTGCCGATTGTTTATTTGAGCTCAAAAAGCACAGATGACTATTTTGTTGAAGGCATTCAGGCCGGTGGTGATGCCTATCTCGAAAAACCGGTCAACGGGCCCGTGCTGCAGTCCATGGTACGCGCCATGGGGCGTATCAGTGCGATGCGTGCTGCTTTGCTCAAGGCGAATGAAGACCTTGAACGCATGGCGTTTGTGGATATTTTGACTGATCTCACCAACCGGCGCGGCTTTATGAATCTGTACGCCAAGGAGTGGGCCCGTTCGAATCGCGATTGTTCACCTCTGAGCGTTTTGCTGGTGGATATTGACTACTTCAAGGGGTACAACGACAACTACGGTCACCTCGAAGGCGATGACTGTTTGCGCCGTGTTGCGCGGCAGTTAGCCAAGGGGGTTCTGCGGCCGGCCGATACTGTGGCCCGGTACGGCGGTGAAGAATTTGTTGTGCTCTTGCCCGATACCGATCTAAGCGGTGCGGTCGAGGTGGCAGAGCGGTTGCGGGAGTCAGTGCTGGCGGCCGAAGTCCGGCATGAGTTTTCTCCGGCGGCGCCTTGCGTTTCCGTCAGTATCGGCGTGGCGCAAAAGCGCCCTGAAATGAGCCCGGACATGCTGTTGAGTGGCGCTGATGCCTGTTTGTATCAGGCAAAAGAAAAGGGTCGAAATCGCGTGTGTGCGGCGCTGGACTAATCGAACAAAACGGATTCCACCGGCGGTGGTTTCGTGTGAGCGACAAGCTGAACAAAGTGAATAGCGACAGGAGCGGGGAATGAGTGCAGCATCGGAAGGCCGACAGGCCAGAGTCATTGAAGAACTGCGGGTGTTTATCAAAAAGGTGTTGAGTGATCCGACCATTGCCCAGAAGTCGATGGAGATTGCCCGCAAATACCGCAGCGATGTCAGTGCCAAAGCGGATAAGAAAATCGCCGAAGAGATCAGTGCCACCACCACGGTTCGCATACCCGATGTAATGAGTGATGCCGACAAGATCTTTCTCGAAATCATTCGTGAAGTGCTCGAAGACGAATCGGCACTTTATTGATAGTTAATGCCAGCGGCGCAGCGGCGGGTTGCTGTGCCGCTTCCTGTTCCTTTTGTGGTCGTTCACCTGTTCTTGTTCACCCAGCCGGTGTTGCTCATCCTGGTGTCTGGGTTTTCTTCACGATTTGCCGTTTTGGCAGTAGTTAAGCAGCGCCGTGACGGTTTCTTGAATACCGCTATCGGCGGCGATGGTTTTTTGTTCTTGCAGTATGTCTTGCAGAATATCAATGGTCGTCAGGGGGTTTGCCAGTACTACTCGCAGTACCACGCAGGCGCTGTTATGGTAACGCGGACACTCCAGCCGGGTGCGGGATACAAAGGCACGCCCCCTTTCGCGCTGGGTTTTCTGGATGTGCTTGGTAATTTCGTTCAGATAGCTGTTGATTTTCTCGGTACGCTCGGGTGGCGCCGTTGTAAGGGCTTGCTGAACCGCGGGGGGGCAGTAGCGGTAGGTGAGAATGTTAAGCTCGGGAGCGGTAATGACTTCAAAGTCGCCATCGGCCGTGATCATGGCGGCAAACTGTCGGGCCTTGTCGATCCCGATGTCGATCAGGATTTCGTAGCCTTCCCGGCCGATGATGCGCAAGCCGGAATGAATCAACATGGCCATGCCGGGGCGCGAGCCTTCCAGCGTGGTGCTGCCAAGGTCTTTTGATCCTTTGCGGATCACATACTGGGCATGGTGTTCAATCGCGTTCAGGTGGGTGGGGTCCTTAAACAGCACCAGCCCTGTACCCATGGGAACATAGAGTTGCTTGTGAGCATCGAAGGTCACGGAATTGGCCTTTTCGATACCTTTGAGCAATCCACGGTGGCGCCGGGAAAAAAGCGTGGGCCCACCCCAGGCGGCATCGACATGAAAGTGGGCCTTGAACTCCCGCGCCACCTCGGCCAGCTCTTCAAGCGGGTCAACGTGGCCGGTTTCGGTCGTGCCGGCGATGCCTACAATGGCGATGATCTTGATTTTCTCGGCCTGCAGCTCAATGCACTTTTCACGCAGCAGGTTGAGATTGATGCGGTTCTCGTCGTCGGTATCGACGCAGATCAGGTTGTCGCGGCCAAGCCCCAACAGGTCGACCGCCTTGCTGAAGGAATAGTGCCCGCGGCGCGATACCAGTATGGCCGCTCCTTCATAACCGTAATACTTGAGGGCACGAAAGAGCCCCTCCTGACGAATGCCGCGAAAGCTTCCCTCGGCCGGAAATGCCAGGTTGCGCGCCACCCATAATGCGGTGATGTTGGCAATGGTGCCCCCCGAGGTCATGGCCCCCAGGGCGTGATTGGCATCGTGCATCCAGCGTTTGTAGAAGGAGGTATCCTGCTTGAATACCAGATTGTGCAGCATGCCCAGCACCTGACGCTCCAGCGGGGTAAAGGCCTTGGAGGTTTCGGTTTTCACCAGATTCTGATTGAGCGCAATCATGATCTTTGACAGCGGCAGCATAAAATAGGGCAGGGCCGAGGTCATATGACCCACAAAGCTCGGCGCTGCTGTGTGAACCGAATGGGCAACGAGCTTATCGAGCAGAAACTGGGCCTGTTCTGAGACGAAAATGGGTTTCTCCGGAATGCGTTCGTCGGAGAAGTCTTTTTCGACCTCGCTCAAATCCTTTTCTACCGCCACAATGTGGTCTTGCAGAAAACCCGCGAGGTTTTGCGAAATCATCTGGTCAACCTGGCTGAGTGTTGAATCGGGGGCTTCAGGAACCGTAAACACCCGGTGCATGCTTTCGAGGCTGGCTTGTGCGATCTTGGGAGCGTTTGTCATAGGGCGGCGGTGACTGCGATTCAACCGATAGAGCGGGTTAGTATATTAGCTTAACTGGCATATAACCAGTTTCCGGGCGCTTGGCGCTGAGGGTGTCAGGGCGGTGCCGGATGGGTAGAATCCTTTTGTGGCAAGGCGTCAAAATACAGCGTTCATCAAACCTACAGCGTGGTCGAGCCGATGTTTGGGCCTAAGCCCTGGTTATTTCGTGTTGCAAAGGTACTGGCAGGCGTGTGGTTGCTGGCGGCGCTGCAGGGCTGCGGCACCTTTGCGACCTCGCACCCGCAAGAGGCGGGTGCCTATCGGCAGGCCATCGCCACGGCCGATACCGCCGAGGTATTGGCCCGTCTTGGCAAGCAAAGCGCGTCGTCGGATCGCTTGCTGTATTTGCTTGAGGCTGGCCGCATTCAGCAGATCGATGGCGATTTTGCGGCCAGCCGGGCGACCTTTGCCCGTGCCATAGAGATGTTTGCCGCCCAGGATCTGGAGGCGCAGGTGCGTTTGGAGCACTGGGCCGCGGTAGGCGGCAGCCTGCTGACCAACGACAAGCTGCTGGATTACCGGGGTTTTGGTTACGAGCGCATCTTTGTGCACTATTTTCAGGCACTCAACTACCTGGGGCTGGGCGATGCCGAGGGGGCAGCCGTGGAGTTTCGCCGTCTGGCCTATGAGCAGCAAGTGCTGGAGGCCCAGCATGAAAAGACGCTGGCGCTGGCACGCCAGGAGGCCCGTGAAAACCGCATTCCGGTGCAGCAGCTGCAGTCTGAACACTTTGCCGGGCTGGACCGATATACCGCCGACATTCGCAGCTCGCTGCTCAATGCCCAGGCCTATGTGACGGCAGCCGCCTTTTGGGCCTCGCGCCAGGCGATTGATGATGCCCGCATCGATTACCTCAAGGCATTGCAAATCCGCCCCGGTTCGCGTCTGATTGAGACGCGCTTGGCCCGCCTCGATGCAGACCCGGTGCAGCAAAGCCCCACCGCGCAGCTGGTTATTCTGTACGAAGAAGGTTTTGTCCCGGCGCGCGTCCCTGTTGGTATTCCCTTGCCGACGCTGGATGGCGGATTCATTGCCCTGCAGTTTCCGGTGTACGCACTGGAGCGTCGCAGCGCGCCGGTGCCGTTGCAGGTGGAGGTCGGGCCGGCGGGTACCGTCTCGACCGAGTTAATGGTGGATGTGAGCAAACTGGCCGCCAAGAGCCTGAGTGAGCAAATGCCCATGCTGTTATTGCGCCAGACCCTGCGCGGTTATTCAAAGTACCAGTTGCAGCGCCAGGCGCGACGCATGGGAGGTGGCTGGGGGCAGCTGTTTGCCAGTATTTATAATCTGGTGTCGGAGCAGGCCGACTTGCGCAGCTGGCTGACCTTGCCAAATTCCCTGCAAGTCGCACAGATTGAGGTGCCGGCGGGCGAGCAACAAGTGCACCTGCGCACGCCGCAGGGGCTGCAGACCTGGCCGTTGCGGATCGCCGCGGGCGAAACCCGTGTGTTGCGGGTGATTTCGACACCGGGTCGCACCCGGATTCAGGACCTGCGATGGTAATTATTGTGAGCGTGAAGGAGAGACCTATGAAACTGTTATTCGCACGATGCACCAACGCCGCTGCCTGCCTGGGGTTGGGGGCGGTGTTGCTGGCCGGGTGCAGTACCGACCCCAAAATCAGTTACGGCGACGCCCAGGCCGAAGAAACGGTCGCACTGGGCTTTGGCTCGACCGACCTGCAGCTCATTGCCAAAGAGATGGTCGATGACCTGCTTGCCTTTGCGCCCCTGCAGGCCATCACCCAGACCTCGCGTCCGGTGCTGGTGGTCGAAAGGGTCAACAACAAAACGCTGGAGCATATTGATACCGAATCAGTCACCGATTCGATACAGGCGCAGTTATTGCGCTCGGGGAAATTTCGCTTTGTTGATCCGTCGGTAGTCAAAACGGTGAAGCAACAACTGGCCTTTCAAGCCGAAAGCGGGTTGGTTGATCCGGCCAAGGCCGCCACTTTTGGCAAGCAGGTGGGGGCAAAATACATGTTGTACGGCAGTCTGGCGAGCATCGAGAAGCGCAATTCCAAAACCAAGGATCTGTACTACAAGTTCACCCTGAAGCTGATGGATTTCGAATCGGGCCTCATCGAATGGGTCGCAGAAAAGGAGATCCGCAAAACCGCCGAAAAGCCCTGGTTTTCATCCTTCTGAGGGCACTATGGCCTTTGGTGGTAGGGGCGGCAGGGGCTCCAGCAAAATACCCAGATCGCCCCTGGCCTGCAGATCGGCGAGGATTTGCTGGCGCCTGGCCTGCTGTTTTTGCTGCAGCAGCAGGGCGGCAATCTCATGGCGAACCTCAAAAAACGCCCGCTTGAGGGTGGCCTGGTGTTGGGCGTAAAACGCGTTGACTTCTTCGTCGGTCACCGTCTCGCTGGCAAGCAATCGGGTATTGGCTTCAGCGAGCGAGATGCCTTGCTGTTGGGCCTGCTCGCTCAGCACATAATGCCAGGCCGCCGCTTCGAGCAGGGCCAGTTGTTTGCGTCTGAGGGTCTGATCGAGTTCGTGGTAGGGCCCGGCAATGGCGGGGGGCAGATCCTCGAGAAACTTGTCACTCCCCTTGAAGGTAAGAAGGGGGGAGATTTTGGTCGCCTGGGCCTGGTTTTTCTGTAGCAACAAGGCCGACAGCATCATGCCGAACGCAAAGGCGACAAACACAAACACAACCTGACTGCGAAGGTGTTCGCCGGACTGCTCTGCCATGGTAATTATTCCTTCTATACTGAGCCGGTCAGAGGCACGTCAGAAAACCCGATGCGGCCTGATGGCTGTTATCAACCTAACCGGAAGCCGGCTGTGCCGCTTAATGTAGCAGAAAAATCCCCGCAAGCCCGTTGGTGGGTCTACATCATCGAGTGTGACGATGCCTCCCTTTACACGGGTATCACGACCGACCTGTCACGCCGCTGGAAGGCCCACGCCGGCGGAACCGGTGCCAAATACTTTCGCGGCCGGCGTCCGGTTCGACTGGTGTATCAAGAGGCCTGCGACAATCGCAGCCTGGCAAGCCAGCGTGAATACCGCATCAAACGCATGAGCAAAGCCGCCAAGCAGGCGCTCATCGCCGTGGCCGGCAATGACAGGGGCCATTAACCCCCGCATCGGCTGACTGGTTTCAGGTGGCGAGGCGGGCGTACTGTTCAAGGTCGAGTGTCAGGCGCAATTGCAGCATTTCGCGCAGTGCCTCCCGGTCAACGTTGGCTCGCCCGCCAAAGCGTTTGATCAACTCGATGCAGTGCGGCCAGGTGAACTGAAAGAACGGCTCGCCCAAGCCCATTTTCTGCAGCTTGCGGCGCAACGCCCGCTCGACATCGGCATACTTGTCGCTGGTGGTGAAGGGTTGAGGAAAAGGAATGATTTTGCCCATGGCCGGTCTCCCTCTGGAACGGTCTCGCCTCCATTCTAGCAGTCTGTGCAAAAAATAATCTATGCACTTTTGTATCCTGCTCGCCATCACCCCGGCGCGAATTCAGTGCCCCAGCCAGTTTGCCCGCGCCGCATAAAGGTTTTCGCCCTTGCGCTGGCGATCGGGAAAATCGTTGGTGGCCTTGAGAAAGGCATCGGTGCATCCCGGTTTAAAACGGTCATGCATTTCGGCCACGATCAGGTTTACCCGCGAGATCCAGTCTGCACAATGTTCGAACAACTCTTTCTCGGCTCCTTCGATGTCCACTTTCAGATAGTCGATGTGGTTCAGGTGTTCGGCGGCAAGAATGTTGTCGATGGTCACGCACGGCACCGTCACTTCCGATCCCCCCTGGGCTTTTTCATGGGTTTGAAACCCCATGTGGCCATCCTGGGCATCGACCAGCGTCAGCGTGCCCGGCTTGTACCACAGAGCAGCCTGCATGGCCCGGATGTTGGGATAAGGCGCCGTGTTGCGCTTGAGCAGGCTGAAGTTACTGGTTTCGGGTTCAATGGCCACAATAATG
>JBFHRO010000032.1:0-20280 GCA_041591635.1 Oleiphilaceae bacterium | reverse complement strand
GCCACACACCTGGAAACCCTGCAGCAGCAGTGGCAAATCCACACCACAACGAGCAACGTCGACGCCGTCGCTGGTGCTGACGTCATTATTCTGGCCGTCAAGCCACAGGTACTTCGCGCCGTATGCGAAGAAATCGGACCGCATATGGCGGGCAAAAAACCGCTTCTGATCAGCATTGCCGCCGGCATTTCCACGGCACTGATCCAGCAGTGGCTGGGCCAGCCTCACGCACTCATACGCACCATGCCCAACACACCGGCACTGGTGCTTCAGGGTGCCACCGGCCTGTATGCCACCGCACAAGTGAGCCCGAATCAAAAACACCAGGCCGAAGCGATTTTTGCGGCGGTCGGGCTGACGCGCTGGGTCGAAGACGAGGCCCAGATGCACGCCATCACTGCCCTTTCCGGCAGCGGCCCGGCCTATTTCTTTCTCATTCTTGAGGCTCTGGAAAGCGCTGCCATCAAGGCCGGGCTTGATGCAGGCACCGCGCGCGAACTGGCCGTTGCCACCATGGCCGGTGCCGCCGAAATGGCGCGCACCAGTGCACTGGAGCCGGCTCAGCTCAAACGCAACGTCATGTCCCCGGGCGGCACCACCGAGCGCGCCATCGAGACCTTTGAACAAGGAGGATTACGCGAGCTGATCGAGAAGGCATTGCTGGCAGCCCAGGCACGCTCCGTCGAGTTGTCTGAGCGGCTGGGCAAAAATTAATGTGCAGCCATCGTTTTTTACCATTTCGCCCTTATAGTTAAGGGCAGTTTTGTGACCGACGGCTGACGCCCCACGCCAGCCCGTTTTCGAGGAAAGATCTATGAACGCACTTGCATCTGACATTGGCCTGATGCTCATTAACGCTATAGTTGGGCTCTATTTACTGATTGTGCTGTTGCGCTTTTTGTTTCAGCTGGTGCACGCCGATTTCTACAATCCGATATCCCAGTTTATCGTGAAGGCCACCACCCCCCTGCTGCGCCCGCTGCGCAAGGTGATTCCCGGTTACAAAGGCATTGATTTTGCCTCGCTGGTACTGGCGCTGCTGGTTCAATTTGTGGGCGCATTCTTGGTGCTGGCCATACTCGGGTACGGTTTCAACCCGATCAATCTGTTGCTCTGGTCGGTTCTGCTGGTGACCAATCTGTGTCTGAAAATCTATTTCTGGGGCCTGATCATCCAGGTCATTGCCAGCTGGATTGCACCCAACAATTACAACCCGGCGTTATTGCTCATCAACCAGCTGCTGGAACCCGTCACCACCCCTATTCGCAAACGCCTCCCCGACATGGGTGGCATCGACATTTCGCCCATTTTTGTGTTTTTGCTCATTACCATTTTGGAGCGGGTGCTCTATTCCGTCATGGTGGCGATGCAAATGCCGGCAACCCTGGCGATGTTCGTTTGATTCGCTCACGCTCCATAGCAGCCTGTAACTGATGGCATCACCGCCCCGACCTTTGGCATCTCCCGATCTGCCCCACGGGATATCAGGAGGCGCTGTCCGATGGCAGGGCCAGCGACTCTTGCTGACCTGCCACGTGCAGCCCAAAGCCAAAGCCGATGAACTCTGCGGCCTGCATGGCGAGAGTTTGAAAATTCGCATTACGGCGCCCCCGGTCGAGGGCAAGGCGAACGAGCATCTGCTACGCTTTCTGGCCCGCTGCTTTGGGGTAAAACGCGCACAAATCACGCTACTGGCCGGACAAAGCAGCCGGCACAAGCAGATCGCTATTGATTCTCCCTCATGCTTTCCACTCATTGAGGGCTTCATCTTTGAGGCCCCCTAGCGAAAATCCGTCGCCTGAGGCATGGCATCCGCCACCCCGAAACGACCGATCAATGCCTGGTATGCCGGCTCATCGCGAAACTGCCGATAGCCTTCCGCAAAGGTCCGGGGCAGCATTGGCCCCAGCTGACGGGAAAAGGCAATGTACATTCGCTGATCGGAAAACAAGGCCCCTTCCAGACGCTGGATCTTGCGCTCAATATCGGGAATCTCGGCCTTCGCCAATTCAAGCGCGCTGGTGGCGCCAAACACCATGTCAAAACGGTCGCTCAGCAGCATTACAAAAAGCTGGGACTGGGTCAGGGTGGGTTGATCAACGGGGGCACCACGCTTGAGCATGGCCATGAGCTCGTCGCTCATGTAATAGCCGCCCGGAATGCCGGTACGCCAGCGATACACCATCTGTTCCAGGGGTGGCTGATAATGAATTTTATCGGCCATTTTTCGCTGAATGTATAAGGTCGTGTACGACACATGGAGCACGTTGTCGGGCAGAAATATCGCAAATTGCTCCCGCTCGGATGAGCGCGCAACATAGGTGACGGCATCCAGATCACCGGTTTCAAGGGAACGCAGTGCACGCTTCCAGGGCATGCGCCGGAAAGTCACCTGCCATCCCAGCCTGGCGGCAACCTCTCGCACCAGCTCTACATGAAACCCGGTAAGGTGCACCTGGGAATCGACGTATTCATAGGGTTTGTTGTTGGACTCTTCCATGCCCACCAACAGGGTTTGCGCCACCCCCTGCCCGGACAGCCACAGCCCCGCCAAAAGCCAGGCACAACCAAATCGCCGTCTCATCTTGCCTCCTCTGCTATCAGCACCACCCACGCCTGGTTGAGCGGGCTTCACGCCGACTCCCATGATTAATCGCAGTATAGATCAGCCAACGAATCACATACTTTTTACATGGCCATTCATAGTCACACCTGAAGCACCCCGAGCCCGCGCCCAAACGCGAACCGGCTCACAAATGCACGAATAGCCACATTTGGATACAGGGCATTACAGAGTCGCCCAAGGTAGCGCCATGCGTTTTGAACACATTGATTTGACACTGCTTGTCATCTAGGCTGGTAAGCTCAAGACCAGCAAGCAGGTTCATGGATGCGACTTTTGACCTGAACACAGGAAAATCGAGCGGGAGCAGGTAGGGACATGGCGCCTTTTGCATCCTACAATGAGCCTTACCAAAATATTGTTCATACGCGGAGCGTTAGTCTGCGCATGTGCAGGCTTCTCACATTTGGCTTGTAAGGAAGGGTTATCTCATGGCTGCCAGCAGTCTGTCTCATCAGGTAGAGGCCTATTTTGGCTGGAAAAACAGCATCATCAAGGAAATCATCCGGTACCAGACCTGGCTGCAAAACAACCGGCTCTACTCCGATGATATAGATGCCCGCCTGGCGCGGGGCCTGAAACTGCTGCAGGAAGATGAGCTGACCATCGCCTTTGTGGGCGAGTATTCACGCGGCAAAACCGAGTTGATCAATGCCCTGTTTTTTGCCGATTTCGGCCAGCGCATGCTGCCATCCCAGGCCGGCCGAACCACCATGTGTCCGACGGAAATCTTTTTCGATCGGGAACACAACGAGAACTACCTGCTGCTCCTGCCTATCGAAAGCCGCGAATCTGCCCAGACTCTGGCCCAAATCAAGCTCAAACCCCAGGAGTGGCAAAAACACCGGCTCGACATCAGTTCGCCCGCCGCCATGCAGGATTGTCTGCGGGAAGTAGCCAGCACCCGCAGTGTTACTGTGGAACGCGCCAAGGCGCTTGGCTTTTTGCAGGATATGCTCGACCACGACCCGGACAACCCGGGCAACGTCATTATTCCCGCCTGGCGTCATGCCATGATCAGCCTGGATCACCCGCTCCTGGCGCGAGGCCTGCGCATTCTGGATACGCCAGGGCTCAACGCCCTTGGATCCGAACCGGAACTCACCATCAGCATGATTCCCAATGCACATGCGGTGATCTTTCTGCTCAGCGCCGATACCGGCGTCACCGCCAGTGACCTGTCGATCTGGCAGGATTACATTGCCCTCGACGAGTCTGACCACCGTGCAGGCCGCTTTGCGGTGCTCAACAAAATCGACGTGCTATGGGACGATCTGCAGGGCGATACCCACACCAATGCCGCCCTGGAAAAAGTACGCAAATACAGTGCGGATCATCTCAAGCTGCGCTACGAAGACATCATTCCGGTATCGGCCAAACAGGCCCTGCTGGGCAAGGTGAAAAAGAACCCGGAGCTGGAAACCCGCAGTCAGTTGCCGGTTTTGGAAGCCCTGATCAGCGAGCGGATTCTGGCGCAAAAAGAGCAGATCATTACCACCAACTTTATCAATGACATCCTGGGAATGCTGCAAAACAGCCAAGCCGTGTTGCACTCGCGCCTGAACAACCTGTCACAACAGTTTGCCGCTTGCGAAGACAAAAAGATCAACCCCGATCTCATGCAGCACCTGGCGAAAAAGACCCAGCAGGATTACGACTTCTATTACAAGAAGCTCATCACGCTGCGCTCCAGCCGCCGCCTGATGAAGTCGCAGGAACAAATCCTGACGCAACTGATCACCCCCGAAAAACTGGAGAAAACCATTGCCGACACCCGCCACCGACTGCAAGACAGCTGGACCACGGTGGGCATGAACCTGACCATGCAGCAGTTTTTCCAGCGCCTCAACGACGACGTGCGCCACCTGCAAAGCGAAGCGCGTCTGGCAGAAAAGATGGTCAGCTCTATCTATCAGCGCTACCGCACGGATACCAACGCCCAGCACTTGCATCCTGTGGGCTTTTCCATGACACGGCAGATCCGGGCATTGCGGCGCCTCGAAGAAAAGGCCACGCGCTTCCGGCGTGCGCCAAAGACCATCCTTACCGAGCAAACCCTGGTGATCAAACGCTTTTTTAACACCATGGTGCAGGAAGCGCGGGATATTTACCAAGCGATTCGCAACGAATGCGAACGCTGGCCCAACGAGGCCCTGTTACCCATCATTCAATATACGCTGGAGCAAAAACAGCTGCTTGAACATCAGATCAAGCGCCTCAAAACCTTGAACCAGACCAACAAAACCATCAATCAGCAGCGCGAGCAACTGCGCAAACTCCTGGATGAAACCCAGGCCCAGCTCATGATTGCTGACAGCATTCAGCGGCACGTGCGCAAACCCGCCCCCACGCTCAGCAGCAAAAAAGTGGTCAACCTGCTGTCCGGTCGGGCCGGCTAACACCGCCCAGCTGCCACCACACCTCGGCATGCACGTGTCGAGGTTGGTTCAGCCGCTTTCCTCCAAAACAATCACCCGCAGACCGGCACGCAACCCCGCCGCATCCACAGTGAAATACCTGCAGGGATTGAGATATTGGGTGACGGGGTTTACACTCAGTGCCATTTTATCCCCTTGATTTCTGAAATCCTCTACTCTCAAGACCGGAAAGCCGATGCCCGAAACCCTGCCTCCCGACTCGGTCGGATTGGTTCAACCACAAATTGCCAAGTTTGATTTCGTGCTTCCCCTGCAAAGTGGCCGCGCCCTGCCCCGCTTTGAACTGGTTTATGAAACCTACGGTGAACTTAACGCGGCGCGATCCAATGCCGTGCTGATCTGCCATGCCTTGAGCGGGCACCATCACGCCGCCGGCTATCACAGCATGGACGAACGCAAACCCGGCTGGTGGGATTCCTGCATCGGCCCGGGAAAACCCATCGATACCCGGCGCTTTTTCGTGGTGTGCCTCAACAACCTGGGGGGCTGTCATGGCAGCACCGGCCCGCGCTCGATCAACCCCGAAACGGGCCACCGCTACGGGCCCGATTTTCCGGTAATTACGGTAAAAGACTGGGTACAGAGCCAGGCCAGGCTGGCTGATTACCTGGGCATTCACAAGTGGGCCGCCATTGTGGGTGGCAGCCTTGGCGGCATGCAGGCACTGCAGTGGGCCATCGATCTGCCAGAGCGGGTTCATCATGCGGCGATTATCGCCTCTACCCCCAAGCTGACCGCTCAAAACATTGCCTTTAATGAAGTGGCCCGCAAAGCCATTACCTCCGACCCGGATTTTCACGGCGGCCGTTATCACGAGCACAACACCATTCCCAAGCGGGGCCTGATGCTGGCCAGAATGATCGGGCATATCACCTACCTGTCGGATCTCTCCATGGGAGAGAAGTTTGGCCGGGAAATGCGCGACAAGGTGTTCAAATACGGCTTCGATGTGGAATTCGAAGTTGAGCGCTATTTGAATTATCAGGGCGAACGGTTTTCCGAAACCTTCGACGCCAACACCTATCTATTGATGACGCGGGTGCTCGATTACTTTGACCCGGCCCGGGACTACGACAACTCGCTCGTCGAGGCTGTCAGCCAGGCGCAGTGCAGCTTTTTCATTGCCGCTTTTACTTCTGACTGGCGGTTTTCACCCGAGCGCTCAGAAATCCTGGTAAATGCGCTGGTAGAAGCCGACCGGCGGGTTTCCTACGCCGAAATAGATGCCCCCGACGGCCACGATGCCTTTTTGATTCCCACCCCCCGGTATATGGACGTGTTTGCCACTAACATGAATCGCATTGCAGACGAGGTGAACGCCTGATGCGCGCAGATCTTGAGTTGATCGAAAACTGGATCAAACCCGGCTCCCGCCTGCTCGATCTGGGCTGTGGCGATGGCACCTTGCTGCATCATCTGCGTGAGACCAAAAACACACGGGGCTATGGCCTGGAAATCAATCCGGATCACATCAACACCTGCATAACCAAAGGCCTGAGCGTCATTGAGCAGGATCTGGACGTCAAGGGTCTGGCCAACTTCAAAACCAACAGTTTCGATTACGTCATCATGACCCAGGCCTTGCAGGCGGTGATGCACCCGGATCGCATGCTGGATGAAATGCTGCGCCTGAGCAAACAATGCATTATCACCTTTCCCAACTTTGGCCACTGGACCTGTCGCTGGTACCTGGGCCGCTACGGGGAAATGCCCATATCCCGCTCGCTCCCTTATACCTGGTACAACACACCCAACATTCATTTGTGTACCTTCAAGGATTTCGAAAACCTTTGCAGCCAGAAAAATCTGCAGATTCTCAATCGCACCGTGGTGGACCGGGAGCATCGCAATCGCTGGTTCATTCACATGTGGCCGAACATGATGGGCGAAATCGCCATTTATCATCTGTCGCGCTAACCTCCCACCCATTGCCTTAAGGAACCTGCATGAACAAGATGAACGTACCGGGTTGGCACTGGCGTGCAATGCTCCGGCTGAGTTGGCTGCTTGCTGCGCTGGCACTCTTGGGGCAAGCGGCGCACGCCGAGCAAAAAGTGGATTTTGGTTTGTACGAGGTTCACTACAGCGCCTTCAACAGCACCTTTTTAACACCCGAAGTGGCCCGGCAATACGGTATCGTCCGAAGCCGGGCCATTGGCGTGGTCAATATCAGCGTGCTGAAAAAACGCGAAGGCCAGGTGCCGGAGTCGGTTGAAGCTCAAGTGGAAGGCATCGTCAGCAACGACATTGCACAGCAGATTCATCTACCCTTTCGTCGGGTACGCGAAGGTCAGGCCATTTACTCGCTGGCCGAGTTTCAGTTCTCTGAAGGTGAAGTGCTGACATTTCAGATCCGGGCCAGAGTGAACACTGAAACCCAACCGATGCAATTGCGTTTTGCCAATACCTTTTACAGCAAGTAGATTTGCGGCACCGGTTGTTTGCGGCCTGCTGCTCTGCCATCCTGAAAGCGCTGCACCAGACCCTTCTGGCGCAGCCCGTGATTCAATTGCACTGACCCGGTACCAGATTCATGACCAACGCTAACAGAATCGTCCTTGCCAGCTCCAACCAGGGCAAGATTCGCGAGCTCAACGCCCTTTTATCGCGCGTAGGCCTGCAGATTATTCCGCAAACCGAGTTTGGCATTTGCGATGCCGACGAAACCGGCCTGACCTTTGTGGAAAACGCCATCATCAAAGCCCGCCACGCCAGTCATGAAAGCGGCTTGCCTGCCATTGCCGACGATTCGGGTCTGGAAGTGGATGCACTGAACGGTGAACCCGGGATCTATTCCGCCCGCTTTGCCGGTGAACCACGGGATGACCAGCGTAACTGCGAGCGCCTGCTGGATCGGCTGCAAGGCGTTGAACCCGCGTTACGCACGGCCCGTTATCATTGCGTGCTGGTGTATTTACGTCACGCCGAAGATCCGACCCCCTTGATTTGTCACGGCAGCTGGGAGGGCCGGATTCTGGAGTCACCCGTGGGTGCGGGGGGCTTTGGCTACGACCCCTTGTTCTGGATTGACACCCAGCAATGCAGCGCGGCTCAGTTGCCGCCAGAGCACAAGAACCGCCTGAGTCACCGGGGAAAAGCCCTGGATACGCTCTTGTCCCACCTGCCGTCACGGCTGCCAAAAAACCAAACCTGACCCTGCATTGCCAAGGGAATTCTTATGGGCGAACTGCCGCCACTTTCACTGTACGTCCACATTCCCTGGTGCATTCGCAAATGCCCTTACTGCGACTTCAATTCGCACGCGGCAACGCAACCCATTCCGGAACAGGACTACCTGCATGCCTTGCTGGAAGATCTGAGCCTGGATCTTGCACAGGTCGCGCAACGCCCCTTGCAATCGATCTTTTTCGGCGGCGGCACCCCCAGCCTGATGAGCGAAAGTTTTTATCAGGCTTTGCTCACAGGCATCGAAGCCCGGATCCCCTTTGCGCCGGACATCGAAATCACCCTGGAAGCCAACCCGGGCACTTTTGAGCAAGCGCGTTTTGCCGGTTACCGGCGCACTGGCATCAATCGCATCTCCCTGGGCGTACAGAGTTTTTCCGACAACATGCTCAAGCAACTGGGGCGCATCCACAATCGCCACAATGCCTGCAGCGCAATTTCCAGCCTGCGCAGTTGCGGCTTTGACAATTTCAATATTGATCTGATGCATGGCCTGCCGGGTCAGTCGGTCGGGCAAGCCATGGCGGATATCGAAACCGCCCTGGCTTTTGCCCCCAGTCATCTCTCCTGGTACCAGTTGACGCTGGAACCGAACACCGAGTTCTATCGCAGACCGCCCCGCCTGCCCAACGACGACACGCTGGCCCGGATTCAGGATGCAGGACAGCACATGCTGGAGCAGGCAGGCTTTGTGCACTATGAAGTCTCAGCCTATGCCAAGCCTTTTGCACCCTCACAACACAATCTCAACTACTGGCAATTTGGCGATTATCTGGGAATCGGCGCCGGCGCCCATGCCAAAGTCACCCGTGAAGATGGCCACATCCTGCGTTATCGCAAGACCCGCCAGCCCACCGCCTATCTGCAGCGCCAGGGCGACTTTCTGGCCGAAAGCCATACCATTGAACCTGCCGAACTGCCGCTTGAGTTCTTGATGAACGCCCTGCGGTTGAAACAAGGCGTCACCGAAGCGCTTTTTACGCAGCGCACCGGCCTGCCCCTGAGCACGCTGGAGCCAGCCCTCACCCACGCCCGCGAGCGCCAACTGATTGAACCCGGGCGCCTGCAGTGCACCCGCACCGGCTATCGTTTTCTCAATCAGGTGCTGGATTTGTTCCTTTGACAGTAAAAGTCTGCTCTTTGCTTTGGGCCAACCTGTGCCTGGCTCCTTCAAGCTGCCCGGCCAAAGCACCTTACAATTGGGCCGGGCATGAGCTAGGCTTTGAAAGCCATCAGGCAATCTGCCTGGGTTAATCGCTGACAATAACGACAATAAGCAAGCAGATATCCACCACCTATGTTTTTTCGCGAATACAATCAGGCCCGATTCTTGATCGTCGATTCCAATATCAAGCTGCGCTTGCTGATGGAGGGCTATCTGAAATCTTTTGGTGCCTGGTTCATCGATCTGGCCGCCGAGGGCACAGAAGCTATCGAAAAATGCCAGAAAGGCATCTTTGATGTCATCATTTGCGACTACAACCTGGGGACCAAAAACGGCCAGCAAGTGCTGGAAGAGCTGCGGGTACGAAAACTGCAGCGTGCCACCTCGCTCTTTATCATGATGTCGGTTGACACCACCAAAGACATGGTACTGGGCGCCATCGAATACCAGCCCGATGCCTACATCACCAAACCCATTACCCGCGATGCCTTCAAGCAGCGCATGGATGCCTTGCTGGTGGATGCCGAGGCGCTCTACGACATCAAGTACGCCATGGATGGTGAGGATTACAGTAACGCGCTTTATCTGTGCGACAAGAAAATCGCCCGGGGCAGCAAATACAGCAGTTGGTGCCAGAAGACCCAGGCCCAGATCTACATGCAGCAAAAAGACTACGACAATGCGACCAAAACCTATCAGGAGGTATTGCGCGCCAGACCCTTGCTGTGGGCGCGACTGGGCCTGGTCAAGGTCGCCATGGCGCGCAAGGAATTCACCCAGGCCGAAGCCGAACTGACGGAAATCATCGCCAAAAACCCGCTCTGCCTGCCCGCCTACGACTTGCTGGCCGAGGTACTGGTGCAGCTCAACAAGAAAAAACAGGCGCAAGACGTCCTGATGGAAGCGGTCGCACTAACCCCGCGCGCCGTTCAACGTCATGTGAAACTCGGAGAGCTCGCCCAGGAAAATCAGGATTTCAACATCGCCACCGAAGCCTTTCGCAACGCTATCGAACATGGCGAACAATCCATTTTCCAGAATGCCGACAACTATCTCAATTTTGCCCGCGCCCTGCAGGACGCACCGCCACCGGATGAAGCGCCACTGAAACAAAGCCGCAGCAACGAGGCCCTGGGTGCCTTGCAGGCCGTGGAGCAGCGTTACGGCAACCTGCCCAAGGTGCAGTTTCAAAGCAACATGATCGGCGCGCGCATTTACCGTGACTGCGATCAGCTGGCCGAGGCCGAACACTCTCTGGCCAAGGCTCAACGGTTCTACGTGGAACTGGCGATGGAGTTGCCACCCAAACTGTCACTGGAGTATGCACAAACCCTCTTCACCCTGGGCAAGGAGGAGGAGGCTGAATTGGTTCTCGGCCAGGTGATGCTGATGCATGGGCACGAGTCAGGCATCGCCAAAAAGATCAACGACATTCGGGATGAACCCGTTACCTGGCAAAACAAGGAAAAAGCCGCCGAACTCAATCGCGAAGGCATCAAGCTATCGGAACAAGGAAACGTCAACGAGGCGATCCGTGTTTTCAAACAGGCGCTGAACTATTCGCCCAAGCACCCGGCATTGAATCTCAATCTGGTGCAGGTGTTACTGAAAACCCTGGCCGATGAAAAAGACGCGCTGCAACGAGCCGAAAGCATCGCCCTTGGCCAGCAATGCCTCAAACAGCTGCGAAAGATGCCCGAGGACCACAAGCAGTACAAGCGCTATCAGTTTTTGTCGAAGAAGCTCGAACAACTAACCCAGTAGAGGGTGTAGACAAAGGCAACCGGGTTCAGCTCACGCGTTCGAAAAGCAAATCCCACACCCCGTGCCCCAGTCGCTCGCCCCGGCGCTCGAACTTGGTAACCGGACGGTACTCGGGCCGGGGCGCATACTGCCGCTCACCGGTCGCATTACGAAACCCCTCGGCGCCGGAGAGCACGTCCATCATGTGCTCGGCGTAGTTTTCCCAGTCGGTTGCCAGATGAAATACCCCCCCGATCTTGATCCTGGCGCGCAACCGCTGCACAAACTCCGCCTGCACCAGCCGGCGCTTGTGATGCTTCTTTTTGTGCCAGGGATCGGGAAAAAACAGTTGCACCCGATCCAGGCAAGCCTCTGGCAGACACTGATTGATCACATCATTGGCATCCTGACCGTACAGGCGCAGATTGGTGGAACCCTGTTCCAGGGTTTTCATCAGGATGGACCCCAAACCCGGTCGATGCACCTCTACGCCGATAAAATCGGTTTGTGGCGAATCCAGCATCATTTGCGCGAGCGATCCTCCCATGCCAAACCCGATCTCCAGCACCAGGGGCGCAGATCTGCCAAAAACCGCCGCAGGGTCAATCAATCCCGCCTCCACACGCAAGCCAAACACCGGCCAGGCCTTGTCCATGGCGAGTTGCTGGCCTGCCGTCATGCGTCCGCTGCGAATGGCAAAACTGCGAATCCGCCGGCGCAGTTCGGGCGAACAGGCTGAAGTAGAAGTGGGATCGTCAGACATAATGGTTGCTCAATCAGAAGGGGTGACAGAAGTGGTGATCAAAATTCGCCCAAGGCCGATGCCAAAGGTTCGAGATCATAGGAAGATGACACACAAATGGCAAGCCACCGGCCAAATCCGCTTATACTTTCTGCTTTGAAGCGGCCCAATGGTATCAAGGACTTCTTATGACTGACTCTCGACACACAGACTTCATGCATGAAGCCTTGCGTATTGCCGGCGAAAACATGGATAGCAACCTGGGGGGCCCCTTTGGTGCCGTGATTGTCTATCGCGACCAGATCATTGCCAGTGGTGCCAATCAGGTTACCCGCAACAACGACCCCACCGCCCATGCTGAAGTCGTAGCCATTCGTGAGGCATGCCAGGCGCTTGATCGCTGGAGCTTGCAAGGCTGTGACATCTATACCAGCTGCGAGCCTTGCCCCATGTGCCTGGCAGCCATCTGGTGGGCACGGCTGGACCGCATCTGGTTTGCGGCACGCCAGGAAGACGCCGCCCAGGCCGGCTTCGATGACGCGCTCTTTTATCACGAACTGGCACAAGCCAAACACCAACGGCGCATTCCCATGAACCGGCTGCTTGATCGCGAAGGCGGCTTGGTACTGCAGCGGTGGCAGCAAAAAGAAGACCGTCTGGGTTATTAAGTCGGTTGCGGCGGCGCAGCCCAACGCGCATCTCGCGCTATGGGGTTGCGCGCCCGGGCAGACAAAGCGGTAACAATCAATCAATTAGCTTGACAAGCTTGATCGAGCCTGATCAACGATTAACCATTCTTAACAATTTTGTGACCAGATGTTCATATTTTGATCAACCCCTTGTCTATACTGAAGGTGAGATCACTGCTTGAAGCGGTAGTGGTTTCGTCTTCCAAACCCCTGTTTATAGAGGAGCCGGATAGCTCCTCTTTTTTTATGCCGTTTCAGGACGGTATCTGACCACCGGGTTTTCGATCCAGCTTGCGATAGCCCAGCGCCTCTGTCAGATGCCGGGCAGCCACCCACTCAACACCTTCAAGGTCGGCAATGGTGCGCGCCACCCGCATTACCCGATGCAGCGCTCTGGCCGAAAGGCCCAACCGGTTAAGTGCCGCCTCCAGCAGCGCCCGGGACGCATGATCCAGCGCACACACAGCTTCAAGTTTCGCGCCTGACAACTCCTGATTACGCACCCCCTGGCGTGCAAGCTGGCGCTCGTGTGCGGCCATCACTCTGGATCGGACTGCCGCACTGGCCTCCGGCACCATTGTGGTGCAAGTGAGCACATCCCCTTTCTGGGCCGGCACTTCAACGTGCAAGTCGAAGCGATCGAGCATCGGCCCGGACAGTTTTTGACGATACTTAAGCACCTGTGCCGGCGTGTCGTTGCATTGAATACTGGGGTGCCCCGAATAACCGCAAGGGCACGGATTCAGGGCGGCGACCAACTGAAAACGGGCAGGAAACCGGGTCTGGTGCGTTGCGCGCGAGATGACGATGTGGCCACTTTCGACCGGTTCGCGCAGCACTTCCAGCACCTTGCGACTGAACTCCGGCAGTTCATCCAGAAACAGCACGCCGTGATGCGCCAGACTCACCTCACCCGGGCGTGGCTGGCTGCCACCACCGACCAGCGCCGCCGCCGAGGCTGTATGATGGGGATTGCGAAAGGGTCGTACGCCCCACTGGGCAGGGTCCAGCGCCTTGCCTGCCACCGAATAAACCGCCGCCACCTCCAGCGCCTGGGGCTCCTCCAGCGGCGGGAGAATACCCGGCAAACGCGAGGCCAGCATGCTCTTCCCCGTGCCGGGCGGGCCGAACAACAGCAAATTGTGGCCACCGGCTGCCGCCAGCTCCAGGGCGCGACGCGCCTGGTACTGGCCTTTTACATCCAGCATATCCGGGCCCGTAGCCGGCATAGCCGTGGCGCAAGGGCTCTGTGCTTCTGGCAAAGTGACCTCACCGTTCAAATCGGCGCACACTTCCAGCAGGTGTTTGGCGATCAACACCCGGGTACCACGCGCCAAACTCGCCTCCGGCCCATTGCCCTGGGCAACATATAAATGGCGCGACTCCTGGCCGGCCGCCATCGCAGCCGGCAGCGATCCGCGTACGGGCCGCAACTCGCCAGTCAGTGCCAGTTCGCCAAGAAACTCCTTGTCGGCAAGCGATGACTGCACCAGTTGCCCCGAGGCTACCAGAATGCCCAGGGCAATGGCCAGATCATAACGCCCACCCTCCTTCGGCAAATCCGCCGGGGCAAGATTGATGGTGATGCGTCGGGCAGGAAATTCAAAGCCGGCATTGAGCAAGGCGCTACGAACCCGGTCCTTGCTTTCTTTAACGGCGGTTTCAGGCAGACCCACGATCGCCAGCTGCGGCAGACCGTTGGAGATATGGGTTTCAACGGTGACCAGAGGCGCGGCAATCCCGACCTGCGCCCGGCTGTAAACTTTTGACAATGACATGTGGCGTCCCTGCACACGAGAAATTCATGGTAATCCGGTCACAGACACACCTGCGCTGACGAGGCGTGCCTTATGCCAAGACAGTTCTAGCTCTTAAGCTTTTGTTCCAGACTGGCGACCACTTTCTCAAGCTGGTCGACCTTGGCGCGGGTTTTCTCCAGCACCGCCACCTGTACATCGAACTCGTCACGAGTGACCAGATCGAGCCGGTTCAGCACGCTGGTAACCACCATCTTGATGTGATTCTGGATGTCATCCTGGGCGCTTTTGGCAACACCCGGGAGCACTTGCTCGACTTGCTGCTGCACAGCACTGAAAAATTTTTGAGGGGTTAACATAGCAGATCCTTGTAGGTCTTCAGCGGATTAATGACGCCAGTCAGGCGGAACCGGGGGCGATTTTACCATGATCTTGGCCAAGTGCTGATGTTACCGGCGCAATCGGGACTGCAATCGCCAAAATAGCGAGACAGGATCACAAAAAGACCAGGATGCACCATGCAAGGTCACAATATTCAAAACACAACCAGAGACGCACCACGCTGGACCAATAATCATCCGCTTGCGCTATAATCACTCTAACAAGTTTTTACAGAGCTTGTCCCACCAAAGCAACCGCTTGATTTATATAATCATTTTCCGCATGGCATGGAATCTGCTTTGTAGTGCGCATAGTCCGCACAGTTAGTTATGTGCGCATTACCCCAAGCAATATTTTCAACTATCGGCGGGATATAAGGAGAAATTTGATGAAACTCGTAACTGCCATCATTAAGCCCTTCAAACTGGATGATGTCCGCGAAGCGCTGTCTGATATCGGCGTGCAAGGCATTACCGTAACAGAAGTCAAAGGCTTCGGGCGCCAAAAGGGGCATACCGAACTTTATCGCGGCGCGGAATACGTTGTTGATTTTCTGCCCAAGGTAAAAATCGAAATCGCCATTGGTGACGGCCTGCTGGATCAAGTGGTGGAAGCCATTACCAAAGCCGCCAATACCGGCAAGATTGGCGATGGCAAAATCTTCGTTACCTCACTTGAACAGTGCATTCGTATTCGTACCGGTGAAACCGGTGAAGATGCGGTGTAACCCCTGATCATCCACTACATCCAGTAATCAGCTAAAGCCTAGTGCGGAGGGCTTCAGATGGAAAACAATGTCTTTCACCTTCAATATGCAATGGACACCTTCTATTTTCTGGTGTGCGGAGCCCTGGTCATGTGGATGGCCGCGGGTTTTGCCATGCTCGAAGCCGGATTGGTACGCAGTAAAAACACCACTGAAATTCTGACCAAGAACGTCGCCTTGTTTGGCATTTCCTGCATCATGTACCTCGTGTGCGGCTACGCCATCATGTACGGCGGCAACTACTTCCTTTCAGACATAGCTACCGTGGATGTCGACAGCACGCTCAAGTCCTTTGCCGAGCGCGAAGACGGATTTACCGGCGGTGCTATCTATTCCAAGCCCTCGGATTTCTTCTTCCAGGTGGTATTCGTAGCAACCGCGATGTCGATTGTATCGGGTGCGGTGGCTGAACGAATGAAGCTCTGGGCTTTCCTGGCGTTCGCCGTGGTGATGACGGCCTTCATCTACCCGATGGAAGGCTCCTGGACCTGGGGTGGCAATGCCGTGTTTGGCATGTTCACACTGAAAGATCTGGGCTTCTCTGACTTTGCCGGTTCAGGCATCGTCCACATGGCAGGTGCGGCCGCCGCGCTGGCTGGCGTACTTCTGCTGGGCGCACGCAAGGGCAAATACGGCAAAAAAGGCGAGGTCAATGCGATTCCCGGTGCCAACCTGCCACTGGCAACCCTGGGTACCTTCATCCTGTGGATGGGCTGGTTCGGCTTTAACGGCGGCTCGGTTCTGAAGCTGGGCGACATCGGCAACGCCAACTCGGTCGCCATGGTCTTCCTGAACACCAATGCAGCCGCCGCCGGCGGTTCTATCGCGGCGCTGATCACTGCCCGCCTGCTGTTCGGCAAAGCCGACCTTACCATGCTCCTCAACGGTGCACTGGCTGGACTGGTTGCCATCACGGCTGAGCCTTCTACTCCTTCAGCCCTGCAGGCTACTCTGTTCGGTGCTATCGGCGGCGTACTGGTGGTGTTCAGCATTGTGGCGCTCGACAAGCTGAAAATTGACGATCCTGTGGGTGCCATCTCGGTTCACGGTGTGTGCGGTCTGCTGGGCCTGCTCCTGGTGCCTATCACCAATACCGGCTCAAGCTTCTCTGGCCAGCTGATCGGTGCCCTCACCATCTTCGTCTGGGTATTCGTGACTTCATTGATTGTCTGGGCGGTACTCAAAGCGGCCATAGGTATCCGGGTCAGCGAAGAGGAAGAGTACGAAGGCGTGGATCTTGCCGAGTGCGGAATGGAAGCCTATCCCGAGTTCACCAACAAGCAGTAACACCTGCTCTGCCAATAAAAAAGCGACCTTCGGGTCGCTTTTTTTGTGTCTGCGTTTTTTGTGCCACTGACATGATACATCCGGCCCCACTCAGGTCAGCGCCAGAAAACGCTCCACCACCTTGGCAAACAGCTCCGGCTTTTCGGCATGCAGCCAGTGCCCCGTATCGGGAATAACGCGCACACTGGCGCGCGGAAACAAGGCTTGCACCTGAGGCTGATGTTCGGCGCGCAGGTAATCGGACTTTCCGCCCATGACGAAAAGCACAGGCCGTTCAAACGGCGCCGGCCCACTCTGGCCAACGATGATTTCACGATAGTTCTGCACAATCGCCTGCAGATTCATGCGCCAGGCAAACTGACCGGCGCCGGCCTTGATGAGGTTTTTCAGCAAGAAGGATCGAACGGCCGCCTCGGACACAAAGGGCGTCAGCTGCTCGTCGGCTTGTTGTCGCGAGGTCAGCCCGGACAAGTCCAGCGCCTGCAACCCCTCAAGAATGGCATCGTGGTGCGGCGGATAGGCGACCGGCGCAATGTCGGCCACGATCAATCTATCTACCCGCTGCGGATGACACAAGGCCAGCTGCATGACCGCCTTGCCCCCCATGGAATGCCCCAAGAAGCTCGCTCGCTCAAGCCCTTTCTGATCCAGGTAGTGGCAGATATCTTCTGCCATCAGGCGGTAATTCATGGCATGACTGTGGGGCGAGCGGCCATGATTGCGCATGTCCAGCGAGTGCACCTGATAGCCTTTTGCCAGCAGGCGCGCCACCATTCCGAGGTTTTCCAGCGAGCCAAAGAGGCCGTGCACCAGCACCAGTGGCGCACCCTCGCCCTGAATCTTGTGATGAAGGTTCAGCACCACAAGGCCAGCTCCCCAAGTGCCGTCGAGTTGGTCAGATACAGGACTTTGTTGAGCTGCGCCTGCTCCTGCAGTTCCTTGAGCAATTCGGCACTGCCGCAGGTGTCGGGGCGCAGACGTGAAAACGCCGACACATAGCCCCACATGTGCTGGACGGCGTTACGCAAATCCGGCTCTACCGGCGATACCCGCTGGGCATGCATCATTTCCAGCAGCAGCTCGTCAAAATTAAAGGCCCTTACCGCGACAAGGCGACCAAAGGTCTGGTAGGTGACGTGATTGCGTGCCATCACCGAATACTTGTAGCGGGCCCAGATTTCATGCTCGGACTTTGGCACGCTGATGCGACCGAGCTTTCCCTGGGCGGCACGGCGCGCCAGCTCAGCCATTTGCTCTGCCGCAGGCAGGGAGAACCTGACCGGCCAAATCACCGCCCCCGCGGGCACACGCTGGTAGTCAGGGGTGGCGATCTTGCGCAGGCGCATTTCGGCAATCAGCTGGTTCAGCCGAACAACCAGCGCCCCCTCATGACCCACCCAATGAGCAGGCAGCTTGGCATCCTTGCTGCTGCCACCCACAAGACCTGAAACCAGCCGCATCTGCTCGGCCAACAAGGTGTCGTCGAAAAACCCGGCATCAATATCCAGAATGTGATTCATATCCTCTCTGTACCCCTGCACGCACAATCCCGTAACACCCTCATCGGCATCAAACGCCAAGGAACCCGGAACTGCTTGGTTGTTATTATCAATTGGCCCAGATCTTACGCTGACAATCAGCTAACCTGCGGTCGCATATAGTAGCCGATAAAATCCTTCATGGTGATATCACCCAGCAGCCGGCCATCATCATCGACGACCGCCACTTCATCGAGCTTGCTGGCGATCATATCTTCCAGAACCTGTTCAATCGCATCCTCGATCCTGGCGGTAAGCCGCTCATTGCGTGCCAGGTCTCGCGCCGTCTCGGATACCGCATGGCGAATCAGGGTGTGAGCCGTCAAGGCATCGTCGTGGTAGTGAACAAACAGCCACTGCACCAGGGCTTCCTGGGTAATCACCCCCAAAAGACGCCGATTGGCATCAAGGACATACACCAGGGTCGAATGCGGGGATTGCTGCAGCACCTTGATCGCCTCCACAATGCTGGCGTCTTCCCGCACCTTGGGAAGCGGTCGCAGACCAATGAAGTCAAGCAGTTGCACAAGCGTCCCGCCCAGAATATGAGAGGATGTCGGGGCAGATTTCATGGGTGCGTTCCTCGGTGTCGATGGGTTTCGCCTGCGCGAACCAGCACATAGCGCGTCAGGATGGGGCCAAGAATTTCAAACAGCACCGTGGTGGCAGTAATGGTGGTGAGCACGACGGCCGCCATCTCGGCGGCCTGCGGCACATCGTAGATATCTGCAAGCGCCCGCAGTTCAAGACTGACCACCATCGCCAACCCGATCGCCAGCCCTGCCTGGGACAAAATTCCCAGCCCAACCCGCGCACTGGCGCCTGCCCCCATGCCTCCCAAGGTGCCGCCAAGCCAGGCGCCGCCGGCTTTGCCAAAGCAGCGGCAGACGAAATACACGGCCCCGGTCACGCCGATGGAGGCCACCGATGCCAAGTCCAGATGCGCTCCGGCAAGGGTAAAGAACACCACAAATACCAGCGGCATGACCTGTTCAAGCAGCGTATGCACGCGAGCAATCAGTCCTTCACGCCCCAGGTTTACCAGCAACATGCCGGCTGCCATGTTGGCAATCACCAGCGATAAATGCCATTGCAAACTGGCACCGACAAGCAGTAACACCATGGCAAAGGTCAGAATCAACAGATCCGGCGGCTTGCGCATGATCGAAGCGGCTTTGAGAAACAACCAGCCCGCCGCCAGCCCCAGGCCAACGCTCAAGCCGATCTCGACCATAGGTGCCACCAACTGGCCGTAGAAACCGGCCGGATTCTCAAGCCCCACCGATCCCAGCAACAACGCCTTGGCAAACACCAGCGCAAGCCCGTAAAGCACCACCGCCAGACCATCATCAAAACCGACGACTGCATAGAGGGTACGGGTTACCGGCCCGCTGGCATGGCAATCCTGAATCACCGCCACGGTGCCGGCCGGTGCGCTGGCGGCGCCGATGGCCCCCAGAAGCAAGGCCAGCGGCAAGCTGTCGCAGAACAGGTAGACACCCACGACAATCAAAAAAAACGCCGCAAAGGTTTCACCCAGAATCAGCCAGGCCAGAGCCTTGCCGGTACGGGCAAAGTTTTTAAAGCTCAGCGAGGAACCCACCTCGAGGGCCACCAGCCCCAGGCCAATATCAATGACAAAGTTCCAGGAGATCATGAGTGGTTCGGTGAGGATGCCAATGCCGTAGGGCCCCAAAACAATGCCCAGCAGAATGTATCCCAGCAGCGACGGCAAACTCAGGTGCCGGATGAGCTTGCCGGCCGCCATGCCCGCAGACAGCACCAGCGCCAGAACCAGAAACGGATGAATATCGCCCCAGAGATGGCTCATCACCGGGATATCCGGTCAGCGTAGCCGAGCGCAGCGAGCTGTCGATTGTGATACCGCGACAACAGCAGCAAAGCCGAGACAGCCCCGACCAGTGCCAGCCACATGTCTGACTGGGTATCCCAGACATAGCCCTG
>JBFHRO010000031.1:0-20565 GCA_041591635.1 Oleiphilaceae bacterium | reverse complement strand
GCGCTTAAGAGCGGATGGCCCGCGATCCGGCGAAATTGTCTCAGGATTGGTCAACAGTCTGCCCAGTGAAACCTGGACCGTAACCTACAGTGATGGCACGACAGCGAGTGTGTCGACCAATGCCGGCGATTCTGCCGGTGCCATCGCGGCACGGATTTCGTCTGCCCTGGACGGTGTGGATGCCACGGCCACCACGACAGCCAGCATCTTGCGCGGGGGATTTAACCCGGCCACCGGGGACACCCTCACCGTCAACGGCATTACCTTCAGCAGTACCTCGCTGTCGCAACTGGCGGTAGACATTAATAGCTCTGCCTTGGGGGGGGTGACTGCCGTACTTACCGGCGATCCGGCGGCGCCTATTGGTGCGACGAACGAACTCAAGCTCAATATTATTCACAATCAGGGCGGAAATTTGCAGTTTGTTTATGCCGACGGCGGATTGGGTACCGGATCGGTGCTGGTGACCGGCAGTTCGAATCCGGCTTCTTCACAGACGCTTGGCGTGGGAAATCTGACGGCAACTGTCGGGGGCACGGTGGATGTGATCACGGCAGAGGGGGCCTCTATGGCCACCAACAGCACCAGCATCATTCAAACGCTGACCGGGGCGGTGTTTCGCAACAATGTATTTGATCCTAAAGATCCTGGCACCTATAACCATGCCACCTCCACCACCATTTACGACAGCTTGGGCAACAACCACGTTCTGAGCATGTATTTTGTGAAGCAGGCAAGCAATACCACCATCCAGCCCAATACCTGGCAGATGCATGTGTTGATTGATGGCCGCGATGTGGGGGATCCGGTGGCCGGCGTGGGTGCTACTCGCGCATCCTTCACCATGATTTTCGATGAGAACGGAATCTTGAACAAAAACCTCTCGGATGTGCCGTTGATCTCGAACTGGGTGCCTGTTGATGCGCTGGGCGGGCTTAATGGTGCTGACGGGCCGATTAACGTGGCCGATGGCGGCACCCTGCCCATTCCCATTCCGCCGACCAGTTCCAACTTTTTTATCGATGTGAATCCAACGACCCAATATGGCAGCCCCTTTACGGTCTCGGATATGCGGCAAAACGGCTATGCCACCGGACGTCTGACGGGGCTGGATGTAAATGATTCCGGCCTGCTTTTTGCTAGATACACCAACGGCGAGTCACGAACCCTGGCCCAGATTGCGCTGGCTAACTTCAATGATCCCGAAGGGCTGTCGCCCGCTGGCGATACCGCCTGGGTACAGACCTTCCGTTCGGGTGATCCCATCGTGGGGGCCCCCGGTACCGGTACTCTCGGTAGCCTGGAAGCCAGCTCGCTGGAAGAGTCGAACGTTGATCTCTCGGCGCAATTGGTGAATCTGATCATTGCCCAGCGCAATTATCAGGCAAATGCCAAGACGATTGAAACCGCAGATCAGGTGACCCAAACGATCCTGAATATCTGATCGGTAGCGTACGGTCGGGGCTAACCCTAAGGATCCAGATAAAGACGAGGCAGTAATGGATAAGGCGTTATATATAGGCATGAGCGGGGCCAAGCAAAACATGCTGGCCCAGCGGGCAAACGCCAATAATATGGCGAACATCAATACTACCGGGTTTCGCTTTGACTATGCCCAGGCCCGCAGTATGCCGGTGTTTGGCGAGCACTTTCCCTCCCGGGCCTATGCCATGACCGAGCGTCCGGCAACCAGCTTCGAGCAGGGCCCCATGATTCAAACCGGCCGTTCGCTCGATGTCGCCATCAAAGGCGAAGGCTGGATTGCCGTGCAGGGGCTGGATGGCGAGGAAGCCTACACGCGTGCCGGAGACTTGCAGGTAGATGTTTCCGGCATGCTGATGACAGGCACGGGTTTGCCGGTCTTGGGCAATGGCGGCATCATCACTTTGCCGCCGGCCGATCATATCGAAATAGGTGCCGATGGCACTATTTCCATCATTCCCTCGGGGGCAGATGCAGTGACATTGGCCGAGGTGGATCGGATCAAGCTGGTCAACCCGGACCCGGAGGCGATGGAAAAACGCACCGATGGCTTGATGCACATGAAAGCCGAGGAAGCGCCCCCGGCCCCCGATGGGCGTATCCGCCTTGAGCCCGGCTTTCTTGAGGGAAGCAATGTCAACGCGGTGGAATCCCTCACGGAAATCATTGCCTTGGCGCGCCAGTACGAGCTCCAGGTCAAAGTAATGAAAACCGCTGACGAAAACACCGAGTCAGCGGCACGCCTTTTGCAGATATCCTGATAAAGCCAACGAAACGGCAAGTTTCTGACATTCGAACCGCGCTTTTTGGATCTATGCTCCGGCTGAACCGGAGGCTAATCCGACTGCTTCGAATGAGCGACCACGCCGTTTTGATGCTCATCAGGAGGTTGTTATGCATTCTGCTCTATGGGTCAGCAAAACCGGGCTAAGCGCTCAGGAAAAGCAACTGACCACTATTTCCAATAACCTGGCCAATGTCAGTACGACCGGATTCAAGCGCGACCGCGCGGTATTCCAGGATCTGCTGTACCAGATTCAGCGCCAGCCCGGCGGCTTGACTTCGCAGGATTCCCAGCTGCCCTCAGGGCTGCAGTTGGGTACCGGGGTACGCATTGTGGGGACGGCCAAGGAATTTACCCAGGGCTCACTGCAAGTGTCGGATCAGGCGCTGGATGTGGCGGTGAACGGTCGCGGGTTTTTCCAGATTCTTTTGCCCGATGGCACCGTCTCTTATACCCGTGATGGCAGTTTTCAGGTGAACTCGGCCGGCGACATTGTCACCGCCAACGGTCATCCGCTGCAGCCGGCTATTACGGTACCGGCCAATACCTCCAGCATCACCATAGGCACTGATGGCACGGTCACGGCCACAATTGCCGGCGAGCCTGCGCCCACCACGCTGGGCAACATCACCACCGTTGACTTCGTAAACCCGCAGGGCCTGGAATCGATCGGCAACAACCTGTTCCGGGAAACCAACGCCAGCGGCAACCCGCTGGAAGGCACGCCCGGTCTGGCGGGGTTGGGCACGCTGGAGCAGGGGATGCTGGAAGCCTCCAACGTCGAGGTGGTCGAAGAGCTGGTGAACATGATCACGACCCAGCGGGCCTACGAGATGAACTCGAAAGTGGTTTCCACCTCCGATCAGATGTTGCAGTACATCACGCAGAACCTCTAATGCTCGCGGTTAATCCGTAAAGGCAAGCGTGACGTGCAGACAGGTTTATACGAGGGGAAAATCATGAATGTCGAGTCTAACAACAAAGGCACCGCAGGTCGGATGGTGATTCTGGGGGTGTGCGTGCAGCTGCTGGCTGGTTGCAGCACCCTTACCCGAGAGACACCCGTGGCGGGTGATCCGCGCTATGCGCCTGTGTCGTCTTCCGCGTTGACAGTGCCTGCCGCGGTGACCGGTTCCATTTTTCAGACCAATCGTAATTTTGGCTTGTATGGCGACCGGATCGCCTTGAACGTAGGGGACATTCTTACCGTGACCCTGGAAGAGCAAACCCGCTCGACCAAAAAAGCCGATACCAGTTACAAGAAAGATAATAAAACCACGTTCAACGAGGCCAATTTGCTTGGCAGCGCCTTGTCGATGAACAACCTGAGTCTGAACACCAATGTCGATTTCAAACGGGACTTTGGCGGTGAGGCCGCCTCGGATCAGAGCAACAGTTTAAAGGGCAATATCTCGGTGACTGTATCCGAAGTGCTGCCCAACGGGATTTTGCGGGTGCAGGGCGAAAAATGGCTGACCCTGAGCCAGGGCGATGAATACGTGCGCCTGACCGGACTGGTACGGCCCGAAGATATCAGCACCGATAACACCATCCCCTCGACCAAGGTGGCCGATGCCCGTATTGCCTATGGCGGCACCGGCGATTTCGACGACACCAATCGCATGGGCTGGGGATCGCGCTTTTTTAACTCCGAATGGTGGCCTTTCTGATGAACACTGTATCGAACTTGACCCTCAAGGCGCCTGCGTATCGGCGTCAGATCCAACAGGTAACAAGAAGATCGCCCTGGTGGCTGTTGCTGGTGCTTGTCCTGTCAGGTCAAGCGTTAGCGGACCGGCTCAAGGATATGGCGACGATTGAAGGTGTGCGCAGCAATCAGCTCATCGGTTATGGCCTGGTGGTAGGGCTCGATGGTACCGGCGACAAGGCACCTTTTACCAACCAGACCTTTCGCAATCTGGTGAACAAGTTTGGCATTACCTTGCCCGAAGGTACGGATCCCAAGCTCAAGAACGTCGCGGCCGTAGTCGTGCATGTGGATTTGCCCGCCTTTGCCAAGCCGGGGCAGAACATTGATATCACAGTGTCATCTATTGGCAATGCCAAGAGCCTGCGCGGCGGCAGCCTGTTGATGACACCCCTTAAGGGTGCTGACGGCAAGGTGTACGCCATGGCGCAGGGGAACCTGATTGTCGGCGGCTTTGGTGCCGAAGGCGCAGACGGTTCTTCGATCAAAGTCAATGTGCCCAGTGTGGGCCGGATACCCAACGGGGCCTCGGTGGAGCAGTCCATTGCTTCTCCCTTTCATCGGGGTGACACCTTGACCTTTAACCTGAATCAGTCGGATTTCACCACCGCCAGAAGAGTGGTAGACGCCATTAACGGCTTGCTGGGGCCCGATTCTGCGTGGGCCAAAGACGCCACCTCCATTGAAGTGCGGGCGCCACGGGATGCCAGCGCGCGGGTGAGCTTTCTGTCGATTCTTGAAAACATGGATATACAGCCCGCCGAAGGCAATGCGCGGGTGGTCATCAATTCCCGTACCGGCACCATTGTGGTGGGGCAGAACGTCAAGGTGCTGCCGGTGGCCATTACCCATGGCAGCCTCTCGGTAACCATTGCCGAAGATCCGCAGGTCAGCCAGCCCAATCCCCTGGCGGCGGGGCAGACCGTTGTCACGCCTCAGTCCCAGATTACCGTGGATCAGGGATCGGGGCGGATGTTCAAGTTCGGGCCGGCGGCGACACTCAATGAAATTGTCCAGGCCGTCAATCAGGTCGGGGCCGCTCCCGGCGACATCATGGCGGTACTGGAGGCGCTCAAGCAGGCGGGCGCACTCAAGGCAGAACTCATCGTTATCTAAGACCCGCAGAACACTGGCAAACGACAGGCATTATCGAGGCGAAGGCAATGAAATCCCCGTATCTGGATCAGGCTCAAACCTATACCGATTTTTCGGGCTTGAATGCGCTCAAGGCCCAGTCGCGTCAGGACAAAAACGCCGCCATGGAAAAAGTGGCAAAACAATTTGAAGCGCTGTTTGTGTCCATGATGGTCAAGGGGATGCGTGATGCCAACAAGGTGTTCTCGGAAGGCAATTTTCTTAACAGCTCCCAGAGCGAGTTCTATCAGTCGATGTTCGACAGTCAGTTGAGCTTGACCATGAGCCACGGCAAAGGCATTGGCGTGGCCGATCAGATGATGCGCCAGATGGCCGGAAAGTATGGCCTGGACAAGCCCGAAGCCGACACGGATAAAGCCCGGATGCGTACCAGTATTACCGATTATCCCCGCACCCTGCCGGCTTTTGTGCGTCCTGAGCAGTTGGCGCAACTCCCGGAGGCGCTGGCGCAAGTGGATGCGGAAGTGCAGCGCCTGACACCAGCAGCAACCCTTGTGCCGGTTGTCGACACCAATAATAACCCTGAAGAGGCACTGGCCAACGCGCGTGCGCCGGTATCTACCGATGTTTTGGCGCCGCCTGCGGTGACGGCGCAGGCAACTGCGGCAGCACCCGCGCCTGCGCACTTTGAGTCGCCTTCGGATTTTGTGGCCCATCTGTATCCGGTGGCTCGACAAATTGAAGCCGAAACCGGCATTGATGCCCGGGTCATGTTGGCCCAGTCGGCACTCGAAACCGGTTGGGGCAAGCACATGATCGCGCCCACAGGGGTGCCCAGTTTCAATCTTTTTGGCATCAAGTCCGACAGCCGTTGGGCCGGCGAAGCAGCCGAGGTCCTGACCACGGAATACCGCCAGGGTGTCGCCATGAAAGAGCGTGCGGCCTTTCGTGCCTATGATTCTTACGCCGACAGCTTTCGCGATTACGCCAGCTTTTTGCAGGCGCATCCCCGCTATCAGTCGGCCTTGCAAGTGGTGGATGACCCGGCCAAGTTCACTCAGGCATTGCAAGACGCGGGCTACGCCACCGATCCGGCCTACAGCAAGAAAATCCAGCGCATCATGAACAGTGATCTGATGCGTGACGCGCTTGATGATGTGGCAACAACCGCCGGGCAAACGGACACCCGTCTGCTGGCAGGGCGTGAACTGTCCGGCGATGAGGTGCTGCAAGGCGCCCGTCTCGAACGGTCGGTGTGGTAACAGGAGTCGGTCATGGCCAGTCTTATCAATATCGGATTAACCGGCATCAAATCCCATCAGGTGGCGCTGAGCACCACCGGTAACAACGTCACCAACGCCAATACGCCAGGCTACAGTCGTCAGGAAGTTGTCTTCAACTCGGCCGCGTCGTTGCGCACCGGGGCGGGTTTTGTGGGCTCCGGGGTCAACATTGAAACCGTTCGTCGCGTCAACCTGGAATACATCAACACCCAACTGCGCGCCGATACCACCGTTTTCAACGAGCAGGAGGCACTGCTCAGCCAGGCGACTCAAATCGACAATCTGCTGGCAGGTGAGACCACCGGGTTGACGCCCGCGTTGGGTGAGTTCTTCCGGGCCCTGCAAGGGGGGGCGGATAATCCCGCCTCCGTACCCGAGAGACAGTTATTGCTTACCCAGTCCGAAGGCACCATCGGGCGCTTTCAAGCCCTGTATTCGCGCCTGAGTCAGCAACAGCAAAGTCTGGAGCAGGCTATTAAAAATGATGTGGCAGACATCAACAGCCTGTCTAAATCCATTGCCGAGCTCAACAAAGCCATTACCGTTGCCATTGGTGCAGGAAAGGGCGATTTGCCCAACACACTGATGGATCAGCGCGATGAAGCCATCAAGAAACTTGCAGAAAAAATCAGCGTTGGCATCGTCGAGCAGCCCGACCGTCGCGTCAATGTGTTTATCGGTAAGGGCCAGCCTTTGGTGGTAGGCAACGAAGCCAGCCGTTTGATCACCCTGCAAAGTGCCGAGGACGCCACCCGTACCGAAGTGGCGTTTGTCGGCGCGGGTTCCAACCAGGTGATTACCAATGATCTTACTGGCGGAACCTTGGGGGGCCGGGTAGTGTTTCGCGACAATATGCTGCGTGAAAGCATGAATTCGCTCGGGCGCATTGCATTGGTGCTGGCCGATACCGTGAACCATCAGCACAAGGTGGGAATGACGCTTGAAAGCAAGCTTGGCGGCAATTTCTTTGTCGATATCAATGATGCCGGCTTGCAGCGGGCAAGGGTTTTCTCCAATGCGGGCAACGCCATTCCGCTGGATCGGGTTGCGGGTGTTGAAATCACCGACCCGAGCGTTCTGACACTCGACGATTACGAGTTGCAGTTCAACGGGCCCAGCAACAACGATTATGTGGTGCTGCGCCATCACAATAACGAGGTGGTTACTCAGGGCACCTTGCCGGGATTTTTTCCCGCCAAAATCAAGGTTGAAGGCTTTGACATTAACCTGACCTCGGGCAGTTTTCAGGTGAATGACCGGTTCTTTATTCAGCCAACGCATTTCGGTGCACGGGACATTGGGTTGAGTGTCGATCGCCTCGAAGAGATCGCCTTTGCCTCGCCCATTCGCACCCTGGCCGATCTTGGCAATATCGGCAATGCCGCGATCAGCCAGGGCGTCATGCTCGACGTTGAAAATCCGCTGACCAACAAGCCGCTTCCGCTGTACGCCAAGGCCGATGCACTCAGCCCCCCCATGGCGGTGCGATTCATTACCGATGCGCTCTACGAAGTGCTGGACGTGACCGATCCGGCGGTACCCAAGCCGCTGGTGCCGCCTTTGAATAATCAGCGTTACATTCCCGGCATGCGCAACGAATTGTTTGGCACCGACCCCGGTGAAAGCATGGTGTCAGCCGGCGGCCCAAATATCGCGACCATGCCGGCGGCGGGCCTTGGGCCTTTCACCAACGGCTACGGTGCGCAGAACGTGACCTTTTTGATTCGGGATACGGTCACCGGTGTGGTAACCAACCAGACAGTGGTGCTGGGCGCCGATCAAAGTGCAGAGGTCACAGCCCGCAATCTGAGCAATGTGCCAGGGGTGACTGCCAATGCCTACAGTGCGGCCCTGGTCAGAAATATCGATGCGACCGACGGCTTGACGCTCAATGGGCAGGCGCTGCTGGTGGCACCGCCCGCAGTAGTCGGGCCCGACGAGCTGGAAACCCTGATTAACAACAATGCCGCGTTGCAATTGCAGGGAGTTTACGCGGTGAGTGATGGCACCAATCTGAGTGTGAAGTCATCCCTGGGCGTAGATCTGGTATTCGAGACCACGGCCGGCTCACTGGATATCGACAAGATAAGCCCCTACACAGGCGCGGTATTGGCAACGCAAACGGTTGCTGCCGGTACCGGTGTGGCTGTTGGCGGTTTTATCGATGTAAGCATGGGTAACGGCATCATTCTCACCTCCACAGTCAATAGCGTATTTACCCAGGCACCGGCGGCGACCAATACCTATCGTGGACTCAAGATCGACATCGTGGGTGAGCCCAAGGCCGGCGATCAGTTCAAGATTTCCTACAACACCGGCGGGATCTCCGACAACCGTAATGCACTTGCCCTGGCAAAACTTGAAACCAAGGGAACGGCGGGTGGCGGGGTGAGTACCTACAACGAAGCCTACGCGGAACTGGTTGAGACCATAGGCACCTTTACCAGTCAAACCCGCATGGATAAGGAGTCGTCCTTTACCTTGTTGCAGCAATCCCAGGGCGCCTGGGACGAAATATCAGGCGTGAATCTGGATGAAGAAGCCGGGCGCTTAATCCAGTACCAGGCCGCTTACAACGCTTCGGCACAAGTAGTATCCATAGCGCGGGAGCTATTTGATGCCTTGTTGCAGGCATTTCGTTAGGCATCGTTGACAGGTTTTTAACTCGGCAGGTTTTTAGCACTTACCAAATAGTCACCATCATCAGGTTACAGAAGGGTTCATGAGGGTAACGCCATGAGAATTTCAACTTCTCAAGTATTCACCAAAGGCATTGACACCATTGTCGATGTCAACAGCCAGTTGCAAAAAACCCAGCAGCAGGTATCCAGTGGTAAAAAGATCATTAACCCTTCCGATGATCCGGTGGCGGCAACCCGTATCCTCGAATTGCGCCATGAGCTGAGCCTGAACAAGCAGTTTCAGCGCAATATCGAGCTGGCGGAAAACAATCTCAAACTCGAAGATGATCTTCTCGGGGGCGTCAGTGATGTCATCCAGCGGATCAGAGAGCTAACGGTTAGGGCGGGGAATGGTTCACTTAACGCTGAAGATCTCAAGTACATCTCCCAGGAAATAGGCGAGCGTCTGGATCAGCTGGCGGGCATGATGAATTCACGCGATGCCTCGGGTGAGTTCGTGTTTGGCGGCTTTCAGGGCAAAAATCAGCCTTTTGTTAAAAACGCTTCGGGGTCTTTTGAGTATCATGGGGACGAAGGGCGCCGGTTCGTGCAGATTGAAGCCAGCGTAACCATTGCCGCTACCGAAAACGGCAAAGCGATATTTATGGATATTCCAGCGGCCGAGAAAACCTTTACCACGCGCGTTAATCCCAATAACCAAGCCGTGCCTGCAGCGATTATCACCACCGGGCAAATCTATGATCAGACTACCTACGATGCCTTCTATCCCAAGGATATGGTGCTTGAATTCAACCCGGAGTCCAATGTAGTTCCGCCTCAGCCCAATTTTACCGTGCGCGATGCTGCGACAGGCCGCGTGTTGGCCAACAACCAGCTATTTAGTACGGGTAACCCCATTGCCGTGCAGGGCGTGCAGTTCGAAATCGTTGGTGCCCCCTTGCCGGGGGACAACTTTTTCATTGATTCCACCGAGAAGCAGGGCGTACTTACCAGCGTTGAAAAGCTGATCTACGGACTGACGCACTTCAATAATTCGGTGGAAGGCCGCAAGACGCTGGATAATGTGATTGCCACGGCACTCAAGAATCTGGATGCGGCGGAAACCTCCATGCTCAATGCGCGCAGCTCGATTGGTGCAAGGCTTAACACAGTGGAAACCACGCGCGAACAACACCTTGATGTGCAGATTCTCACCCGGGAGATCATGTCTGAGCTGGAGGAACTTGACTACGCCGAAGCCATTACCCAGTTGTCGTTTCAGCAGTTTACGTTGCAGGCGGCGTATTCCACTTTTTCCCAGGTCAGTAGCCTGTCGCTCTTTGATCGGTTGTAGGCGGGCAGCAGGGAGTGCACCTGCAGATCATCGGGAAAGCAGATTCGCTGGATTAAACGCAAAAAGGACGCTCGTTGCGTCCTTTTTGTTGTTTGATCTGTTGTGATCTGTTCTGTGTTCGACAGCATTTCGCTGTTTGATACTTGCCTGATTTCAGCAAGTAGTTGCTTGAATCATGGTAGCGGTGGGCGGACTCGAACCGCCACGCTTTTAAGGGCAACGGATTTTGAATCCGTCGTGTCTACCAATTTCACCACACCGCCAATAGGGTGCGAATTATACCCATTGCCGGGTCAAGGTCAAGCGCCCGTCTATCAATAACCTGCAGTATCTGGTTGATCGAGCGTTGCTGTTTTGCCTGGATTTCCGGTTTGGCATCGACGTCACTTTTCGGTAAGCTAGGCGGCCTTTTGGCTTTCTTCTTCTGTAGACTGCTCGGTGTACTTCGGCTTGCCTCGCCAGGCGTGTGGCCTTTTGACCGAATCTGTGAATTTTGTGTGACCAAGACCGTGCACCTAGCTGATTTTCGATTTGAACTTCCCGATGAGCTGATTGCTCGTTACCCAATGCCAGAGCGAACGGCCAGCCGCTTGTTGATCATGGACGGCAATACCGGCGAGCTTGACCACCAAACCTTTAAGGCGTTGCCAACCCTGCTGCAAGCGGGCGACCTGCTGGTCTTCAACAATACCCGCGTGATTGCGGCGCGTTTGTTTGGCCGCAAGGCCACAGGCGGCAAGATTGAAATCCTGATCGAGCGTGTGCTGGGTACACACGAGGCCCTGGCTCATGTGCGCGCCAGCAAATCGCCCAAGGCTGGCGCCCTGTTGCTGCTGGAAGATGAGCAAACCCAGCTGCAGGTGCTGGGCCGGCAGGCGGATTTATTTCACCTGCGGGCGCCGGGTGATGAACCTTTGCTGGCTATTCTGGAGCGGCTTGGGCACATTCCTTTGCCGCCTTACATAGATCGCCAGGATCAGGCATCCGACCGCGAGCGCTATCAAACCGTTTATGCGCAAAAGCCGGGCGCGGTTGCGGCCCCCACGGCGGGCCTGCATTTTGATCAGGCCATGCTCGATACCCTGGCTGCCATGGGCGTAAACACGGCTTTTGTCACCTTGCATGTAGGGGCTGGCACGTTTGCCCCGGTACGGGTTGAGAACATCGAAACGCATCGCATGCATTCGGAGTATGCCGAGGTGGATGAGGCGGTAGTTGCTGCCATCAAGGCAACCCAGGCACAGGGGGGGCGTGTCATTGCGGTAGGCACAACGAGTTTGCGCAGCCTTGAATCTGCCGCGCAGGCCGGAGATATCGCACCCTTTCGCGACGATACCTCGATTTTTATCTACCCCGGTTATGTGTTTAAGTGCGTTGATGCCCTGATCACGAATTTTCATTTACCCGAATCCACGCTTTTGATGCTGGTAAGCGCTTTTGCGGGCCATGAGAACATTCAGCGGGCCTATCGGGAAGCTGTCAATAAGCGGTATCGCTTTTTCAGTTACGGCGATGCCATGTTTCTCACGCGTCGTACGGCCAAGCCTGCCACTTAACCCGGGAGTTTGCTGTGACTCGTCAATGTTTTATGAACTTCAGTCTTCTGGCCACCGACGGCGCCGCACGACGGGGGCAGCTGGAATTTCCCCGTGGCCGGGTCGAGACGCCTGCCTTTATGCCGGTGGGCACCTATGGCTCAGTAAAAGGTATGTTGCCGCGCGACATTGAGGCCATTGGGGCGCAAATCATTTTGGGTAACACCTTTCATCTGATGTTGCGTCCGGGCACCGCCGTGGTGAAGGCTCACGGCGACCTGCATGATTTTATTCAGTGGCAAGGGCCGATTCTGACCGATTCCGGTGGGTTTCAGGTGTTCAGTCTGGGGGATTTGCGCAAAATCACCGAAGCGGGCGTAAAATTCCGCTCGCCGATAGACGGCTCGCCGGTAGTGCTGACCCCGGAAATCTCCATGCAGGTGCAGCGCGACCTCGGTGCCGATGTCGTGATGATTTTCGATGAATGTACGCCTTACCCGGCCACGGTGGATGAGGCCCGCACATCGATGGAGTTGTCCTTGCGCTGGGCCCGTCGCAGCAAAGAGGCGCATGGTGACAATCCGGCGGCCTTGTTCGGTATCGTCCAGGGCGGCATGTATGCTTCGCTGCGCCGTGAATCCTTGCAGGGGCTGCTGGACACCGGATTTGATGGCTATGCCATTGGCGGTCTGTCGGTGGGAGAGCCCAAGCATGAAATGTTGCAGGTGCTGGATGCGCTGTGCCCCGAGATGCCAGCGGATTGTCCGCGCTATCTGATGGGGGTAGGGAAGCCCGAAGACATCGTAGAAGCGGTGCGTCGCGGTATTGATATGTTCGATTGTGTATTGCCTACGCGCAACGCACGCAACGGACACCTCTTTACCTCGACCGGCGTAGTGCGGATTCGCAACGCCCAGCACAAGCTCTCGACCGCACCGGTGGATGAAAAATGTGACTGTTACACTTGTAAAAACGTCAGTCGTTCCTATTTACACCATCTGGATCGTTGCGGCGAAATGCTGGGGGCCCAACTCAACACGATTCACAATCTGCGCTACTACCAAACCCTGATGGCCGGATTGCGTGAGGCTATCGAACAGCGTAGATTGTCCGACTTTGTAACCGGTTTTTATGCCGAGCGTGGCCTTGATGTGCCAGCGCTGGCCCACTGTTGACTTGTTTTAGGAAGATTTGTTTATGGGAGATGTAATGATGATGACCAGAAAAACCCTGACCGCCACCCTGTTACTGACAATGCCCATGCTGGCCAGTGCTGAAGGCGCCCCTGCCCAACCCGATGCCCCGAGTGCGATCATGCAGCTCGTGTTTTTCGGCGGTTTTATTGTGCTGTTTTATTTTTTGATGTGGCGTCCGCAATCCAAGCGTGCCAAGGAGCATCGTGAGTTGGTGGCCGGATTGAACAAAGGCGACGAAGTTCTCACCAATGGCGGCCTCGCGGGCAAGATTTTGCGCGTCAAGGATGATTTCGTTGCCCTCGAAATTGCCAACGGGGTCGAAATCAAGGTCCAGAAAGCCGCAGTATCTGCGGCTTTGCCCAAAGGAACACTCAAAGAAATCTAATACCAGACCAGGTGAAACTGCCCTGCAAATCACGCCTTTGGTGTTGGGGGCGGTGATTGGCTGTTTCATGGTTAGACGGCAGTTTTTACGCAGGTTAAGAAAGGACTGGGGCTCGCATGTTAAACAAGTATCCTCTTTGGAAAAATCTTCTGGTGGTGATCATCGTGATGTTGGGAACGCTGTATGCGCTTCCAAACCTTTATCCGGATGATTACGCGCTGCAAATCACCGGCGCCAGAAGCTCGACCACGGTCAGCGAGTCGGTACTTGCGAAGGCCACCAAGACACTGGATGCTGCCGGCATCCGTTACCGGGATGCCGAAGTGGCAGACAAGTACGCCATGATTCGTTTTGATAGTGGCGAAGCCCAGTTGGCCGCCAAGGCCGCCCTGCAGGGTGTGCTGGGCGAGGACTATCTTGCGGCACTCAACCTTGCTCCGACCACACCCGGCTGGCTGACGGATCTGGGGGCAGGCCCCATGAAGCTGGGACTGGATTTGCGCGGAGGCGTTCACTTTCTGCTCGAAGTAGATATGGTCAAGGCAGTCAGTCAGCGTATGGATGTGTATGCCAGCGAACTCAAGACCCGGTTGCGCGAGGAAAAAATCCGTTACCGGGGGCTTGAAGTGATTGACGGTCAGCATCTGAAGTTGCGTTTCAGCCAGGAATCGGAGCGTGAAGAGGCGCAGAGCCTGATTCGTAAGGAATATCTGGAATTTCAGCGTCGCACTTCCGAAGTAGAGGGGGCGTTTTATCTTGAACTCACCCTGAGTGAAGAAAAGATCAAAGAATTGGCCGATTACGCCGTGAGCCAAAACCTGACCACACTGCGTAACCGTGTGAATGAGTTGGGCGTGGCTGAACCGCTGGTGCAGCGCCAGGGCCGCAATCGCATTGTGGTCGAGTTGCCGGGCGTTCAGGACACCGCTGCCGCCAAGCGTGTATTAGGGGCAACGGCCAATCTCGAATTCAGACTTGAGGCTACGGTAGATGAAAGCCGGGCCAACACCGAGCAGTTCTCCTTCAGGGATAACCCCGTCCGCACCGCCATACTGGAACGCGATATCATTGTTACCGGTAACAATGTAGCCAATGCCGCAGCGACCTTTGACGAAAACGGCCAACCACAGGTCAATATCACTCTCGACAGCAAGGGCGGCAACATGATGGGGCGGGTTACCCGCAATGCCGTCAAACGCAAAATGGCTGTGCTTTTTATCGAGCAGAAGAGTCGTACGCGGGTGAGAATGGTCGATGGTCAGGAAGTGGTTGAACGCGAAAACAAAGAAATTCGCAATATCATCAGCCTGGCGACCATTCAAAGTGCCTTTGGGGCGAGTTTCCGTATCACCGGTCTGGATTCGGTCGCCGAATCTGCCGAATTGGCATTGTTGCTTCGGGCTGGATCGTTGGCGGCGCCTGTGTATTTTGTGGAAGAGCGGACCGTTGGCCCATCGCTGGGGAAGAAAAATATCGAAGCCGGCATTTCGGCCGTAACCATAGGGTTTGCGCTGGTGATGCTCTTTATGCTGGTTTACTACCGGTTCTTTGGTCTGGTAGCCAATCTGGCGCTGTTTTGTAATTTACTGATTCTGTCTGCCTGTATGTCGATCATGTCGGCCACGCTGACCATGCCGGGTATTGCCGGTATCGTCTTGACGGTGGGGATGGCGGTCGATGCCAATGTGTTGATTTTTGCCCGGATCAAAGAGGAATTGGCTAATGGATTACCGCCTCAGTCGGCGATCAACGCCGGCTATGAGCGAGCCTTTGTCTCCATTTTTGATGCCAATATCACCACCTTGCTTGTGGCACTCATCCTGTTTGCTGTTGGTACTGGTCCTGTCAAGGGGTTTGCGGTGACGCTTTCTTTGGGGATTGTTACTTCCATGTTCACGGCCATAGTGGTCACCCGATCCGTTGTTAACCTGGTCTACGGTGGTCGCAACGTCAAGAAACTATCCATAGGTTGAGTGCAGGAGAATGAGCATGTCCAATACCGAAAAAGTACTCGACTTCATGGCGTTGCGAAAAGTCACGATGATCTTGTCGATAGTTATGATAGTGGTTTCCATTCTTTCGCTGGCCTTTCGCGGGCTGCAGTTTGGTCTGGATTTTACCGGCGGCACGCTGGTTGAGGTAGAGTACAAGACAGCTCCGACGCTCTCCGATGTCCGGGCCACCCTGAACCGCGCCGGCTACGACAAGCTGGTAGTGCAGAACTTTGGCGCCGAAACCGCCGTGTTGATTCGTCTGTCGCAAGGTTTCAGTGATAAGGTCGGGCAGGAAGTTCTTGCAGTGCTGCAAGCTGACGGTAAGGAGGTTGCCCTCAAGCGTGCCGAGTTTGTGGGGGCGCAAGTGGGTGACGAACTGCGGGAGCAGGGCGGTCTTGGATTGCTCTTTGCCTTGCTGGTGGTCATGGTCTACGTGGCGATGCGTTTTCAGTTCAAGTTCTCGGTTGGTGCTGTGGTTGCTTTGGTGCATGACGTCATCATCACCCTGGGTTGCTTTTCGCTCTTTCAGTGGGATTTTGATCTTACGGTCCTGGCAGCCATTCTGGCCGTTATTGGTTACTCGCTGAATGACACCATCGTGGTCTTTGACCGCATTCGCGAAAACTTTCGCAAGATGCGTAAAGGCACGGCGCACGAGATTATCAACAGCTCGCTGACCAGTACCTTGTCGCGCACCCTCTCCACGTCCTTCACGACCATGCTGGTGCTTATTGCGCTTTATTTTGTCGGCGGTGACATGATCAATGCGTTTGCGAAAGCCCTGCTGATCGGTATTGGTGTGGGAACCTACTCGTCCATTTACATTGCGAGCAGTCTGCTTATTGCGCTGGATGTGACCAAGGAAGATCTGATGCCGCCGGTCAAGGAAGCCAGTGAGGTAGATGACAGACCGTAGCGTTCAACGGGATGTAGATGGGATTTGCGCCAAGCCCGGACGGCACGGCGACCGCAGTCGTCGCCGGGGTTGACGCAACTCTTTAAAGATCAGCGCTCAGGCAATCCCATCGAAGGTGTGCAGGCGTTGCAACAGTGACTTGAATGTTCTGTTGTTTGCAACCACCAGATTGCGACTGGTGCGGGCCGGCGGACTGCCGCTGAAGGTGCCAGAAAGCGCACCGGCTTCCTGGCAAAGCAGCAATACGCCCGCCAGATCATCCATGTCAGGGTTGAGGACCACGGCAGCATCCACTTTTCCTGCCGCGACCCATGCCAAATCTATGGCGGGGCAACCGGTCATGCGGATGCCAGCAACAGACGAGTGCAGCTCACTGAGAAGATCCATGGCCAGTCGACGCTTTTCGTTGGTTGTCACGTCCAGGACGTTGGTGTGGACCGTGGCTGATTCGAGGTTGCGAGGTTCTGATACGCGCATGCGTCGACCGTTTACCGCAGCACCGTGATTGCGACTGGCGGCAAATTCTTCACCGGTGAGTGCGTTGACCACAATGGCATGCTCGGGACGTCCCTTGATTTTGTTGACCAACGTATAAGCCGATAAAGGCAGGCTGCGCAGCGTTGCCTGATCTGAATGGAAGTGCAGGTGCCAACTGTTTTCCTTGCCCTGGGCATCCCATTCACCCAGTTCGGCGATGTAGTGCATGGGGTAGGCTTTCTTTAAGGCATCAAAGAATATTTTGTGAATGGCCGACTGGGTTTGGGCGAGTTTTCTTTGATTGTTTTGGTGGTCTGTGTTTGCAAAGTCCATATGATTAAGACTGTGCTGGATGAATTCGTTTGCCTGACGGGCTGCACGAAGGGCAATATTGACGACTGGTTGCATGGCGAGTGCTTTGAACCCCAACGATGAATCATAAGACTGTGAAAGAAATGCGCCGATCTGCGCGGCGACATCATAACAGACAAGTGGGCTGGCCACTAATTACCGTAGCATGATTGGCATTTCCCATCATTGGCGTTCTTCGCATGATTAGGGTATGTTCCGCGCCAGAAAAATTGAGAGCGAGTTTTCCATGTACCAGCAAGTGCGCATTGTCTTGATGAATACCTCCCATGCGGGAAATATTGGTGCCGTCGCACGCGCAATCAAAAATATGGGGTTTTGCCAGCTCTGGTTGGTGTCGCCAACCGATTTTCGCAATGATGTGGCAATGGGGCGCGCCTCGGGCGCGGTCGACATACTGGATGGCGCCCAGGTGGTGAACTCCTTTGCGGAAGCGGTGGAGGGCTGTGTTGCGGTATTTGGTACCAGTGCCCGCGGACGACGCATTCCCTGGCCGGTGATGAATCCGAGGGATTGTGCAGCCAAAGTGCAGGATCTGATAGCGGCAGACGACGCACAGCGAAGTGTCGCGGTAGTTTTCGGGCAAGAGGACCGGGGGCTTTCCAACGAGGAATTGCAGCGCTGCAATTATCACGTGCATATTCCGTCGAATCCCGACTACAGCTCGCTCAACCTTGCAATGGCCGTGCAGGTGGTGCTTTATGAGCTGCGCATGCATGATTTGTTGCAAGGTGAAAAAGGCGGTTCCCAGCTTGCGCCGACCTGCAGTCCTGCTGACCCTGGTTGGGATGAGGCCGTGGCCAGCGTTAATGAGGTGGAAGGTTTTATTTCCCACTTCGAACAGGCCATGATCGCAACCGGTTTTCTCGATCCGGATAATCCTCGGCAACTGATGACGCGCATCCGGCGATTATTTCAGCGCGCTCACATGGATCGCATGGAGATCAACATCATGCGCGGTTTTTTCAAGGAAGTGCTCAAGCTCAGCAAGAATCACCCGTCTTAATGTCCCTTTATTCAGGATTGGCTGCCAGTCTGTTGCTCAAGGAGTTTTTTCATGTTTTCAAGAATCCGGGAAGATGTAGATAGCGTATTTGCGAGGGATCCGGCCGCACGTAACTTTTTTGAAGTGATCACCAACTATCCGGGATTGCATGCGCTCCTGTTCTATCGCCTTGCGCATTGGCTCTGGGTTCGAGGCGCGAAATGGCTGGCGCGTACTATTTCCACCCTGGCCCGTTGGTTTACCGGCATCGAAATTCACCCGGGCGCTCAGATTGGCAGGCGCTTTTTCATTGATCATGGCATGGGTGTGGTCATCGGCGAGACCGCTGTGGTGGGGGATGATGTCACCCTCTATCAAGGCGTGACGCTTGGAGGCACCTCCTGGAATAAAGGCAAACGCCACCCAACCTTGGGAAATAATGTGGTAGTGGGTGCAGGTGCCAAAATTCTTGGCCCTTTTATGGTGGGTGATGACGCCAAGATAGGCTCGAATGCCGTAGTCACCAAAGAAGTGCCCTCAGGTGCCACTGTGGTAGGAATACCCGGGCGAATCATCATGCGAACCAGTCAGGGCGAGAGTGACAGGCGTCAGGCGATGGCTGAGAAAATCGGTTTTGATGCCTATGGCTTAAGCGAGGAAATGCCTGACCCTGTGGCTCGATCGATTCGTGCCATCCTGGATCATGTGCATGCGGTTGATGAGCGCATGGAGCGGATGTGCAAGGCGTTGCAGCGTCTCGATGCAAACTATCAAAACAATGTGGTGCCGCCCCTGAAAGACGAGGATTTCTCGGGAATGACCGATGAGCGCCGCTCAAGTTGCTGACAGCGTTGCGGCAATACTTGACTGAAATAGTTGGAATAACCATAATCCCCTGACACTTTATGGTTAAGCGAACCGCTCGTGTTTCGCGACGTTCAGGGAGTCTTCGGGGGACTTATGCGTTTAACAACCAAGGGCAGATATGCGGTTACGGCTATGCTGGATCTCGCGTTGCATGCTTGCGAAGGGCCGGTAAGCCTGGCGGATATTTCCCGCCGGCAAGATATCTCGCTGTCGTATCTGGAACAGTTGTTTGCCAAACTCCGGCGTCATGAGCTGGTGTCGAGCGTACGGGGGCCGGGTGGCGGATACAGGCTTGGCAGGCACGAATCCGAGATTACCATTGCGCAGGTGGTTGATGCGGTCAACGAATCCATTGATACTACGCGCTGCAACAGCCAGGGCGACTGTCAAGCAGGAGAGAAGTGCCTGACGCATCATCTCTGGTCGGATCTCAGTGCCCAGATTCACGAATTCCTCGGGCGCATCAGTTTGAATGATCTGATGAAAAAACGCGAAGTGCAGGTCATTGCAGCGCGCCAAAATGGTAAGTCACGCGTCATACCGTCTGAAATTCTGTGAGTTCATCTGCTCCAGGAGTGCGAGAAATCTCGTCGTTCGGACGTTAAGTGACGGCATCCGAACACAAGAGAGGTTTTTCGATGAAAACCCCTATCTACCTTGATTATGCAGCAACCACGCCTGTCGATCCGGCGGTGGCTGACGTCATGATGAAACATTTGACGCTTGATGGCGTTTTCGCGAATCCGGCATCTCGTTCCCATTTTTTCGGCTGGCAGGCTGAAGCGGCGGTTGAAGCTGCGCGGCGCGAGGTGGCAGACCTGGTCAAAGTCGATCCGCGAGAGATCGTCTGGACGTCGGGGGCGACCGAGTCAGATAACCTTGCCATCAAGGGTGTGGCTGAGGCGAGGGCTGCCGAAGGTCGGCACATCATTACCTCAGCCATTGAGCACAAAGCGGTACTGGATAGCTGTCGCCACCTTGAATCCAAGGGGTTTGAAGTAACCTACCTGTCCCCCGATCAGCGTGGCGTGGTAAGCCCCGAGGCGCTTGCCGGTGCCCTGCGTTCTGACACCATTCTTGTGTCTCTGATGCACGTAAACAATGAACTTGGCGTGGTCAATGATATTGCGGCGCTGGGAAAGACTGCGCAGGCAGCCGGTGCGTTGTTTCATGTCGATGCCGCCCAGAGTGCAGGCAAGATACCGCTGGATTTGCGTGCATTGCCGGTTGATCTGATGTCCTTTTCGGGTCACAAGGTCTATGGCCCCAAGGGAGTGGGGGCGCTTTTTGTGCGGCGGGCCCCGCATGTCAAGGTGATGGCGCAGATCCATGGTGGTGGCCATGAGCGCGGAATGCGCTCAGGGACGCTGGCAACCCATCAACTGGTTGGCATGGGGAAGGCTTTTGCGCTGGCTGAGGCTGTGATGGTTGAGGAATCCCGGCGGCTGACGCATTTGCGCGAAGTGTTTTGGCGCGAGATTGGCAGTCTCGCGGGGATTCAGTTAAATGGCGAT
>JBFHRO010000030.1:0-20739 GCA_041591635.1 Oleiphilaceae bacterium | reverse complement strand
GACTTCAGTAATGATCGGATGTGTGTGAGGATCCCATTTCGCAACAATCGCTCCGGCATCAACACTGTTGCCGTTTTTAACCGACAAGACTGCTCCGTAAGGAAGCTTATACCATTCGCGCTCCCGTCCATGGTCATCGGCGATCGCAAGTGCGGACGACCGGGAGACCACCACCAGGTTGCCATCGGGCTTCAGAATTGACTTCATGTTGTGAAGCCTTACAACCCCGCCATGTTTTACCTGGATATTGTCAACTGCGGATGCACGAGACGCCGCACCACCAATGTGGAACGTACGCATGGTTAACTGTGTACCTGGCTCCCCGATGGACTGCGCCGCAATAACGCCAACCGCCTCACCGACGTTCACAAGGTGGCCACGGGCGAGATCGCGACCATAGCATTTAGCGCATACGCCAAACCGGGTATTACAGGAAATGGCAGTGCGCACCCACACCTCATCTACACCAGCGCGCTCGATGACACTCACACTTGCTTCATCCAAGAAACTTCCTGCGGGCAAAACGACATTTTCGCGGTCGCCTGGCGCGTAGATATCCTTGGCCGAAACCCGTCCGAGCACCCGATCACCCAAAGGAACAACAACATCACCGCCTTCAATAAGCGGCGTCATGAGAACCCCTTCTTCTGTCCCGCAATCAACCTCGGTTACAACCAGATCCTGGGCCACATCGACCAAGCGGCGCGTAAGATAACCGGAGTTCGCTGTTTTCAAGGCTGTATCAGCAAGTCCTTTTCGCGCGCCGTGCGTAGAAATAAAGTACTGAAGAACGTTCAGCCCCTCACGGAAGTTAGCCGTAATCGGGGTTTCGATAATCGAACCATCCGGCTTTGCCATCAAGCCCCGCATACCGGCCAGCTGACGAATCTGTGCTGCCGAGCCCCGGGCGCCCGAGTCAGCCATCATGTACACAGAGTTGAACGAGTCCTGGAGTTCTTCCTCACCTTTTTTGTTGATGACTGGCTCTTTACCCAAGGTTTCCATCATCGCTTTCGCCACTTTGTCATTGGCGCGAGACCAGATATCAATAACCTTGTTGTATTTTTCGCCCTGAGTCAGCAAGCCTGAGGAAAACTGAGACTCGATTTCTTTAACTTCGGCAGTCGCAGCGTTGATGATCCCCTCTTTTGCCTTTGGAATCACAAAGTCGTTGACACCGATAGAGGAACCGGATGCCGTTGCTTGAGCAAACCCCAGATACATCAACTGATCGGCAAAAATGACCGTATCTTTCAACCCGCACTGGCGATAACAGGTATTGATGAGTCGCGATATCGCTTTCTTCGTCATCGCTTTATTGACGAGAGAAAACGGCAACCCACTGGGAAGAATATCAAACAGCAAGGCTCGTCCTACCGTTGTCTCAACGATTGAACTCACAGGACACTTCTTCCCGTCCTCGTCAATGTTGTATTCGGTAACACGCACCTTAACCCGAGCTTGCAAATCAACCTTTTTCGCACCGTGAGCACGAGACGCTTCTTTGATGTCGGCAAACACCATGCCTTCACCTTTTGCATTCACGCGCTCGCGCGTCATGTAGTACAGACCCAAAACAACGTCCTGCGAGGGAACAATGATCGGCTCACCGTTGGCAGGAGAAAGAATGTTGTTGGTGGACATCATCAGTGCTCGGGCTTCCAACTGGGCCTCAAGCGTCAAGGGAACGTGCACGGCCATCTGGTCGCCGTCGAAGTCGGCGTTGTAAGCAGCACAGACCAAGGGATGCAACTGAATCGCCTTGCCTTCAATCAACACAGGCTCAAAGGCTTGTATACCGAGGCGGTGGAGGGTTGGTGCCCGGTTCAATAGTACGGGGTGCTCCCGAATCACCTCTGCCAGAATATCCCAAACCTCTGCCGTTTCACGTTCTACCATTTTCTTCGCCGCCTTGATCGTGGTGGCTAGTCCACGATGCTCCAGCTTGCTGAAAATAAAGGGCTTGAACAACTCCAGCGCCATCTTCTTGGGCAAGCCGCACTGGTGCAAGCGCAGGCTCGGTCCAACCACGATCACGGAGCGGCCGGAATAATCAACGCGCTTACCTAAGAGGTTCTGCCTGAAACGCCCTTGCTTCCCTTTTATCATGTCAGCCAAGGACTTTAACGGACGCTTGTTCGAGCCGGTAATCGCTCGCCCGCGACGGCCATTATCAAGCAGCGCGTCCACGGCTTCCTGCAACATGCGTTTTTCATTGCGCACAATTATGTCGGGAGCACTCAGCTCCAACAGGCGCTTAAGGCGGTTGTTCCGGTTAATGACCCGACGATAGAGATCATTAAGATCGGAAGTTGCAAACCTGCCACCATCAAGCGGCACCAATGGCCTCAGATCGGGCGGCAACACGGGCAGTACGTCCAGAATCATCCACTCAGGGCGATTACCGGAAGCCTGGAACGCCTCCAACAGTTTAAGACGCTTGGCATATTTCTTCAGTTTGGTTTCGGAGGTTGTATTCGGCATTTCCTCACGAATCGCCGCTATTTCCTCGTCAATATTGATCTCGGCCATCATGGCCTGAATCGATTCGGCGCCCATTCGCGCGTCAAAGTCATCGCCGAACTCTTCCAGCGCTTCATAATATTGCTCATCAGACAACAGCTGGCCTTTCTCGAGCGTGGTCAAGCCAGGGTCGATAACGATGTAGGATTCGAAATAGAGCACGCGCTCGATATCACGCAGTGTCATATCAAGCAACATGCCAATACGAGATGGCAAGGATTTCAAAAACCAAATGTGGGCGACCGGACTAGCCAGCTCAACATGCCCCATGCGGTCACGACGCACATTGGCCAATGCAACTTCAACGCCGCACTTTTCGCAAATTACACCACGGTGTTTCAGGCGCTTGTATTTGCCACAAAGGCACTCGTAATCTTTGATTGGGCCAAATATTTTGGCGCAAAACAAACCATCTCTTTCAGGCTTGAACGTTCGATAATTGATGGTCTCCGGCTTCTTGACTTCACCGTAAGACCAGGACCGAATCATTTCTGGCGATGCCAGACCAATGCGAATCGAATCGAACTCTTGCTTTTGGTTCTGATTTTTCAACAGGTTTAACAAATCTTTCATTTGAGTACGCCCTAAATGGAGTTGCTCTGAGGCCGGCTATGCCGCCTCAGGCCTGTTTATGTTCCTGTTATTCGGTTTCAAGCTCGATATCTACGCCCAGAGATCGAATTTCTTTAACCAAGACATTAAATGATTCCGGCATGCCTGGCTCCATACGATGATCGCCATCGACAATATTCTTGTACATCTTGGTGCGGCCATTCACATCATCCGACTTGACCGTCAGCATTTCTTGCAGCGTATAAGCGGCGCCATAAGCCTCCAATGCCCACACTTCCATCTCTCCAAAACGCTGACCACCAAACTGGGCCTTGCCGCCCAGCGGCTGCTGTGTCACCAAGCTGTAGGACCCGGTAGAGCGAGCATGCATTTTATCATCGACCAAATGATTCAACTTCAGCATATACATGTAACCAACGGTTACGGGGCGATCAAATTTGTCTCCGGTGCGACCGTCATAAAGGGTGATCTGCCCTGTATCACTGAGATCAGCCAAGCGCAACATTTGTTTGATTTCATGCTCTTTTGCACCATCAAACACAGGGGTTGCAATAGGAACGCCTTTACGCAGGTTATATGCCAGCTCCAGCACTTCTTTGTCAGTAAGAGAGTCGAGATCCTCGGCCTTATTACCTACTTTGTTGTATATCTCATCCAAGAACTTGCGAACATCCGCAATGGCTCGCTGCTCTTCAAGCATACGGTTAATCTTGTCTCCCAAGCCCTTCGCTGCCGCACCAAGATGCGTCTCGAGGACTTGCCCCACGTTCATACGTGAGGGCACGCCCAAGGGGTTCAACACAATATCGACCGGCTGGCCATGCTCATCATGAGGCATGTCTTCCACGGGCATAATGACTGAGATAACCCCTTTATTCCCATGACGTCCCGCCATTTTATCGCCGGGCTGAATCCGACGTTTAACAGCCAAATACACCTTCACAATCTTCAGGACTCCTGGCGCCAAGTCATCGCCAGTCTGAAGTTTGCGTTTTTTGTCCTCAAAACGTGCATCCTGATCCAAGCGTCGTTCGGCAAGCTGGGCTTCTGCTTTTTCCAGCAGCTCGTTCAGCGACTCATCCTGCATCCGAAGCTTGAACCAGTCTGCGTACGGCAGAGAAGCCAGAACGCCTTTCGTGGTCTTGTCACCCTTCTTCAAGCCTGGCCCTGCGATTACCTCTTTGTCCGTCAGCTCGACCGCCAAGCGCTCAAAGGTAGCCGTTTCCACAATACGATACTCATCCTTAAGATCTTTGCGGAATTTGTTCATTGCTGACTGTTCAATTTCTTTCGCTCGCTGATCCTTCTCCACGCCATCCCGGGTAAATACTTGCACATCAATAACAGTACCCCTTGTCCCTGTGGACACACGCAACGAGGTATCTTTAACATCCGAGGCCTTTTCACCGAAAATCGCGCGAAGAAGCTTTTCTTCTGGGGTTAATTGTGTTTCGCCTTTGGGCGTGACCTTACCAACAAGGATGTCACCCGGACCCACCTCTGCACCGATATAAACAATTCCCGATTCATCAAGCTTCGCCAAGGCACTTTCGCCAACATTTGGAATATCGGCTGTTATCTCTTCTGAACCAAGTTTCGTGTCACGGGCAACACAGGTTAACTCCTGTACGTGAATCGTAGTAAAACGATCATCTTGAACTACTCGCTCTGAAACGAGAATCGAGTCTTCGAAGTTGTATCCGTTCCAGGGCATAAAAGCGATACGCATGTTCTGGCCAAGAGCCAGTTCTCCCATATCAACCGATGGACCATCAGCCAAAATGTCTTGCCGTTCAACTTGATCACCCACTTTAACCAGAGGACGCTGGTTTATGCAGGTATTCTGGTTTGAACGCACGTACTTGGTGAGGTTGTAGATATCAACACCCGCATCACCGGCTTCAACTTCATTAGCATTAACCCTGACCACAATGCGAGCAGAATCAACGCTTTCTATGACACCTCCGCGAACCGCAACGACACAAACACCGGAATCACGCGCCACAATGCGTTCAATGCCTGTACCGACCAGGGGCTTGTCTGCCTTCAAGGTGGGCACTGCCTGACGCTGCATGTTCGAACCCATCAATGCCCGGTTCGCATCATCGTGCTCAAGAAATGGAATCAACGACGCTGCAACCGACACCACCTGCCTAGGTGATACATCCATATAATTGACACGCTCTGGTGGCATCACAGTCGTTTCATTCTTGTGGCGTACTGTTACCAGCTCTTCAATGAGTTTGTTGCCCGCATCGACCAAAGCACTCGCCTGAGCGATAACATAACCGCTTTCTTCAATCGCCGAGAGATAGTCAATTTGATCCGTAACCACGCCATCAATTACTTTTCTGTACGGACTCTCAAGGAAACCGTATTCGTTAGTTCGAGCATAGGTTGCCAGGGAGTTTATCAGGCCGATGTTTGGTCCTTCCGGCGTTTCTATAGGGCACACCCGACCATAATGTGTTGGGTGCACGTCGCGAACTTCAAATCCAGCACGCTCGCGCGTCAAGCCACCGGGGCCAAGCGCCGACACACGACGCTTGTGAGTAACTTCAGAGAGCGGATTGTTTTGATCCATGAATTGTGACAGCTGGCTGGAGCCAAAAAACTCTTTCACCGCAGCCGCGACAGGTTTGGCATTAATCAAATCCTGCGGCATCAATCCGTCAGATTCGGCCATGCTCAGTCGTTCACGAACAGCACGTTCCACACGGACAAGCCCTACCCGAAACTGATTTTCGGCCATCTCACCCACTGACCGAATCCGGCGATTCCCTAGGTGGTCAATATCGTCAACTTCACCTTTGCCGTTACGAATATCAATCAGGGTTTTGAGCACATCAATAATGTCTTGGTTATCAAGAACCCCCTCTCCGATTGACGTGTTGCGGCCCAGCCGGCGATTGAACTTCATCCGGCCAACAGCAGACAAGTCATACCTGTCTTCCGTAAAAAAGAGGTTTTGGAACAGGTTTTCGGCAGACTCTTTAGTCGGAGGCTCTCCCGGGCGCATCATCCGATAGATTTCAACCAGTGCTTCCAGTTGGCTGCGCGTTGGATCGATTCTTAACGTGTCCGAGATAAAGGGGCCGCAATCAAGATCGTTGGTATACAGTGTCTCAATTCGCTTGATACCGGCCAGGTTCATTTTCTCTAGAATTGCTTCGTTTATCTCGGTATTGCATTCGAATAACAACTCACCAGTTCTTGGATCAACGATATCTTTGGCAATGATCTTGCCGAACACATAGCTGTGGGGAACAGACAACTCTTTGATTCCGGCGTTTTCCAGCTGACGAATATGCTTCGCCGTGATGCGACGGCCTTCCTCAACAATAACGTTACCTTCGTTATCTTTAACCTCAAAACTCGCAATATCCCCTCTCAGGCGACTTGGAACGAGCTCGAGCTTGCAATCCTCATCATTGAGAGAAAATGAACTGGTCTCAAAAAACATTTCAAGGATTTGCTGAGAATCAAAACCGAGTGCACGCAGAAGAATACTTGCGGGCAGTTTCCGGCGTCTGTCAATACGGACAAAAACAGCATCTTTAGGATCAAATTCGAAGTCCAGCCAGGACCCGCGGTAAGGAATAATGCGGGCAGAATACAACAGCTTGCCCGAGGAGTGCGTCTTTCCTTTGTCATGGTCAAAGAACACGCCCGGCGAACGGTGCAACTGGGAAACAATTACCCGCTCCGTACCATTAACAACAAAGGTGCCATTATCTGTCATCAAGGGCATTTCGCCCATATAGACTTCTTGCTCTTTTATGTCTTTTATCGCTTTCGTCGAGGAGTCTTTATCGTAAATAATGAGACGTACTTTTACTCGCAAGGGAGCCGCGTAGGTTACCCCCCTCAACTGACATTCTTTTACGTCGAAAACAGGCTCACCAAGTCTATAACTCACATATTCAAGCGCTGCATTGCCGGAAAAACTGAATATGGGGAAAACCGACTTGAACGCAGCATGAAGCCCCACCTCTCTGCGGGCCACTAGATCAATATCCTTTTGCAGGAAATCGCGGTAAGAATCCAGCTGTATGGAAAGCAGATACGGCACTTCCATCACAGTTGGAAGACTACCAAATTCTTTTCGGATGCGCTTTTTCTCGGTATAGGAATAAGTCATTTGGGTTCCCCGGTTTTTTTTGACATGACACCTTAGTGGCATCTAACATCAGCACCAGATGCTAATGGGTAAGATCTGTACGCTTTTTACTTGCCTTAAATGGCAGACTCTTGCTTTAACTTGCACATCAAACAGAAAATGGCCGGCAGCGATCGCTGCCAGCCACTATTGGAAATTACGCAGCCGTATTCATCAAGATATCACTTGATTTCAACAGTAGCGCCAGCTTCCTCGAGTTTCTTCTTCGCGTCTTCAGCTTCGGCCTTGGAAGCGCCTTCTTTAACAGTTCCTGGTGCGCCATCAACCACAGCCTTGGCTTCTTTCAGACCAAGCCCAGTCAGTTCACGAACAACCTTAATGACGTTAACTTTCTTCTCACCAGCAGATGTCAGGATAACGTCAAACTCGGTTTTCTCTTCAACAACCGGAGCGGCAGCGGCAGGGCCAGCGGCTACAGCAACGGCCGCAGCGGCTGAAACACCAAACTTCTCTTCCATAGCTTCTACAAGTGCTACTACATCCATTACACTCATTTCAGCGATTGCATTCAAAATGTCTTCTTTGGTTAATGCCATGATTTAGATCTCCACGAATAAATAAAACAAAAGTTAGGCGGCGTCTTTTTTCTGATCGCGAACTGCTGCAACTACGCGCGTAATCTTCGACGGAATTTCGTTGAAGGTACGAGCCAGTTTGACAATTGGTGCTTGGATGACGCCAGCCAGCATAGCCAACGCCTGATCGCGAGTTGGCAATTTCGCCAAACGGTCAATTTGATCTGCACCTAACAATTCACCACCAACAGATAATGCCTTAATCTCGAATGCATTCTTTTCCTTTGCAAAGTCCTTCAGCAGGCGCGCAGCGGCGCCTGGATCTGTCAATGAAAAGGCCAGGATGGTAGGACCTACCAACACACTGTTAACACATTCAAACTCAGTGCCTGCGACTGCTCGCTTAGCAAGGGTGTTGCGCACAACACGCAAATAAACCCCTTGCTCTCTCGCTTGCTTACGCAATGCCGTCATATCGCTGGATTTAACTCCACGATAATCGGCAAGCACCAGAGATAAAGCACCACTGGCTGCCCCGTTGACTTCAGCTACAATCGCTTTTTTGTCTTCGAGTCCAATTGCCATTGGATTTCTCCTTTACATACCGGAAACTCCGGCTAGCCATATATACCCGTAACGGGTACCCCTACGGTGGACACACTCGAAGTGATCTTTTCGCACCGTCTACGCAGGAAATTAAGTCCTAGCCTCAGACCAGAACACCTGCGGTCTTTGACAGCCATGGTATAAACCAAGACTACAAAGGATTCTTAAAACGAGAGAGAACTCTGGTCTATGACGAGCCCAGGCCCCATCGTTGATGAAACAGTCACTTTTTTAACGTAAACACCCTTGGAAGTTGCTGGCTTTGCCTTACGAAGATCTGCAAGCAACGCCTCGAGGTTCTGTTGTATTTTTTCAGCAGAAAACTCGACATTGCCGAGTGGGCAATGAATGATGCCGTTCTTGTCTGTTCGATAGCGCACCTGGCCAGCCTTCGCGTTTTTCACTGCATTTTCAACGTCAGGCGTCACAGTGCCTACCTTTGGATTCGGCATCAGACCACGCGGACCGAGAATTTGACCCAACATACCCACCACGCGCATTGCATCAGGGGAGGCAATAACGACATCAAAATTCAGATTACCCGCCTTCACCTGCTCGGCAAGATCGTCCATACCAACAATGTCTGCTCCTGCCGCTTTGGCTTTCTCGGCATTTGCGCCCTGTGTAAAAACAGCAACCCGTACCGTTTTGCCCGTTCCGTTCGGGAGCACAGTAGCCCCACGAACTACCTGATCTGATTTCCGCGCATCTACGCCAAGGTTAACAGCAACGTCCACCGATTCTTTGAACTTTACACTTGTCGCCAACTCGGCCAGTAAATTTACAGCATCACCAATAGGATAGCTTTTACCCGGAACAACTTTTTGTTTAATCAAACTTTGACGTTTGGTCAGCTTTGCCATATTAAACGCCCTCCACATTCAAGCCCATGCTCCGGGCGGAGCCTGCAATTGTACGAACCGCCGCATCAAGGTCTGCCGCAGTCAAATCAGGTTCTTTTGCCTTCGCAATGTCTTCCAGTTGAGCGCGGCTCACCGTGCCCACTTTCTGTGAATTAGGACGGCTGCTACCGCTTTTAATTCCTGCTGCTTTTTTAAGCAGAACAGTCGCAGGCGTAGTTTTCAGAACAAAAGTAAAACTCTTGTCACTAAAGACTGTGATAACCACAGGAGTCGGAAGTCCTGGCTCTAAACCAAGTGATTGTGTTTTTGCATTAAACTGCTTGCAGAATTCCATGATGTTTACACCCCGCTGACCTAACGCCGGCCCTACCGGGGGACTTGGATTTGCCTGACAAGCCTTGATTTGCAACTTGATGTAGGCATCTATTTTCTTTGCCATTTAATCCTCCAAACGGGTAAACGCTTATTCAGCTCCCCGTGTAGACACGAAAAGCCCGTTACGAAATCGTAACGGGCACCATAAATAAAGAATCAATCTTTCTCGACTTGTCCAAATTCCAAATCGACAGGCGTAGATCGGCCAAAAATAAGCACCGCTACTTTAATGCGACTTTTCGCGTAATCAACCTCTTCGACAACGCCGCTAAAATCAGCGAACGCGCCCTCTGTTATACGCACAACCTCACCCGGTTCAAACATCGTCTTTGGACGAGGTTTTTCTGATCCGCTTTCGATTTTTTGGAGAATGGCCTGAGCCTCTTTTTCAGTGATAGGTGCCGGCTTTTCAGCGGTACCCCCGATAAAGCCCAAAACACGAGGAGTGGATCGCACGAGATGCCAGGTTGCATCATCCATTTCCATCTGAACAAGCACGTAACCAGGATAGAACTTGCGCTCACTTTTGCGCTTTCTTCCGTCCTTCATCTCGACGACTTCTTCTGTCGGAACAAGAATATCGCCGAACTTATCCTGCATGCCATGGAGCACAACTTGTTCTTTCAACGCTCTCATGACGTTTTTTTCAAAGCCAGAGTGCGCCTGCACCACAAACCAACGTTTCGCCATCTGAAGTGCTCCTAGCCAATTATTCCAGAGATAGACCAGCTTACAAGGGAATCAATTGCCCACAACACCAACGCGACAACAAGAACGAAGACTATAACGATCAAGGTTGTTTGAATTAGCTCTTGCTTGGTCGGCCAAACCACTTTGCGAATCTCAATTCGCGCCTCTTTGACTAACACCGCGAACTTTTGACCCTTTTCGGTTGTTAGCGCCACATACCCTGCAACAGACGCGAGAACCAATAACACTAGAACGCGATACAAGAGCGACTCAGCTGCGTATATATAGTTGCCAACCACGCCAACACTCACAAACGCGGTAACTAGCAGCCATTTCAGCGAGTCGTATCGACTCGTTTTATCGTCTAACTGAGCACTCATATAAATCTGCATCAACTGTGTCATTTTAATAGTGGCAGGCCAGGAGGGAATCGAACCCCCAACCTGCGGTTTTGGAGACCGCCGCTCTGCCAATTGAGCTACTGGCCTATTAAAATCACTTGATTATTTTAGATACAACACCTGCACCAACAGTTCTTCCACCCTCACGAATGGCAAAGCGCAAACCATCTTCCATCGCGATTGGCGTAATAAGAGTAACTTCCAGTCTCACATTATCGCCAGGCATAACCATCTCCACACCCTCAGGCAACTCACACGATCCAGTTACATCTGTCGTGCGGAAATAGAACTGTGGCCGGTAGCCTTTAAAGAAAGGCGTATGCCGACCACCTTCTTCTTTGCTGAGAATATAGACTTCGGACTCAAACTGGGCATGAGGCTTTATAGAGCCAGGCTTGGCGAGAATCTGACCACGCTCAACATCATCTCTCTTGGTTCCCCGCAACAGAACACCAACGTTTTCGCCCGCACGCCCCTCATCCAGCAATTTGCGAAACATTTCCACACCGGTGCATGTTGTTTTTACCGTTGGGCGAATACCAACAATCTCAACCTCTTCACCAACTTTTACCAAACCACGCTCAATTCTCCCGGTCACCACCGTACCACGCCCAGATATGGAGAATACATCTTCAATCGGCATCAGAAACGGTTGATCAATGGCCCGTTCTGGCTCAGGAATATAGGCATCCAAGGTCTCAACGAGCTTCCTGACAGCTGAAACACCCATCGAATTATCATCTTTGCCTTCCAATGCCATCAGCGCCGAACCAATGATAATCGGCGTATCATCCCCTGGGAAATCGTAACTGCTTAGGAGATCGCGAACTTCCATTTCAACCAACTCAAGAAGCTCAGCATCATCCACCATGTCGGCCTTATTCAAGAACACAACAATATAAGGAACACCAACCTGGCGAGACAACAATATGTGCTCACGAGTCTGAGGCATTGGGCCATCAGCGGCAGAACAAACCAAAATCGCACCATCCATTTGCGCTGCGCCAGTAATCATGTTCTTGACATAATCCGCATGACCGGGGCAATCCACATGAGCATAGTGACGAGCAGGAGAATCGTACTCAACATGAGCCGTGGATATGGTTATGCCGCGCGCCTTTTCTTCTGGCGCATTATCAATCTGATCAAATGCTTTCGCGGAGCCACCCCATGCCTCTGCGCATACTTTGGTAAGCGCAGCTGTCAAGGTCGTCTTGCCGTGATCAACGTGACCAATAGTGCCAACATTGACATGCGGTTTTTTTCGCTCAAATTTTTCTTTTGCCATTTGAACAATCCCCAGAAAACATAAGATCAAGCAAATATGGAGCTCATGACCGGATTCGAACCGGTGACCTCCACCTTACCAAGGTGGTGCTCTACCGACTGAGCTACATGAGCGATTTGGAGCGGGTGGCGGGAATCGAACCCGCGTCATCAGCTTGGAAGGCTGAGGTAATAGCCACTATACGACACCCGCATACAATGGTGGAGGGGGAAGGATTCGAACCTTCGAAGGCTGAGCCGTCAGATTTACAGTCTGATCCCTTTGGCCGCTCGGGAACCCCTCCACAATTTTGCACACAACTGAAGCACAACATGAAAATGGAGCTGGTGGACGGAATCGAACCCCCGACCTGCTGATTACAAGTCAGCTGCTCTACCAACTGAGCTACACCAGCTCTCAACTCGCCTTTTCGCGAGGCCGCTATACTATGTTAACCGCTATTGTGATGCAATACTTTTGCAGCTAATTTTTCTAACTTCGACATGATCAACCCCCATGTATTTCAGAATATCGCCACCGGTCTCAATTTGAGGCGCATCACCAGGCCAACCAACCCAAAGCCAGTCTACTGCCTGCTGGCGAGGGCGCTCAACCAGGCGAGGCTTTAATGACTTATGAGCCCTGATCTGGGCTTCGGCAACATCCTGATTTTCATAGACACCCAAGGAAACAGCGTTCTTTAGATCACCCTTAGCAATCAAATAAGCATCGATTTTTTGGGCATGCAATTTCTTGAGTTCGGCTAATGCTGCAGCTTGACTAGGGTATGGCCCAACGTATACCCAATACATTGGCGCCATGACCAGACTCTGACTAACTTTCCTGGCGAATGCACCCGCGGATTCAATGCGCGCAAGAACGGCACTTATTTCGGATAACTGGTCAAGCGGACCAATCAGGTAACACTGAGCGAGCGGATCATAGGGCAGACTAGCACCTGATGAACTATTAGCCCCACTACCAGCCGCACTTCCAGCCAAACGGCTTTCGAGAGCATCGGGAAAGGTCTCCTCCAGCAAAACCAAAGTGCCGCGCTCACCTGCGATTAGAGGCACAGACCTTACTGATTCACTCGCACCAAACTGCGCGCCGGACAAAATCAACAATGCCACGCCATTGACCATGACAAGGGAAAAAAAAATTAGACGCACATCACCTCCAAAGCGTTCATGCAAAGTGTAGCTTTAGGCCATCCAGTACAAGATCTTCACAATGCACCGGGGCGTAAGCACCAGTTGACACCATTGACTGAACAAGAAACGGCGCATCGCCCCCGGTGACCAGCAAATTGGCAAACGAATGGCGAGCCAACATAGCCAAGACCCCTCCAACAAACATATTGATCACTCCGCCGGCAACACAGGCCTGCGTGTCACTACCTGGGCCGGCATCGCAAAGCTGTGGATCAAACCGGACTTTGGCGGTACCCGCCCCCAAAGCTCGCACCAACAAGCCCAAACCTGGAGCGATATACCCTCCCAAATGAGAGCCACCGGCATCAACGAAATCTGCGGTTATTGCCGTCCCACAATCAACCACACAAAAATTGCTACGGACTACCTGCAAGGCCCCGATCATGGCCAACCAACGATCAACCCCCAGGCTGGCAGGATTCGAGTAAGCATTAATCAACCTTGTCTCGCCAAGCACGAAAGCGGGCATAGAAGCCGCGAATCTGACTGGCACTTCCGGCGCGTGCCGACCAAGAAATTCCGTTAACCGGATCTCGACAGAGGCGTCTGCAACACAGGACACAAGCACGGAATGTAGGTCGGCCGATTTTAGAGCCGGCACCAGGACATCAATATCCCGATAACTACAGACTCCTCGCGAGATCACATGTTCACCTGTCCGAAATCGCCACTTCAACAAACTATTTCCTGCATCAAGATCAAGCAGTTGTTGCACGCACGCTCACCTATCCGGCATTGACATCCACAATTTGCCCACTTTCCGTGCGAATCATCAGCTCCCCCTTGCGACCAACCCCCAATGCCACTCCCGCCAGGTCTTTGCCGAGCAATACCACACTTTTCCCTCGAAGATGGTCATAGCGCCCCCACTCATCAAGAAAGAAATCAAACCCGTCAGTTTTATAATCATTCAGTGCCGCAAAAAACCCTCGAACCACCACAAGCAGTATTTCACTTCTGGGTGGAAGCGGGCTACCCGCACACTGGCAAAGAGAAATCCAATCCTGGTCTATTTCAACGGATTCTGGGCCAGAGGACATCAAAATATTCAGACCAATGCCAACAACAACCTTCCAACCATCGGCTGGAGAGCCGGTCAGTTCAACCAGTATCCCCCCCAATTTCTGTGATTTGTAAAGCAGATCATTGGGCCATTTCAATTTCACATCTGCCACCCCCAACCCATTAAGTGCGCGTGCAACGGCAATACCCGCCACAAGACTCAGGCCCGACAGGCGATCACAACCACCATCCATATGAAAAGCGATGCTCAGGTAGAGATTTTTGGCATACGGACTACACCAGTGACGCCCTCGGCGACCTCGCCCAGCAACTTGCATTTCCGCTGCACACACATGCGCTTGGTTGTCATGCACCGAAAATACTGAATCCATCAAAAAACTGTTTGTTGAGTCTATGATATCTCTTTGGTGGTACGTCACATGCCAACCAGGAACATCGCACAATCCATTGGCGATAGATGCCTCATTCAACAAATCCACACCACCGTCAATCCGATAACCCACGCCTTTGCGAACTTCGACTGACACACCCAACGGTAAATGATTGGCTAACAGCTTCCAAACCGCCGCGCGAGTAACCCCAAGGCAAAGACCGATTTCACGACCCGAATGATAATCACCGTCAGCCAGAAGCTCTAGCACCGATCTGATTTGCATAACACACCCTAAGACCTTAAAGACGGCACAGTATAAAACGACATTGCCAAACTAAGGCACATGCACAACTCGAAAAAGACAGCTGTGACAAACGAAAAAGCCCTCACAACTGCGAGGGCTTTTCTGGTAAGGGGCCTTTTATGGCATTGGCGTGGCAGTCAGATTTGATGTCATATCGAGATTCTGGATCTTTAGCCCATACAAGAGGGTCGAACTACCGCCCTGAGGATGAACCAACTGAACACTCCCCACCGAAAGCTCCTTCACCTGCGTACGAGCCTTGACAGCAAAACCCAACGGGTTACTTACATCACCCGTTTTTTTATTAACTACCCGGGTCGGAGCAACATCAATGGAAATATCGTTCTGCATACCAAAGGTATTACTCGAACTCCCGCTACCATCGTTGGTGGTAATATTGTCAAAAACCAGCGCCATGCCGGCCGGCTTGCCATTGGCACCGGTGTAAGTTTTATTCGTTTCCCAGCTGAGTCTGTTACGTTTTACGGTATCAACTGCTTCGGAAAAAATCGTCTTCAGACTGATCGTGATACCTTCGTTACCGCGATCCCCTCCGGCGCCGCCGGCTTTAATTGCCATGCTCGACCCCTTCTCATAACGCTGCCAAACGAAGCTACCAAAACTCGCGCCATCCAGCTTTCCACCGAGCCGCAGATCCCCAATATCCATCCGGCTCCAGGTTTCTCCCTCAACGATGAGCAGTCCCTCCGAGTTTATGTCGACCGTCATATCACGCATATGCTTGTCATACTTGAGATCGGTCATCCACAGGCCTTTGCCGTTTTCGTCAACCAACAAAGCAGCCCGCCCGTTTGTGATATAGATGTCCGAGTTTATTGTCAGGCCGTTTCCTGTTCTTCCTCCAGCATCTATGGTCACATGGCCATTTACGTCAAAATCGAATGCTGGATAAATCCCCATGGCCAACAATAATTCTGTTCCTCCCTGGATTTGTTTGTCATCCAGGTTTTCTGTTGACTTGTTGCCCACTTTCAGGCCGTCAATCGCATAGCCGCCGCGGATATTTTCAAAACCGATGCGAAAACCGTCAAAAAATTCGACACCATTCATTGTACCTTTACGGGTGACGTCGGCCGTAATAACCCCACTGCCCCACGACCGCAATCCGCTAACCATTACAGAATTCCCATTATCTGTATAAGTAAGAGACGCTCGGGCAAGACTCCACTCGGTATTCATCCGAAGCCCCTGATTGCCCGCACTGGCATTTCCACCGCCCTGCAAGAAAATCCGGTTGCTATAGTTTTTCCCATCAACACTCTGATCCTGAAACAGATAGGACACATCAATGGAGCCTATGCTTCTCAATGACCCGCTCTTGCCCTCAATATAATTACTGATAGCACCTTTTGTTTCTGACAGCACAACCTTGTCAACCAGGAATGCGCCTTCGATTTTGTCCACACCAAGAGCCAACCCTAAACGCCCTGACTTATCCGGCGCAACATCCAGGCTCAGGTTGTCGATGTTCATGTAGCCGGTTACCCCGAGAAGCCCCAACCAACGTCCGTCGTCACCCCAGGCATAGTGCGAACGCTTGTTTTGGTGTTCAATATCAAACATCATCCCGGTTGTTCCGTATCGACCCCCGGCAGTCAAATTTATGAGCGCAGCCTGATCAAATACGGTCCACAAAGATCCATAACTGTCAGAACCACCGTTATGGCGTATAGAATCAATCATCAACTCACCCTGGATAGTCTTCGCCTCCAGACGAAGCGTTTTGCCATCCAGATCAATAGTCATACCCGGTGTATTTATGTAGCCATTGATGCCTTCAAACGAAAGTGTGTTTCCATTGGTCGTATAAGCAAAGCGCCCGTTCGACAGGCTTACAGATGAATTGAAAGTGTAACCCGCACTACCGAGCGCTCCGCCGGACTTGATATTGACATTACCATTAAGGGTGTAATCCCACTCAAAGGTGCCCATACCTCTCACCGAATCATCGCTGAGCTTTATGTCACCAATACGAAGCCGAGTCGGCGCAACATCATAAGCGATATTTAGAGATGCATCATTTTGCACATCAATGACGAAGGTGTGTTGCGCTGGTTTTGTTATGTCCAGGGCACTGCCTATTTCGACATTCTTGAGTGTAATGCCATTACCATCGTCAAAGTAGCTTACACCGCCGACTGTCGCATGCAGGCCAAGCTCCATGGTTATACCGCTCTGCCCGCTGATTGCAGCCAGCGCCCCATCCTCAAGACTCGCTAACTCAGCCGTGGCCGATCCACAAACCAGGCACGATATTAACGATGGCAAAAGTCTTTTCTTGTAGAACATGAAGATACTTCCTTAAGGCGTGCCAGTGGGAAAAACGAGCAAGTTCCCTTTCATCGTCACATCACCGCTAATATTTACGGTATATATATTGGTTTGCTTAAAACCCGAATCGGTTGGTCTGGCAGTACTGCTGGTGGCATAGGTGTACTGAAGATCTTTCACTTTGATATTATCCGGTAACCCGATTTCCAGAACTTCACGATTAAACAGGGCACCATCACCACCGAAACCTGAGTCAATTTTCCGTACCCTCAGCGTCAGCCCCTGAAATGAGAAACTTCCGCGAATATTATCCAGCACGTACCACCCACCGTTCTGCTTGGTTTGATATGAAATTCTCGCGCCGCAAGCCTTGCTGCCGCTGCCACAATTTCCAAAATAGGCATTCTGTATGGGACCAGAGTTCTCGTTTATAGTAATCTCTCCGGAAAGATAAACCCCGCCCTGACCGGAAATATCGGACAACTCGGCGTCATCGATAGCCGAGAAATCGGCGGACGAAGGGGCAGACAAGAGAACGCCAAGTACCAAACTCAGTTTTCTGAACAAATTCATTTTTAATTCCGTTTTACAGTGCCAAGTCATGACTTGTTACCTTTAGGTACTGAATGAGCATCCCCTCGATACGTGCGGAACCGAAGTCCCGCCCTGTTGCATTGACGTCCCCAATGCTTAAATTGCCAATTCTCAAATTGCTGCGAAAATCATCGTTTGTGTAGTAGTTCTTGAAGAATGTATGCGCGGCCTTCGCATTGGCTCCGCATGGGTTACTGGCATCGCACTTCCCGCTCGTTGGTAACTGATTCATGAACTGATGAGCAATCGCCTTGATTTCGTAGGTAAAATTACCGTCACCATTCACATTCATGTGCATTGGCTGAAACCGGTTTCCTAGTGCCAGTTCGAGTTCAAAATTCTTCATGTATATAGTCGAACCGCAGTTTTGTCCGGAAGGATCACAACTGTTAATGCTTAACTCAGGGGTATAGAAGTTCAGCTTGTATTCGGCTACCAGCTGCCGTTGATCATCATCGCCCCACAGGCGCAGGTAACTACCATCGAATACCGCGCTTTTCGCATGAATGTTTACGTTGTGTGGCGTTTTCGAGCCGACCGCAACACCCAGTTTCACACCTATATCAGGCCGCTCACTGACACGACTGGAACAACGACCACTGCCTGCCCCTGCATCAAGACAATTGAGACCTGAAGATTCACTAACCTTCGTTGGCGCCGCAAACTCCAGAACCGCTTTATTGCCTATACCCAGAGGCGCACCATCGATCACATCAATCTTGAACGGATTCACCAGGCGCCCCAAATTGACAGTGCTGAGATTCTTGCCGTAATTACTTCCCGATCCGGAAATGTACAGCTGCGATACTGTGATCACTACGTCTTCACGAGACGGCGCAGTACTTTTTATGCCCGTAATTTTGAACACCTGACCGTTACTTTGATCGTTACCGTGATCAAAAAGGAAGTCCTCCAAAACCAAGCCGATGCCCGCTCCGTCAACACTAGAGAGCTCATCATCCGACAAAGAAGAAAATTCAGCAGATGCCAGCGCTGGAAACGAAATACTCAGGACTAAAGCGAATGTTTTTATTACGGCTTCGGCTCGCATACTTTTGTCAACCTTCATCGAAAATCTTTTGGGCCTGGCAAGTTCACACACAAGTCGGTGGAACGGGCCAAATTAAAACATTAGTACAAAGACGGTACGTGGCACTTGGTCACATAAATTCAAAACTTGCTTACAACCCAAGATAAACTGCCAATTCGATCACGCCTGTGCGCATCCAACTTGACACCAACCAAAAAGCACACCCAGAAAAAGTAAAGCACAGAAAGCCGATGGCATTCTGTGCTATTTCTGTACTAAAAGGTAACGGGACGGACTAGAACATGCCTACGCCGCGGTCAATGTATTCCCGACGTTGTCCGCTTATTCCGTTATAGACTTCGTTTAGGTTGACCTTTACCGATCCCGTCGGCAAATTCAAAAAAGCGCCGCTGGTTGCGGTAACATGCTGTCCAGGCTGTGCAGCATGAACATTTTTTGCGGTCGACCACGCAACATTTCGTGACTGGAAAGAGAGAAACAAACCTGAAACCGTATCGGTAATGTACTGTCGGCCATTTATCTCCTCCACCTTACCAACAGGCATCGATTGGAAGTTCGTCAAAGGAAAACAAGTGGGAATCCCCAGCATCACGCAGTTTTCAGACTCGATGTAAATATTGTAGCAAGACCCCCAATTAAACAAACCGCATCCCGAACTACTTACTTTTTCAGAGCGCGATGCACTCCCTATCAGACCAGTTCCCGAAAGCAAGGTGACCGCATTAGCAGCCAGCCAGTCAGCTTTGGTTATTTCAAATTCGGTTCCATTGACCATGCCGATGTTGCCTGAACGCACCGGATCCAACTCTCCCTTATCGTTCACGAGTGCCGCTTGAGCACTTAACTCGCCATTTTTAACCAACAGCGGTGTTAAAAGCGTGAGCGCGCTTTCAATGAAATTGCCATCCTGTTTTTTTCTTGCTGCAGATAAGCCCGCCACACCATCACGGATATCTACATCTATGGCACCAGTAAGCGCCAGGATATTTCCAGAAAGTAGTCCTTTAGCCTCACCAAAGCCAATGCGCACCCCAATCATTTCCTGGGTTGACTCATCGTAGGCGAATTCGATAAACGGATCATTAATATGAAATGGTGCTATTTCGTTTTCGGCATAATTAATAACTCTGCCTGCACCATCAAATCCCTTCGCCTGAATTGGCACAGACTTATACTTATCACGATACTGGGCATTGTTAATATATCCTAGGGAAAAATTCTCAATGAGGATATCTGAGGAACTCTTCTCCAGGCCTGGTTCGGTTCCCACGCAGCTAGGACAGGGCATGCCATTGAGCGCAGGATTGGTCGGGTGGTTTTCCCACCGGGGATACTTACCCAACTCCAGTGTTTTTGCATTTAGCTGCGTTTCGATATCCATACCAAAACTCACTCGAGTATGGGATACATTTGTCTCGACCGGATTAGTGGTCTGATCTACCGCCAAATAGGCCTGCCCGGTAATACCTGATAACTCTTCATCACCCATTGCCTTCAATTCAGCGTAGGTGTTATGAGAGAGCATCGCCAGAGGCAGTGCGCAATATGCAAAATTTCTGATTATTATGGGTAACATTCAAACAACTCCAGCTCGAGCCCGTCCATTTATGTACATTAGTGCATTATAGACGAACAAACAGAAAGCCGCGTGAAGAAGATCCCATTATTAGGACATTTGTACATTTTTTTACAAAAATGAATCATCAAGCCCAAATAAATACAATTTGATACACGGAAAACTGGCTTAAAGGGATGGCATTCGTGGAACTGAAAGCCCAAACGAAAAAACCCCGGCAGATGAGTGCCGGGGTTTTGGATAGATGCCTGACGATGACCTACTCTCACATGGGGAGACCCCACACTACCATCGGCGCTGGACCGTTTCACGACTGAGT
>JBFHRO010000029.1:0-21139 GCA_041591635.1 Oleiphilaceae bacterium | reverse complement strand
CTGGTGTGGTATGGATTCCCTGGGTTTTGGTTTATTGTGCGTAGTAATACCCATACTGGCCACCCCAGTTGCGACTCGTCTTGTTCATGACATAGCCGATCGCGAGTTCAGGCTTGAGTTGAGCCACGGCTGCCTTGACATCATCAACCTTGGTATGGCCTTCTTCAACCACAACAACCGCTTGCCCGACAAGATTTGCCAATATGTGTGTTTCGTTAATGCCAAGCAGGGGAGGCGCATCAAATATGACGATACGGTCAGAGTATCTGGTCGCCAGCTCTTCGATAAGATTTGCCATTCGCTCACTGGCCAGCAGCTCGGTAGACAAGTGGTGAGGCTTGCCGGCCGCAATGAACTTGAACTTATCGATATTGGTGTTGTGAATGATGCTGGCCGCAGAGGTGATTTCTCCCGACAGAAACTCAATCAGGCCGGCTTGTCTGCCAAGACTTAGCCGGTCGCAAATGCTGGGGCGCAATACATCGGCATCAACCAATAGCACGGTTTTATCTTGCTCCAAGGCAAAACTCATGGCGAGATTTATCGACGTAAACGTCTTTCCTTCACCCGAGTTTGAGCTGGACACAATAATCAAATTGGGCCGATTCAAGGATTGAGAGATGGGGCCAAACGCATTGTTTAGCAGTTTTCGTTTAATTGCCCGGTACTGCTCAATTAATCCCCGATTGTTACAATGTTTGGTGATAAATCCTCTTGCCGCAAGCAGTTGCAGATCCAGCTCGAGTACCTGCTGGCTTTCTGATTCATCATTTTCACTATCTACCAACGCGACTGGCGTCTGCACCTGATGACTGTTTGAACTCTCATCACTAACGGGTTCTGTTTGACAAGAAGTCGGTGGTGGAGGGCTGGATCCTTGCTCTTGTGAGCCAGCGTTGTGACCACTTACGGGTTCCGTTTTTTCAATCTCATCTTCATTCACGAGTAGTGCCTGATGTTCCTTGTTAAGGGGCACATCGTTGCTTTCAAGCTCTTTAGCTCGTGCCATCGCTTTTTCTATTGTGCTCATCGAAATGCTCCTTCTGACACGCGTTGTAACTAGAGTAACCTAGCCGTCATTTGCAGATACATGATTGCACCGTAAGCTATCAATACGCCGAAAAACAGCATGTAAAACAGAGCTTTGCGAGTAATGTTTGCAATCACTGCGGTACGGGTGGGGGGGAGTTTCGAAACATAGCCAAACACGGGGAAATCCGGCAACTGGGAGATCGAAAACACGACCGGCCGGATTTGGCTGATCAAAAGCGCCACAGCCAGTCCTGCCGCAAATCCGAATACGGTTACCAGCGATATCAGCACTGGCCGATTGGGGCCGCTAGGGTCAAGTGGCTTGCGTGGAGGGTCTATTACCTTGAATTGAATATCATCGGTTGTCAGATCCGCCTCTTGTGACAGACGAGCCTGTTCTCTGCGTGTAAGAAGTTCGTTGTATTTGTTCCTGGTAATGTCATAACCGCGGTTGAGCGACACCAGTTGTGCCTCAACTTCAGGAACAAGGTGAACTTTTCCCTCTAACTCCTTGACTTTTGATTGATAGTTGGCCACTCGTACCTGAAGCGACGCCGCCTCACTCTCCAGACGCCCGACACTTAGTTTTATTTCCTGGTAGACCGGATTGCTATCCAGGGTTCCACCCAGATTAGGATTGCTCTGCATTTGTTGCTGAACTTCTGCCAAGCGATCCTGGCGGAGCTTTTCGAGCTGTTCGATCCGGAATTTAAGCTCTTTCACATCCGGGTGAGCATCGGTAAAGCGCAATGAGAGTTGATCCAGTTGTTTCTTGAAGCTGTCAATACGTGCATCATACTCGGTCGTTATGTTGGCTGAAGGTGTGCTTGGTTGAAAGAGGCCAAAGGATGGTTCTTCTCCCTTGAGTTGCGAACGGGCCGAGGCCAGCCGGGTTTGAACCTCGTTGAGTTGCAGCAGTGCTTCATCCAGCTTGCGCTTTTCTGCCTCAAGCATGCCGTAGTAGCTACCTATGTCGCCTTTGAGAACATCCACGTTTTGTTGCCGAAACTCGGTAATCTTTTGTTCGGCATCAAGCAGACGTTTTTCGTAATCGCGGATTTGCTGGTCAAGGAAGCTCTTTACCGCATCGTTGTCGTTGCGCGATTCTCCCAATGTGTTTTCAATAAAGATGGCGAGCGTGGCCTGAATCACGTTTTTGGCGGTATCCGGGTTATTGCTGGTATAGGCAAGGGAGTAAATGTCTTCGCGACCGGCTGAGGCGATTGAAAGATCTTTCTTGAGCTTTTCGATCATCATTTCGTATTCGGCAGCGGTCGTGGCGTGGATGTCCAGATCGGAGTTGCGAGCAATTTTTTCCAGGTTGGGCCGACTGAACAGGGTTCTGACCATGAGTCGGATTTCCTGCTCGCTGTTGGTTTGCACGGTCAACCCCCTGAGCAGAGGCTTCAGAAGTGACTGGGTATCAACGAACACGCGCGCAGAGGACTGATACTGATCTGGCAGTTTCCAGACAGCAAACCAGCCGAGAAGACAAATCACCCAGGTGATCCCGATAATATAAAACTTCGCCCGCGAAAGTCCCTTTAAATAGATCAGTAATTGATCAATGATTTCCTGCATTTACTATTACCTGTTATACCTGAAACTATTTCTTGAGTTTTAAGTGCTGGTTGCCCGAAATCAATCGATGTAACGGATAACCGCCATCGATCGGGGTAGAGCTTCACCCGCTAGCGGATGTGGGTGCATTACTAGAACCAGGATTCCGGAATAATAATGATGTCGCCCGGGAGTATGTCCACATTGGCACTGATGTCGCCATCGCGCACCAGGTCATCGATTCGCAGCCCAAATTCACGTTGCTTTGAATCCATCACGCGGATCAGCGTGGCTCTGTTGCCAGCTGCAAACTCCGAGATACCACCGACCTGAATCATTACATCGAGAAGTGTCATGTTCTTGGCATAACTGATGGCTTTTGGATTGGTCGCCTCTCCAACCACACGCACCTGTTCACTGTATGGTCCCAGAAAATTGCTAGGAATCACGGTGACAATCGGGTCGCGAATAAATTTGGCAAGTGCCGTCTCTATGTCCCGGGCAACCTGTGTGGGCGTTTTCCCGGAAACGGGAATATCTTCGACCAGTTTGGTGGAAATCATGCCGTCCGGTCGAACCTCTACAGAGCCCGTAATTTCAGGATTGCCCCAGACAAATATCTCGAGTGAATCGTAAGGGCCAATCAGGTAGTTGTAGTTGGAAGGGGAGGTTGTCGCCGAGGGATAGAGCGTCGCCTGGTTCAGTTTTGGAGCCTTGCTGTGGCAACCTGCAAGCAGCAGGCTGACACCAAGGCCCATCAGGATGCAATACGTGACTCGGGTCTGTCTTGGGCGTTGTTTGGCGTTGGTGCTGGTCATTGTCAAAAGGTTGCTCACAGACTTCATGACTAAATTCCCTGTTACCTGTTTAAGTGTGAGTAGCTGGCAGAATGAATGGAATTCGAGAAAAAACTACCCGACAGTTTAATATGAATTGGAAAAAACTTGGTTATAAAAATACACAAAGAATGTTAAATCTATAAAAACTGCGACTTGGCCATGCTCACCGTGTCACTCTGTACCTGTTCCCATGTACAATGGCGCCCTGTTTTTTGGGCAGTCCGATTGCCTTTGAAGCCGGTGTTTCATTATTGATTAAGGATACAAGAATGGTCAGCTCAAAACTGAGAGTTCTGTTGGTCGTGGGTGCGCGTCCCAACTTCATGAAGATTGCTCCGATCATGGAAGCCTTTGAAAAGCTGGCGCCAGAGGTCGAGCCGATACTGCTGCATACCGGTCAGCACTATGATCATGCCATGAAAGCACTGCTGTTTGACCAGCTGGGACTGCCGGTGCCTTCTATCGATCTTGAAGTCCGAGGTGGTACCCATGCAGAGCAGACGGCCAACATCATGCTGCGCTTTGAGCCTGTTCTGGATGAGCTGAAGCCGGCGGTCATTTTGGTGGTTGGTGATGTGAATTCGACGATTGCCTGTGCTCTGGTGGCAGTCAAGAAGCAAATACCTGTTGTGCATGTTGAAGCCGGGTTGCGCAGTGGTGATTTGACGATGCCAGAGGAAGTCAACCGCCTGTTGACCGACCAGATTTCGGCGCGCCTTTATACGACCGAACGTCTGGGCAATGAAAACCTGCAAAAAGAAGGCATTGCGGCGGATAAAATTGTATTTGCCGGCAATGTCATGATAGATACATTGTTGAAAAACAAAGAGATAGCACCAAGTCTTGATGATGTGCTTGAGATAAATTCGCTGACACAAGCCGCCGCAGCCATCGCTGCGGCTCAGGGGCGTTATGTGTTTATGACCATGCATCGGCCCTCGAATGTGGATGACCCGGTAACGCTGCGAAAGCTCCTTGAATGCCTTGTGGCGATCTCGGGCAAGGTTCCCGTGTTGTTTGCGATTCACCCCAGAACCCAAGGAAACATCGAGCGTTTTGGGCTTAAAACGCTGCTTGAAGGGTCTGCGATTTACACCGCTCCTCCGGTCGGATACCTGGATTCAATCACTCTGATGTCGAAAGCTTTTGCGGTAATGACCGACTCCGGCGGCATTCAGGAAGAAACCACTGCGCTGGGTGTTCCCTGTATCACTATGCGTGAAAACACCGAGCGCTGGATTACGGTGGACGAGGGCACCAACACGGTTGTGGGCACCGATCCAGAGAAAATAACCCGCGCATTTAACGAGTTGCTCGAAGGCAAGGGCAAGTCTGGTCGGCAGCCGGAGCTCTGGGATGGGCATGCCAGCGAACGAATCGTGGCCGATCTGGTTACCTGGTTAAAACAGCGAATGGTCAGCCAATGAAGGGTGATTCAGTCATGCGCCATGCCATGACGGTTGACGTGGAAGATTACTTCCACGTTTCGGCCTTTGAGGCGGTGATTAATCCCAAAGACTGGGATACGATGCCGCGACGTGTGGGTGACAGTACCCGCCACATTCTTGATCTGTTTGATCGGCATGAAACAAAAGCCACTTTCTTCACCTTGGGGTGGGTCGCACAGCGCGATCCTGCCCTGATTAAGGAAATTGCCGCACGCGGGCACGAAATTGCCTGCCATGGTTTCAGCCATCAGCGTCTTACTGAAATGACACCGGCTGCCTTCAGGCAAGACGTGACTGCATCCAAGACCTTGCTGGAAGATCTCTCTGGTTGTCCGGTAGTTGGCTATCGCGCGCCGAGCTTCTCCATTAACGAGACCAATACCTGGGCGTTCGACATTTTGTCTGAATCCGGCTTTCTTTACAGTTCCAGTACCTATCCGGTAAAGCATGATCTCTATGGGGTTCCGCACTGGCCAAGATTCAAGCACAAACTCAACAATGGTCTGATCGAAATACCCTTGACAACACTAAAAATGGGCACAAGAAACCTCCCGATTTCAGGGGGCGGATTTTTCAGGCTTTACCCATACTGGCTAACAAAACTGCTTTTAGCGCAGTTTGAACGTAAGGAAGCACAACCCGGGATCTTCTATATGCACCCTTGGGAGCTGGACACGGAGCAGCCTCGTATCGCGTCCATTTCGCGCAAGAGCGCCTTTCGTCACTATTTGAACATACACAAACACGAACCCAGGCTAACGCGGATGCTGAATGATTTTAACTGGGGACGCATGGATGAGGTGTTTGGTATCGGGAAGGACAATGTATGAACAGCTATCAGATAAGCGTCGCAAAACCGGATGATTTCAGCCGCTGGGATGCCTATGTAGCGACCGCGCCAGAGGCGACATTTTTCCACCTCAGTGGCTGGAACAAGGTGGTGAGCAAGAGTTTCGGCCATAAGGCCCATTACTTGATGGCTCATGATGACGCTGGGAAACTGGTAGGAGTTTTACCGCTGTTTCAGGTGAAAAGCTTGCTGTTTGGTCATGCGTTGGTTTCGGTGCCTTTTGCGGTTTATGGGGGAGCGATAGGGGATTGCAGTGACGTTATACGGCAACTTGAAGACAAGGCAGCACAGATAGCCGATGAGCTTAGCGTAGACTACCTCGAGTTGCGATACAAAACCCAGACACGTGAAGACTGGCCGGTGAAATCACTGCATGCCACCTTTATTCGGGAGCTGTACGATAACGACGAGGCCAGTCTTGCGGCGGTGAAATACAAGCAACGTGCCGTTGTGCGTAAAGCATTGGCGGCGGGCTTCGAAAGCCGGTTTCATGACAATGTCGATGATTTCTTTTTCGCCTATTCTACCAGCGTACGAAACCTTGGGACGCCAGTGTTTGGCAAAAGGTTTTTCAAGAACCTGAAACAGGAGTTCGGCAAGGACTGCGAAATCGTTTCAATACGCAAAGATGGCGAACTTCATTGCGCCTTGATGAGTTTCTATTTCAAGGATCAGGTGTTGCCCTACTATGGCGGAGGCTTGCCGGTATGCCGGACTTCCAAGGCCATGGACTATATGTACTTTGATCAGACCTGTCGGGCCGGACGTGCTGGCTATAAATGGTATGATTTTGGCCGCAGCAAAAAAGATACAGGGCCCTTCAACTACAAACGGCACTGGGGATTTGAGCCTCAGGATCTCCATTACCAGTACCACCTGGTCAAGGCCTCGAGTCTGCCTGATGTCAACCCGCTTAATCCAAAGTATCAATTGATGATTCGGATGTGGCAAAGGTTGCCATTGTGGCTAAGCCAGATGCTTGGCCCACTGATTTCCCGCAGCCTTGGGTGAGTTTTGATCCATGGACGACATCCTCTATCTGGTGCATCGCATTCCTTACCCCCCAAATAAAGGGGACAAGATTCGTTCGTTCCATATATTGAAGTTCCTCTCCCGGCATTATCGTGTGCACCTGGGAACCTTCATCGACGACGAAAGCGATTTGCAGCATCTGGAAATGCTCAAACAGTGGGCAACCCGGGTAAAGGCGATTCGGATTTCGCCCGTGCTAAGAAAATGCTTGAGTTTGACCGGATTTCTGACCCGGGAAGCCTTAAGCAATCGTTACTATGCTTGCCCGGAAATGCAGCGCTGGGTCGATGACACGCTTAAACAACACCAGATAAGCCGGGTGCTGCTGTTTTCGTCACCCATGGCGCAATTTGTTGATGGAGCACAGGTTGAGCGAATAGCGCAGGCGGGTTCCGGCATCAAACGGGTGATGGATTTCGTTGATGTCGATTCGCAGAAGTGGTTTCAGTACGCGGCGTGTCATCGGTTTCCCATGAGCTATGTGTATCGGCGGGAAGGGCGTTTGTTGCGTCAGTACGAGCTGGCGATTGCACAGCGGTTCGATGCCAGCGTTTTTGTGAGTGAAAATGAGGCAGAGCTCTTTCGCGGTTTCGCAGGTTCGATTGCAAGCAAGGTGTTATCCGTACCCAACGGCGTCGATACGCAAGCATTTGATCCCGCCCGTGCGTACGAGAATCCGTTTCCCGATGCCGTAAAGGCCCTGGTATTTACGGGTGCTATGGATTATTGGGCCAATATTGAGGCGGTTAGCTGGTTTGTTCGCCAGGTTTGGCCAAAAGTGTCGACCGATAACCCCGGCGCCCGGTTTTATATTGTGGGCTCCAAGCCCACAGAAGCAGTCAGGAAACTGCAAGAGGTTGCGGGTGTTGTGGTGACCGGGTCGGTACCCGAGATTAAACCCTATCTGGCCCATGCTCACGCCTGTGTTGCACCGCTTCGAATTGCCCGGGGTATACAAAACAAGGTTCTTGAAGCGCTGGCGATGGGCAAGACGGTTATCGCCACCCCCGAGGCCATGGAAGGGATTGGTGGCTTAAGCGGTTGCGAGAATCTGGCCCTGGTCACCGGCGATCCCGATGAGATGGCGCGTGCCGTCCTGTTTGCCATGAGCAGCCCCACTGTACCTGCGACAGAGGCAGCCTGCCGTCATTATGTAGAGCGGCATTTCTCGTGGCAAAGCCATCTGTCCAGGTTGCTCGACATTTTGCGCTGAAAAAAGGAATTTTTGCTTGATCAATACCCGGTATACGACGACCTATAGCGTGATTGCAGTATTTGGCTTTGCCACACTGCTGCTGTCTGCCCTGTACTGGCCTACCGTTATGGCCATGACAAGCACCTGGGCCGGTTCGGAAACCTATAGCCACTGCTTTTTGGTGATTCCCGCGTTTTTATATTTTGTTTGGGACAAACGTTCGGGTTTGACTGGCCCCTTGTCTCCCTCGCCAGGGTTCGCCATCCCTCTGTGTGCTTTTGGTTTTCTGTGGTTGCTGGGTAGCCTTGCAGAAGTGGCGCTGATTACCCAAGCGGCATTCATGGGCATGCTGGTCAGTCTAACGGCCGGGCTGACCGGTGTGGCGATAGCAAGACAACTGGCATTTCCGCTGTTGTTTCTGTTTTTGGCGGTTCCGGTGGGCGATGAGCTCTTGCCCATCATGATGGAGCACACCGCGGATGTCACCGTAGCGGTGTTGCGTCTGCTTGGGTTTGCCGTGTTTCGGGAGGGGAATCATTTCACCATGCCGTCCGGTAACTGGTCGGTTGTTGAAGCCTGCAGTGGCGTGCGCTATCTGATTGCATCGGTTGCTGTCGGGTTGGTGTATGCCTACATGACCTACCGCTCTTTCTATCGGCGCGCGCTTTTCATGCTGGCGGCCATTATTGTGCCCGTGGTCGCCAATTGGCTTCGTGCCATACTCATAGTGCTGCTTGGGCACTACAGCGGACTGACGATTGCCACTGGCGTTGATCACTTGGTCTATGGTTGGCTGTTTTTCGGTCTTGTCATCTTTGTCATGTTCTGGCTGGGCTCTTTTTGGCGTGAAGATGATCCTGTGTCGAAGGTCGCTGGCGATCAGCGAACCTATCTCATCAACACAGGCGTGTGGAACCGCTCCGCTTGGCCTTGGGGGCTGTTTTTGCTGATACTGGTTATGGTGTGGCCAGCATGGAATGCCTGGAGTCAGGATCGGCTTTCCGGGGTTGAGCCAAAGAACGAACCTGTCATCAGTGCCGGGTATCATCTTTGCCCGTCGTGCGAAATGTCACTCACACCCGCATTTGATGATGCAGATCATTATGTTAAGCAAAGCTTTGTCGGTCCTGATAACGAAGTCGTCCATCTGTTCATTGCTACCTATTATTCCTGGGGCAGCCAGGGCGAGGTGATCAGCTACAAGAATCAGTTTGTCTTATCTGGCGACAAGACAAACCGGGTTGTTGGACGCTCCACGACGCCATGGTCGTTTATCACGCAAATAAAAACCCGAGGTGCGGTCGATATACTTGCGCTCGACTGGTATCAGGTGAACGGGCAGCCAGAGTCCAATCCGGTAAAGGTGAAAATAAAAGAAGCTATGCTGAAGCTCACCGGACAGGCATTTCTAAGCCAGTATGTTGTGGTTTTTACCCCATCCGATGATAGCGGCAAGGCAGAGAGCCATTTGCACCGATTCCTGCAATCCAATCTGACTGCACTTGAAGCTTTTTCGACCACCGATGACCGACTTCAACAGATGAGTAACTAAAGGCGATTTGGATGTCCCGGCCACTGATAGTACACGTTTTGCACAGGTTTGATTTTGGCGGGCTGGAAAATGGTCTGGTCAACATCATCAACCAGTTGCCATCGGCCGAGTTTGATCATGCCATTGTGACCATGACCGGGTTTAACCCGGCCTTCGCCGCACGGCTGGAGCGAGAGGTTCCCATTTACAGCCTGAATAAACGCGCCGGCAAGGATTTAGGTTGGTATTGGCGGCTGTTTCGATTGTTACGCAAGCTCAAACCCACCATAGTGCATACCCGCAACCTGGGCACCCTTGAGGCTCAGCTGCCGGCATGGTTGGCGGGAACGCAATACCGCATTCATGGCGAGCATGGGTGGGATGTTTATGACCCCAAAGGCGAGGTGAGGAAATACCAGCTTCTGCGACGTCTTTTCAGCATTTGGGTTCACACGTTTGTGCCGCTTTCGAGTGAGCTGGAACATTACCTGCGACACAAGGTGGGCATTCCCGCACGCAAGATCCAGCGGATCTGTAACGGGGTTAACCTGCAAAAATTTGCGGCTTCCGCTAAGTCGATGGATGACAGCCGGGAAGGCGCGCTTAAGCTCCCCGCCGATTGGCCTTTCGATCAGGCGGCGTTTGTTTTTGGCTGTGTTGGCCGGCAGGAAAAAATCAAGGGGCATCAGGATCTGCTGCAAGCTTTCAAGGATCTGCTTGCAACGCCTGAGGGCAAGCATTGCCGCTTATGCCTGGTTGGGGATGGATCCATGCAAGTTGAACTCAAGCGATGGTGCGATACGCAACAACTGGCAGATCAGGTATGGTTTGCAGGCAGTCGCGACGACATCCCGACCTTAATGAGGCGATTTAATTGCTTTGTGTTGCCCTCCCATGCGGAGGGCATCTCCAATACAATTCTGGAAGCCATGGCTTGTGGCGTGCCTGTGATTGCGACCCGGGTTGGGGGTAATGGCGATCTGGTCGAAGCAGGAATAACCGGCTTGCTGGTACCGGCACAGAGCCCTCAAGACTTAACCCGGGCTATGCAACAGCTCGCCAGTGATCGGGGTTTGTGCGGGCAGATGGGGGAAAGGGCGCACCAGAGAGCCACGACCCTGTTCTCGCTCGACGCCATGATAAACAAGTATGCAGAACTCTATCGTCTGGCCGCGCGATACGCGCAACAAAGCCATAACTAACTCAGAAGGTTGACGCAGAAATGTGCGGTATTGCAGGGATCTTTAATTTGAACGGTCAGGGTCAGATTGACCTTGATGTGCTTAACCGGATGAATCAGGCTCAGTTTCACCGGGGCCCTGACGAGGGCGGCGTATGGACAGAGACCGGCATTGGGTTAGCGCATCGGCGTCTGTCGATTATTGACCTTTCATCCGCTGGCCGACAGCCCATGACCAATGAAGATGGCTCGGTAGTGGTGGTATTCAATGGCGAAATTTTCGATTTTCAGCCGATTCGGGACGAGCTTGTGGCCGCCGGGCACGTTTTCAAATCACACTCGGATACCGAAGTCATTGTTCACGGCTGGGAAGAATGGGGCGAGAAGTGTATTGAGCGTTTTCGCGGCATGTTTGGTATCGCGATCTGGGATGCCAAAAAACAGCAGCTGTTTATGGCCAGAGACCGGTTGGGCATCAAGCCGGTTTTTTATACTATCACCCCCGAAGGGTCGCTGCTGTTTGGGTCGGAACTCAAGGTTTTGTACCAGTATCCCGGGCTAAAAAAAGAGATTGATCCGCTTTGTGTTGAAGACTACTTCGCCTTTGGCTATATCCCTGAACCTAAAACCATTTTTCGCAATATCTACAAGCTTGAACCCGGCTGGACGCTTTCGATCAAGGTGGGTGAAACCCAGCCGACGTTGAAGCAGTACTGGAACATCCCCTTCAAGACCAATTACGGCTTGAGCTACGAGCAGGCTTCAGCCGATCTCGTGAAAAACATGCAAGAAGCCATTCGAATTCGAATGATTGCCGATGTACCTCTGGGCGCATTTCTATCCGGTGGTGTGGATTCGAGCTCCGTGGTTGCGCTCATGTCCCAGCTTCAGTCCGAACCGGTCAATACCTGCTCCATCGCCTTCAATGATCCAAAGTTCAACGAGGCCGAGTTTGCCAAGCAGGTGGCCGAGCGCTATCACACCAATCATTTTGTGGAAACGGTCGATACCGATGATTTCGGATTGATTGACAAGCTGGCCACGCTCTACGACGAGCCCTATGCCGACAGTTCGGCCATTCCTACGTATCGGGTATGTGAGCTGGCAAGAAAGCGGGTGACTGTGTCCTTAAGTGGAGATGGAGCCGATGAATCCTTATCGGGATACCGGCGCCATATTTGGCACATGAACGAAGAGAAAGTGCGAAACCGGCTACCCTTTGGCTTTCGTCGGGCGGTGTTTGGGTTTCTTGGCCGAGTGTATCCCAAGCTTGACTGGATGCCGCGCATTTTCAGGGCCAAAACGACTTTTCAGGCACTGGCCCGGAACTCTGTGGAAGCCTATTTCAATACGATTTCCATACTCAAAGACGATCAGCGTGTCGCTTTGTATTCCGATGCGTTCAAAAAAACACTCAACGGCTATAACGCCATTGAAGTATTCAACCGCCACGCCGCCGAGTGTCCCTCGCAGGATCCCTTGAACCTGATTGAGTATCTGGACCTTAAAACCTATCTGCCCGGCGATATTTTAACCAAGGTTGACCGGGCAAGCATGGCGCATGCGCTCGAGGTACGGGTTCCGTTGCTCGATCATAAGCTGATCGAGTGGATCAGCAACTTGCCTCCCGAGTACAAAATCAAAGGGCAGGTGGGTAAATACATTCTGAAAAATGCGATGGAACCTCATTTGCCGCACGATATTCTTTACCGATCCAAAATGGGATTTGCCGTTCCCTTGGCGAGCTGGTTTCGTGGCCCGTTAAAAGCGCACGTACGCCAGCAAGTGTTGGGCGAGCGCCTGCGATCGACCGGCTTTTTTAATCAGGCTACCTTGAAAAGCCTGGTCGAAGACCACGAATCAGGCAAGCGAGACTACAGTGCGCCGATCTGGACGCTTTTGATGTTTGACTCTTTCCTCGCCAAAGTCATGGAAGGTGGAACAGCTTGAGCGCCCCGCGAGTTACTCACAGGATGGTTTTGTTGTGAAAATATTGCACGTCTTAGATCACTCGATTCCGCTGCACAGCGGCTATACCTTTCGCACCCGGTCAATTCTGCGCGAGCAACGCAGGTTGGGGTGGCAGACAGCGCATGTGACCAGTGAAAAGCACAATCTGGCGGCCGGCGATGTGCCAGCCAAAGAGACCTTCGACGGGCTCGAATTCTATCGCTCGCCAGCGTTTTTGGGGGCACTGGCCAAAGTGCCGGCGCTGAATCAGTGGTTGATTTCCAAAGGCCTGGAGAGGCGCCTGTATCAGGTGGCAAGGGAAGAGCGCCCCGACATCATCCATGCCCATTCTCCGGCCTTGAATGGACTGGCGGCTATCCATGTCGGCAGAAAACTGGGTATCCCGGTGGTGTATGAAGTGCGGGCTTTTTGGGAAGATGCGGCTGTGGATCATGGCACAACCACCGAAACCAGCTTGCGGTATAAGGCCACCAAGGCACTTGAAACCTATGTGTTACGAAAAGCCGACGCCGTGACTACCATTTGTGAAGGTTTGCGCGCTGATATCCAGAGTCGGGGCATTGCGGCTGACAAGATCACCGTAATACCCAATGCGGTGGACATTGAGAAATTCACCATCAGTGAAGGCCGGAACAGACTTCTCGCCGAAAAGCTCGGTCTGAGCGACAAGTTTGTGGTGGGTTTTATCGGATCCTTTTACGGCTATGAAGGCTTGCCTCTGCTTGTGGATGCTCTGGATCTGTTGCAAGCGCAGATGCCAACCCTGCATGTGCTGCTGGTGGGTGGTGGGCCTGAAGATCATCGGCTGAAACAGTATGTACAGGAGAAAGGCCTTGCTTCCCGTGTCACCTTTACCGGGCGGGTACCGCATGACGAAGTGCACCAATACTATTCGCTGATTGATGTGCTGGCGTACCCGCGCACCAGCATGCGATTGACCGAACTGGTGACCCCGCTCAAACCTCTGGAAGCCATGGCACAAAAAAACCTCTTCATTGCCTCCGATGTGGGTGGCCATCGTGAACTGATCGTTGACGGCGAAACCGGCGTTCTGTTCAAAAGCGGTGACGCGCAATCTCTGGCAGACAAAATACGGATGCTGCATGATCAGCCGCAGCTCCATGAAAAGCTCAAAACCGGTGGGCGACACTATGTGGAGCAGGTAAGGAACTGGACCACCAGTGTGGCGAACTACAAGTCGATCTACGCCAGGCTGGCACCCGGCGCATGAAAATACTGACACTGTCCAACCTCTATCCGCACAAAGAGAAGCCCACCTTCGGAATATTTGTGGAAAACAGGTTGCAGGCATTATTGGCAACCGGCGGCATTGAAACCCTGGTCATTTCACCCAAGCCCTGGTTTCCCTTGTTGAAATTTATCTCGGCCGAGTACGCTGCCGCCGCCCGTTTGCCTGCGATGGAACTTCGGCAGGGGGTGACCGTGTATTACCCTCGTTACCTGCATATACCCAGGCTCGGCATGAGACTTCAGCCGTTTTTGATGGCGCTGCGTTTGCGTTACCTGCTGCGACATCTCCGGGCCCGGGGTTTCGATTTTGATCTCATTGATGCCCATTATTTTTATCCCGACGGGGTTGCCGCAGTGCTGCTGGGAAACTGGTTTCAACGCCCGGTAATGATTACGGCACGCGGCTCCGACATCAACGAGATAGCTACCCACGCCAAACCTCGCGCCATGATTCTGGATGCTGCCTGCCAAGCCGCCCATGTGGCCACCGTCAGCGAGGCATTACGGCAAAAGCTGATCGCGCTGGGCGTTCCTGGTGAAAACATCAGCACACTGCGCAATGGTGTGGATTTAGTGAAGTTTCACCCGTCCAAAGACCGGGCAGCATTGCGCAAGGCCCGGGGCGTCACCCGACTACGTGTCATCAGTGTGGGGAATCTTATTCCGCTCAAAGGGCATGATCTCGTTATTCGTGCCATGGGGGCGATTCCTGCGGCAGAGTTGGTCATCTGTGGTGATGGGCCGGAGCTGGCAAACCTGCAATCGCTGGTGTCGAGCCTGAATCTGGGCGACAGAGTGAGTTTCACCGGCAGACTGAATCAAGGCGACTTGATCGAGCAGTATCAGTTGGCAGATGTCTTGATTCTGGCGTCAGCAACAGAAGGTTGGCCTAACGTATTGCTTGAAGCCATGGCGTGCGGCACAGCTGTGGTAGCTACGGACGTAGGCGGCGTACGGGAAATTCTCGAAGGTACCGATGCAGGTGTTATGTGTGAACGCACGCTGGAGTCGATCAGCCTGCGGTTATCGCAGTTACTGCAAGCACTTCCCGACAGGGAGTCGGCCAGAAAACATGCCGAAAAATTCGATTGGCAGGCAACCAGCCAAAACCAAAAGCGCCTGATGGCACAAGCAATAGGAGCGAGGCGGTAACGTGGATTTGCGCAGTTTACTCATTGTGACTTTGGTGGTTGCCGGCTGCCTGTATGCCTTGAAAAACCCGTATGTCGGCGCATTGCTGATGAGCTGGGTCGCCTATATGAATCCGCATCGGATGACGTGGGGCTTTGCCTACTCCATGCCCATTGCTTTTCTGGTAACCGCAGTAACCGCGCTGGCCATGGTTTTTTCACCCGACAAAAAGGCGCCCCCGTTACGGGCACCGGTTGTTTTTCTTGTGCTCTTTGTGCTTTGGGCGGCGGCAACCACCGCATTTGCCTGGTTTCCGGATGATGCCTATGAGGAGCTTGTACGGTTTTTGAAAATCCAGGTCATGATGCTATTCACGCTCATCCTGTTTCAGGACAAAGACAAGCTGATCCTGCTGGTGCTCGTTGTTACCGCTTCGATCGGTTTCTTCGGGTTCAAAGGCGGGCTGTTTGCCATCGCAACGGCCGGCAGTTATCGCGTCTGGGGGCCTCCAGGATCCTTTATTGAAGGTAACAATGAGCTGGCGCTGGCGCTGCTCATGGTCATCCCCCTGATGTATTTCTTGCATGGCTATTATCAAAACAAATGGATCAAGCGGGGTTTTGTCGTTGTCATGGCCTGCAGTTTGCTGGCTGTTCTTGCCAGCTATTCCCGAGGGGCGCTAGTGGCGTTGTTTGCTACTTCTGTCGTGCTGTGGTGGAAAAGCAAACATAAATTCAGGATCGGGCTTGCAGCTGCCATTCTCGCGGTAGGCATCATTCCATTGATTCCGCAACAGTGGTACGACCGGATGAATACCATTGAGTCCTACGAAGAGGATGCCTCGGCCATGGGGCGCATCAATTCATGGCACGTGGCATACAACATTGCCAGAGACAGAATTGCAGGAGGAGGTTTCCGGCTTTGGAGCAAGGAGACGTTTGCCTTATACGCGCCGGTTCCTGAGCATGTGCATGATGCACACAGCATTTACTTCGAAGTATTGGGTGAGCTGGGTTTTCCCGGGTTGATACTTTTTCTTCTGATGCATATTTCCAACTGGTTTTTGGCGTCTAAAACCATTCGCCGCTGTAAAGAGAATAAAGACCTGGAATGGGCTGAAAACCTGCTGAAAATGACGCAGGTTTCGTTGGTTGCCTATGCCACCGGCGGCGCATTTCTTGGCTTGGCATATTGGGATTTGCCCTATCATTTGATTTGTATTGTGGTAGTCACCAGTGCCATTGTTCAAAACCAGACAGCATCAAGAGTAGATCCAGGGCAAAGGACAAGGGGGGCAGGGTGAAGATGTTTTTGAAAATTCTCAGTCACTACGCTGGCTGGGTAGGCCTTTCAATTGGATTTGCGGCCCCGGCCGCTGCAAGTGATAGCCTCGGCTGCGGCTCTTTGCACAACGCTTATGGACCTTTTGACTATACCAATCCGCAGCACTTCACTGAAAACCTGCCAATCGTCGAAAAATTCCATTTCACCAATGAAGTCGAACGTCTCGAAAAAGGACGCTCCGGAACCGTTCCGGCCGACCTGGACTACACCCTGCGGGCGTTTCCAAATCATCACAGGGCGCTTTACGCCATGATGAAATTGCAATTGGCACAAGGTCAACAGATCGCCGACAAGCATCAAATATACTCAATCCAGTGTTATCTCGAGCGAGCAATTGCGTTACAACCCAAGGATGCGACTTCATTTCTGCTGTACGGTATTTATTTGCACAAAATCGGCAAGCTGGAGGCAAGCGAAGAAAAATATCTCGCCTCAATCAAGCTCCGTGCCGGCGCTGCCGAAACCCATTACAATCTTGGCCTGCTGTATGCCGACATGAAACAGTGGAAGAAGGCGCAGGAACAAGCGCTGCTGGCGCAGCAATTGGGTTATCCCCTTAAGGGATTGCAGGCGCGAATCCAAAAAAACTCGCCCTGAACTTTTTTCGCCGGTCAGCGGCAAAGACGTTTTAGTCGATATATGTGGTAAGGAATCTCTTGATGGCTGGAAAAGTTCTTTTCGTTGCATACCATTACCCACCGATTGCCTTCAGCTCTGGTGTTCACCGCACCTTGGCGTTCACTCGCTATCTAACCCAATGGGGATGGGGGGTGTCGGTGCTTACCGCAAATATAAAACTATACCCACGCTATGATCTTAACCAGCTCAGGTTCATTCCGCCACAGGTCAAGGTAATCCGGGCGTGGGGAAAGGATGCCGCACGCGACCTTTCCTTCAAAGGAAAATATGCGCAGTGGATGGCCATTCCTGATCGTTATCAAAGCTGGATACCTTGTGCTTTGCTGGCTGGGCTGAAAGAAATACGTCGGAATCGCCCTGATGTCATTGTCTCCACGTATCCCATCGCCTCGGCTCACCTGGTAGGGTACTTGCTGCACAAGATTACCGGTATACCCTGGATTGCCGATTTCAGAGATCCCATGGCACAAGCGGGCTATCCGGCCAACAACCTGGTCCGTAAAAGTTTCTTGTGGATCGAAAAACTGGCCGCGAAACATGCGAGCAAACTTGTCTTCGTCACCGATGGAGCCAAAGACTTCTATCAAAACAAATATCCGCAATTGCTGACCGGCAAATGCCTGGTGATTCCCAATGGCTACGACGAGGAAATGTTTACAGGGCTTGGTCGCGATGCGGCACGGGTAGCAAGTAAAGGGAAACGAATACTGCTTCATTCAGGGGTCATTTATCCGCACGAGCGCAATCCCGTGCATTTGTTTGAAGCACTGGCGACGCTGAAACAGCATGGCACTGTTTCGTCCGAAAACTTCTCTTTGGTATTACGAGCAACCGGCCACGATGATGTGTTCAAAAAAATGGCCTGCGAAAAACAGGTCGACGACCTGGTTGATTTTGCTCCATCCATACCTTACCGCGAAGCGATTGAGGAAATGTTCGTGGCGGACATGCTGCTTTTGCTGCAGGCTGACGACTGTGACATGCAAATTCCTGCAAAGGCCTATGAATATCTGCGCGTCGGCCGGCCAGTACTGGCCTTGACATCCATGACCGGAGAAACCGGAAAACTGTTGGCTGCCCACCCGCAAAGCCTGATTGCGCCGCTTAATGATGCCGCCAAAATCAGGGAAGCACTTGTCATGCTGCTTGAGGATCTGGCGACAAATAACGCGAGTTCTGCCAAAGACGTGGCGGATCTCAGCCGGGAGAGCGGCGCACATAAGTTGCAGGAAGTATTGATGGAAGCCGCCAGTTTTAACTAGCCAGCCCTTTGGGATCATCACCAACCTGGGCCACAAAACATGAATGCAAATGATAATTCAAGTAGCTGATGCCATTTCGTCCCTATCAAGTGATGCCGTCCGATTTTGGACGGCACAAACACACTTGTCTGTATTTAATAGTTACGCCTTTTATGTGCTTTATGAGCGGACCGTTTTGGCCGGAATGCCCAAAAACGCGGTTCAAATAATGATTATTCGTGACAAACACGAATTGATACGTGCCATTTTGCCGCTCGACATCAGTCGTGAGTACAAGGTTGCGAAACAGTGCAACGCACTAACCAACTACTATTTTCCGCGCTTTACCCTCATTGCCCGCAGGGAAGACTTGGCTTCGCGTCCGTTTCTTGACGAAGTTGCCGGGTCGGTAGTCTCGTATTGGAGCAAAAATTCGGACGCCATCAACCTGTTGCCACTCAATGCCCTGGATCCGGTCTGGAACCTGTTTGAAAGCCAGTTGCGAAACAGCCCGCGCTGGCAGGTTCAGCGGTATCACCAGTCCATTAATTGGGTTCAGCCGGTCGATGATCTTGAAACCTACTTCCAAACCCGTCCGGTGAAACTGGTCAATACGCTCAAACGGCAAAGGAAGAAAGCCGAAAAGGCCGGCTGTGAATTTGTCATGTATTCATCGCCCGATGATGTGTCGACGGGATTAAAACACTACTGGACAGTTTATGAAAAAAGCTGGAAAGTAATGGAACCCTTTCCTGAATTGATTGGAGGGCTCTGTCAGCTTTGTGCAGAAAACGGCTCGTTACGGCTGGGTGTTATTCTTGTGGATCAATGCCCCGCCAGTGCGCAAATCTGGATCGTGAAGGAAGGCACTGCCAACATTTTCAAGCTGGCGTACGATCCCGAGTTCTCGAAATACTCTGTCGGTTCGCTATTAACCGAAAATATGATCAGGGCGGTGTGTACCGAAGATGGCGTAAGCCTGATAGATTTCCTCAATGGCGATGATCCTTTCAAGCAGGACTGGATGAGTGAAGAGCGCGAGGTGTACGGTTTGTTTGCCATAAACAGATCCAGACCCGTCGGCCTTATCTGGTCATGGGCATACGCACTCAAGCCGGTGATCAAGCGTATTAAAGCTCGATTGCAAAGGGAAAAGTAACCTTGCTCGGTTTCTCCACTGCCGATCCTGGGCGGCATATGTGGTGTTGAGGGCGGGTGGTAAGACTGCCAAGGAAAAAACGCTCATTAAATCACACCAGGATTTGTGTTTATGTTCCGCCTAGCCTGCAAGCTACTCTCACAAGGGAAGAAGCTTCCGATACTGATGTATCATCAGGTACTTCCGGGTGAAGACATCATGCGCCCATTCGAAATAACTGCAACTCATTTCGAGCAGCAGATGCACTGGATTTCCGAGAATTTTCAACCCGTTGATCTGATCGAAGGAATACTGGCAACACTGGAGGATCGATTACCGGCAGGTGCGATTGCGGTCAGTTTCGATGATGGTTATGAAAACAATCTTTCCGTAGCTTTACCCATTCTCGACAGATATCGAATTCCGGCCACCTTTTTCATCGCCTCCGATTATCTGGATGGCGGCATCATGTGGAACGATGCCGTGCTGGAAATGTTCCGTTTGGTTTCTTTGGGAACACTGGATCTTAGTCACCTATCCTTGGGTGTCTATTCAATTACAAAGGATGTCGAACGCTTTCCGGCAGCACTGACTGTGCTCAAACAACTTCGCCATCTGCCGTTCAAGGAGCGGTCACAAAAAGTATTTGCATTGACTCAAGGCTATGCCTTGCCAACAGGACTAATGATGTCTCCGCCTCAAGTTAAAAGCTTGCATGATGCCGGCATGGTTATTGGCGGACATACATTATCACACCCGATTCTGACCAAGGTTTCCCGTGACGAAGCATGGTACCAGATTCACAGAAACAAGGAGGTGTTGGAGTCTATCATCGATGCTCCAATCCATTGTTTCGCTTACCCCAACGGAAAACCAAATCAGGACTACGATCAAGCAATTCGAGCCATGGTGGAAGCGGCCGGCTATTCAGTTGCGGTATCGACCAGTATCGGTACGGGCACCGCACAAACCCATCCGTTCGAATTCCCCCGCTATACGCCCTGGCGGCGGCATAAGTGGGGATTCCTGGCACAGTTGGCATTGAACTACTATGCCAAGCCAACCTTTTCCTGGCCTGCGTCGCCTTCGTGACTCGCAAGCCAAAGCTCTAGCATCATCATGACCCAAACCAGTTCACCGTAGTAGGACGCGTGAACTTCGTGGCATTTGCGTTCAGCCATATCAATAAAGTCGGGGTGAAAGATGTTGCGTGCCTTGAGTGCCTCGAGTGACCGGGAGGCCAATGTCTTGAGGTTGATATCATTCACCAGCCACTGCCCAAAGGGCAGACCGAAGCCGTGCTTGGTTTTTGTAATGGTTTCATGGGGGAGAACACCGGTAAGTGCATACTTGTAAAAGTGCCGCAGCTTTGTGCCGGGCAGTTTTATTTGCGCCGGAATGGACTGCGCTGATTTGAGCAAGGTCTCGCCCAGCAAGGGATAGCGAACCTCGATGCCTGCCATTGCAGTCATGTTGTTCACCTTGACCAGGTCGTTGTCGGCCAGGGTGAATTTCCAGTCGAGATACAGCATTCTGTCAACGAGCGGGGCCGTTACTTCGTCCCACCGAGCCTTATATTGCCAATCAGGTTGTTGCGGATCAACCGAGTCGAGAAATGCTTGTGTAAATACGCTTTCGGGCTTGTTCTGGTGCAGAAAGTTATAGAATTGCAAACGCTCAGGTACGCTTTTTTCTGCCTGGAAAATATAACTGGCGGCTTTGGTTGCCAGCGGGGCGCCCAACTTCTGCAGCCACTT
>JBFHRO010000028.1:0-21312 GCA_041591635.1 Oleiphilaceae bacterium | reverse complement strand
GACCGGCTTTAATAAACAAAATTCGTTTGCCAATCAAACCGTTGGTCAATCCTGTTTCGATCCTGGCATAGGCTTGATCGCGCTCGGCCGAGGCAACCAGCCAATAAAGCGAAATCATGCCCGAATCAAGGGAGCGTTTGATACGGGACTGAGGTTGTTCCTCCACAATCAGGCGCGGAACATGGCCCGCCTCACGCAGCGCTGTCGTCAGCAGCTCATGAAAATAATGGTGCTGGGTGGGGGTATCGCTGGTAATGGGCACGTGCAACACCAGTTCGCCAGCATTGGCACAACCACCTGACCATACAAGCGCCACAAGCAGCCACCGCAAGACAATGCTTACCACGAGCCATTTTCCTGGCGCACGCTCAGTGCCACCTTGTCGCGTTCATCGATCTGCACATTTACCAGCATGGGCTGGCAGCACACCTGACAGTCTTCGACATACTCTTGAATCTCCACCGAGCAATCCACCACAGTACTGAAATGCTCGCCACAATAAGGACATTGCACAGGAACTTCTTCCGTTGTATGCATGGGCATCGCCTCTTTTCGGATGGGATCTTCCGTAAGTGTAGTTGGCTTTGGCGCAACGCCTACTACTGCGGTGTTTTCAGATAGAGCTTGAGGCGCTGATCGTAATTCAGGGTTTCGAAATCCGCAGACCAGTACTTTCTTACCAGACGGTCGATCAACCCCGATTCACGGGCCTGCTCCATGGCCTGACGTATCTCTGCCTTGTATTTTACACCTGCATGGGGCCCTTGTTTGCTCAGGTAAAATCGAAAATCACGGTCGTAGATCAACACCAGATTTTGCTCGATCGCAAGCTCGGGATACTGCCGGGCCTCCGACAGGATTTCATTCATGCCGCGGGAGAAATAATCGTAATCACGGCCAATGGCTACCATTTTGAAAATCGTCTCCCAGTTGCCAGAATGCTCACGGTACTCAAGATCGTTGGCTTTCCAGACTTCCACATCGAACCAGCCGGAGCCCATACCACCCACCAGCTGGAGCTTGCGAAAGACATCCAGACTGTCCACCTTGTCGTAGAGCATCTGCGTATCGGCCTTGATAAACAGAATTCGCTTGCCGATGAGTCCGTTGGTCAACCCCGTTTCAACAGGAATGTAGGTTTGGTCCCGCTCCCTGGATGCCACCATCCAGTAAATCGATAGTTCACCAACATCCATCGAGCGACGAATGCGAGCCTGTGGCAAGGCACTGACCACCAGGGTAGGAGTGTGACCCGCTTCCTTGAGCGCGGTGGTCAGAAGTTCATGAAAATAGTAATGCTGTGTGGGCGTGTCGTTGGTGATGGGCACGTGCAGTACCAACTCGGTGGCGCTGCCACATCGGCCAAACAACACGAGCAGACAAAGAGCCCAAAGACGGACAGGAGTCGAACTGCGTTGTCGAGCGCGAGCAAGATCTCTCAAGCACATAGGTCACCCCCTCTTCATGAGGTCTGACTCAGGCTCTACGGCTCAAGCCGCCGCAGAGCAAATACAACAGCAGGGTATTGAGCCCGACCAACGCCCACCAGCCGGGAACCCAGGGCGGTTGCCACAGCGCACCGGAAAACCAGGATTCGGGCAGCAGATTGATCCAGGGCATGGCGAACGGCAGCAAGTAAATGGCGGTATAGCCGGTGCTGGCCGGATCTGTGTAGACAGACCAGCTATGGTAACCAAACACCAGCAGGCCCATACCCCAGAAACTCAGAGCGAATCCCAGACCCAGTTTCGACACCTGTACTTTCAACACCGGTAACAAGCTCCTATTGCAGTGAAAAACCAGCACCCTGCTTTATCTGTGCAAACAGGCCAGCAAGTAACCAGTGTAACGCAAGACGTAGAAAAGCGCGGACAAGTCTGTTAGTTTTCCGGTACAAAACAACAAGGTTCAGCTTCGACACTCATCTTATACCTGTCATTCAATTGATGACGTACCGCCTTCAGGCACAGTAACACTGCACTCAGGAATAATCGGAATTATGATCCGTCGCTCTTCTTTTTTTGTAGCCAAGCTATTGTCCACACCTGCACTGCCCTACTCTTCTACGCTTGTTTTGAGTGTAGCGCTGACCGGTTTGGGCGGTTGCGTGCATTACGCATCGCTTCCACCTTTGACTCAGAATGCCGCTACCAGCGGTTCCATTCTTATCACCCAGGCACGAGTCTTCGATGGGGGCGCGGCCAGCCCGATTCTCGACAACACCGACCTGCTGATCGAGGACGGTCGCATTACCCGCATCGCTCCCCACCCCATGAAGGCCGACGCCGAGACGGTGCTTGACGCCCAAGGCAAGCTGGTGATGCCGGGGTTGATCGACATGCACGTACACGTTAACGGCACCGAAGCGCCCCCCTGGCGCCCCACCTTCTACCCGCCGGAACGTACTTTGTCAGCGTTTCTGGCGTTTGGCGTGACCAGCGTCGTGGACATGGGTGGCATCCCCAAACTCATCAAGGGGCTGCAGGACGATATTGAACAGAAGGAAACCAGCGGCCCCCGGCTGGCCTTTGCCGGGCGCCAGATCAGTGTCGCCCACAGCCACCCCGGGCCCCTGATTGAAACCTCACTGGCCTGGCCCGTGGGCAAGCTGATCAAAAACCTGATGGTGGATGAAATCAGTGACACCACCGATTTCGAGGCGCTGATCAAAAGCCGCAAGGACGATGGCGCATCGGTGGTAAAAATCATGATCGACCAGATTCCGCTGGAATCGCCTTCACTCCCCGCGCCGCTGGCACAAAAAACCGTTGAGGCCGCACATCGGCAGGGCTTGCCCGTCGCTGCCCATGTCGGCAGTGAAGAAAATCTGTTAACCGCCCTGGATGCCGGTGTCGACTACATTGCGCACAGCGTTAACCGCACCCCCCTGTCGTCAGCGGCCCTGGATCGGCTGCAGGCCGCCAATACCCCGGTGATCAGCACGCTACGGGTATTCCAGAATGTGGGAACCGCCATTCGCGGAGACAACCCGGTCACCGCAGACGACACCCGGGTCATGGACAGCGGTGTGGTTGAGTCCTTCAAAACTCCCGGTGAAACCGAGCCCACCATGCGCCACTACGCCGAAAACATTGCCAAACACACGAAAGACATGTTCGACGGCTGTCGGGCCTTGCAAGCCCGTGGCATGCCTATGTTACTGGGCACAGATTCGCCCCTGTTTGGCGCCCCGGCGGGCAGCTCGACCCACCATGAGCTGGCCTTGCTGGTCAATGAGTGTGGTTTTACACCGCAGCAGGCGCTGAGCATGGCCACCAGCCGACCTGGTGCAGTGGTGGGCGAATGGTTGCATCTGCCCGGCCTTGGCACGCTGAGCGAAGGAGCACCCGCCGATCTGCTGCTCATTGACGGCGATCCGACCCAAAATATCGCCCACAGCATCCAGATCAGTCGCATCATCGCCCGCGGCCGCCTCATCGACAGCCATCTGCCACCACGCCCCTAAGCTTTCTGCCAACGGCTTCACAGCGTCTTTCGCCGCCTGCGAAGGACGCGCTTTTCCGGATGACAACCTGCCGCTTTTGATGTCAGATAGCGCGCCATAATTGATCACAATTTATTGCCAAAAACCGGATATGATGTGATCAAGTCCCGCCCTTAGAACTGCCCGACCGTACATTGGAGGTAATCGTGAATCCGCGCGTTTATGTTGCATGGCTTTTGGTCTTGATCCTCTGTTTTACCGGCTGCCGGGAAGAACAAGCGCCCACCGGCGATACCCAAAGCGCCAGCGGGCCGGTGAAAAAGGAGTCCGTGGAAGCCATTAAAGCCCGCTACGCCGGTACCGAGCTGAAGGTGCTGGATATTTCGGAGCGTCAATGGCAGGGCAAGAATGCATTGGCGGTCACCCTCTCGGCCCCCCTGGATGCCAAGACGCCGCTGCACCAATACCTGAGCGTGTCCATACCCGGCAAAGGGCTGGCCGATGGCGCCTGGGTGCTGTCGGAGGACGGGCGGGTCCTTTACTTCGCGCAGACCGAACCCCAGACCACCTACGACATTTCGGTATTTAACGGCCTGCCGGCTCTGACCGGCACCACCCTGGCCGAGCCGATACAAGGCAGCGTTACCACCCGCGATGTGCAACCCGCCGTCAGCTTTGCCAGCAACGGCAGTGTCCTGCCCTTGCGCCTGACCAGCGGGCTACCGGTATCAGTCATCAACGTCAATGAGGTTGAAATCAACTTCCACCGCATTCACCCGGAAAAAATCCATCAGTTTTTGCAAGCGGCCGAAAACAACTACGGTGAACGCTTTTACAACTACGAATCCTTGCGCCACTGGGGCACGCTGGCTTACAGCGGCCGCTTCAGTCTTAATCCACCCAAAAACACGCTCACCAAAATGGCCATTGCGGTCGAAGACATTATCGAGCTGCAGGCACCGGGCCTTTACGTTGCAGTGATGGATGAGCCCGGCACCTACGACTACCAGCGGCAGATGACCTATTTCACCGTGACCGACATTGGCTTGCATGCGCGCAAATATGCCCGGCAACTGGTGATTGAAGCAGCCTCCTTGCAGTCGGCGCTGCCGCTGGCCGGTGTGCGCCTGTCGCTGCATAAAAGCGATGGCACCCTGATCCAGGAACAAAAGACCTCCCCCCAGGGAGAAGCCATTTTCAACAACCTCAGTGACAACATTGCTTACCTGCTTGCCTACAAAGACCAGCAGGTCTCGCTGCTCGACTTCACCGGCCCGGCGCTGGATCTGTCGGCCTTTGATCTGGGCAGGCGACCTGTGCACCCCCAAGAGTTGTTCATGTACACCCCGCGTGATCTGTTCCGCCCCGGCGAAACCGTGGATCTGCATGCCTTGTTACGCGGGCCCGACGGCGAACCGGTACCTGCACAAACACTCAACACCCGGCTGATACGGCCCGACGGTCTGGTCGCACAGGAGAGCCTGCTGCAGGCTCAGGCACTGAACTATTATCACCAGCGCTTCACCCTGCCGACCAACGCGCCCACCGGCTTGTGGCGGTTCGAAGTCAACAACCTGCAGGGGGGCGACCAGCAGCTCTATTTTCATGTGGAAGACTTTCTGCCCGAACGCATGACCCTCAGTTTTAATCACGACAGTCTCACCCCGCTGCAATTTGGCACCGGCGAATCCATCGCGGTTGCCGTTGAGGGGCGTTATCTCTATGGGGCACCGGCCGCCGGCAATCGCCTGAGTACCCAGGCCAGCCTGAGCCTGCAACGCCAGCCACACCAAACCCTGGCCGGCTTTTACTTTGGCAACGAATTCGAGACCCTGCCCGATGCATTGAGCGTCGAGGACATTGTTCTGGACGACGCAGGCATCGGCCAGATCAGCCTGGAACCGACATGGAGCCACATTCAGTCACCCATGAGCCTGCAACTGGTGGCCAGTCTGTATGAATCGGGTGGGCGCCCCGTAACCCGGGCCTATCAGGCCAGCCTCTGGCCGGATCAACCCCAGTACGGTATCCGGCCCTCCTTCGGCGACAAGAACCCCGAGGCCCAGTCACTGGTCAGCTTTGACCTGGTGCGGGCAGCCGCGGATGGCAGCCTGCTGCCCGCCGAGCAGGCTGAAATCCGGCTGATACGGGAAGATCGTCAGTATTACTGGAAATACAACGACAATCAGGGCTGGCACTACGAATTCACCGACAAGGAGTTTGTCGTCAGCAGCCAGATCACCGCACTGCAAGCCCATACCGACAACCGCTTCAGTTTCCCTGTCGACTGGGGCCGCTACCGGCTGGAAGTGCTCGACCCCGGCAGCAGCCACAAAACCACCCTGCGCTTTCACGCCGGAGAAGACTGGTACGCCCACTGGCAGGAAAGCCAGTCTACCCAGCGCTCCATCCGGCCCGATATTGTGACTCTGGCGCTGGACAAGGCCGCCTACAACGGGGGCGACACGGCCACCTTGCAAATCAACAGCCCGCATGCCGGCCAGGCCATGGTGCTGGTAGAGTCGGACAAACTCCTTTGGAGCCAGCAGTTGAGCTTGCTGCAACCCCAGAGCCGGATTGAAATCCCGGTCAGCAAAGACTGGCACCGCCACGACACCTATATTTCGGTAGTCGTGCTGCGCCCTGCCGCCAGTCTCACCACCAGCAACCAGCTGCAAACTCCCAAGCGGGCCTTTGGCCTGATTCATCTGCCCCTGAATCGCGAAGCGCGGCGACTGAACCTTGCCCTTACGGCGCCGGAAAAAGTCCTGCCCGAGAGCGAGCTGGTCGCCACCCTTGAGGTAAAAACGGCCACCGGTGAGGTGCCAAGCGAAGCCTATGTCACCCTGGCGGCGGTGGATGTGGGAGTCTTGAACATCAGCCGCTTTGAGACCCCCGATCCGTTCGACGCCTTTTTTGGCCAGCGACGCTACCAGAGCGACAGCTACGATCTGTACAGCCGGCTCATTGAACTGCATCAGGACACCAAGGCACGCCTGCGGTTTGGCGGCGACGTGGATCTGTCCCGCGGCGGCGAAATGCCCGAATCCGATGTACAGATCGTGTCGCTGAATCCCTCGGTGGTCAAACTCGACTCCCAGGGCAAAGCCCGCATTGCCCTCCCGCTGCCCTACTTCAACGGCAAATTGCGGCTGATGGCGCTCGCCTTTGGCAGTGACAGTTATGCCAGTGCCGAGGCGGAAACCACGGTAGCAGCGCCGCTGGTGAGCCAGATCAACCTGCCCCGGTTTATGGCCATGGGCGATCAATCGTCCGGGGTGCTGGATGTGCATAATCTCAGTGGCGGGCCGCTGGATCTGAACGTGCAGATTCGTACCGGCGCTGCCCTCACAGAGACAGAAAGCCACCAAAGACTGCAGCTGGCCAATGAAGCCAAAACCCGGATTCCTTTTGCCCTGCACGCCGACCAGCTGGCAACCGGCACGGTTTCGGTTGCCCTGAGTGCGCCCGGTATGGCAAACATCGAGCGGCAATGGCGACTGGGCGTGCGCCCGGCTTACCCGGCTGAACTGCGTCAATGGCACGGCAGTCTTCTTTCGCCGGACACCACGGCAGAGGATAACGCCACAACGCCACCGTCCCTGAAGATACCGGCCGGCCTGGCTGACGGGCTGCATCCCGGATCGGTCGAGGCCCTGCTGACGCTGACCAATCGGGTGGATCTGAATGTCAATACACAACTCAAGCACCTGCTGCGTTACCCTTACGGCTGCCTTGAGCAAACCAGCAGCACCGCGTATCCCTATGCTTACAGCACCCAGGAAGTCCAAAAGCAATTCGACATGCCCCTCCTTTCTGACAGTGAGCGGGCCGAACGGGTGGCTGCGGCGCTGACCCGCATTGCCGGCATGCAAAAGGCCAATGGCGGCTACGGTCTGTGGGACGCGAATTCTGACGAAGAACACTGGCTCACCGCCTATGTTGCAGACTTTATGCTCAACCTGCGGGAGCAGGGCTTTGTGGTGCCATCGCAACTGCTCGACAGCACCCTGGGGCGCCTGAAGGAGTACGTGAATCGCCCCGGCAGCCAGTTTGAGCAGCGCTACAGCGACAACATGAACCATTACCGGCTGGCCTATCGCAGTTATGCCGCCTATGTGCTGGCACGGGTTAACCAGGTATCGCTGTCGTCGTTGCGCACCCTGCATGATCGTCAGCGCAAGGATGCCGAAACCCGCCTGCCACTGGTGCACCTGGGGTTGGCGCTGATACTGGCCGGCGACGATGCCCGAGGTCAGGTGGCACTGAATGAAGCCCTGGCCCTCAAACATCCGGTCAACCGTTATCTGGGTGACTACGGCAGCGATATTCGCGATGAAGCCATGACAGTTTATCTGCTGCTGAAACACCGCCAGCGCCAGAGCGACATCTACCGCCACGCCATGAGCCTTGCCGGCGAAGTGCAAAGCCGCCGCTGGCTAAGCACGCAAGAGCGCAATGCGCTCTTTTTGGCCGGCGTCATGCTTGAGAGCAACAGCAAGCACCCCTGGAGCGCCGAGCTGACACTGGGCGATGCCCCTGCCCAGACACTCAAACAGGCCGCCGCCTATTTGCGCAAGCTCGGCAGTGAGCCGCTGGCCGCCGGAGGCCAGATCACCCTTACCGGTGCCGGCCCGCTCTTCGCCTCCTTGCAGGCCGTCGGCTATCCCTTGACAAAACCGACGCCGGTTGCCGATGGCTATCACATACTGCGAACCTACTTCGATGCCACCGGCAAGCCCCTGGACGGGCTGACCCAGGTGCGAAGCGGCGATCTGGTGCTGGTGGGGCTGCAAATCGGTCAGGACAGACGGGCGCCCGATACGCTGGTGATCGACATGATTCCCGCCGGTTTCGAGCTGGAAAACCCGAATCTGCCCGATGGCGTCAAGACCGATCTGATCAGCGTGGATGGCACCCTCATTCCCGAACTGCAACGCAACACCCTGATCAAGCATCAGGAGTACCGGGATGATCGCTATGTTGCTGCCATCGACGCCCAGTGGGGGCAGCAGCGCCTGTTCTACCTGATGCGCGCCGTCACGCCAGGCACCTACCGCGTGCCGCCGCCCTACGTTGAAGATATGTACCGGCCCGAATACCGCGCCATCGGCGATGCGCCGGAGCAGGTCGTGGTGGTGCCAAGATAGGGGCAGGCAGGCAAAGGAAGCAGCGGGATGCGCACCCTCAGGCGGCTGGCCATGGCCATACTGATGTTCGCGGGCATTATGGGAGGACTGGACTACCGGTATCCCATGGTGCTGCCGCAAGCATCGCAGCTTTACGCCCGGGTGGTTACCGACAGCGAAGGCCGCCCCTTGCGCACCTTTGCCGATGCTCAAGGCGTTTGGCGCTACCCGGTGCAGCGCAAGGATGTCTCGCCACTTTATATCGAGGCCCTTCTCACCTACGAAGATCAGTGGTTCTGGCATCACTGCGGTGTCAACCCGGTAGCCCTGCTGCGCGCCGCCTGGCAGGCCGTGCGCCATGGGCGGGTGATTTCCGGCGGCTCGACCCTGACCATGCAGGTGGCCCGCCTCCTGTATCCGGCCGCCGGGCGCTCTCCCTGGATCAAGCTGCAACAGATACTGCGCGCCCTGCAGCTGGAATGGCATCTCGATAAAACAGCCATTTTGGAGCTGTATCTGAATCTGGCCCCCTTTGGCGGCACCATTGAGGGAGTACAGGCGGCGGCCTTTGCCTATCTCGACAAGCCCGCCAGCGAACTTACGGCAGCCGAAGCCGCCCTGCTGGCCGTACTCCCCCAGGCACCGAGTCGCTTGCGCCCCGATCGGCACCCGCAACCGGCGCAGGCGGCCCGTGACAAGGTACTGGATCGCATGGCCGCCCTGGGCGTCTGGCCCAAGGAACGGGTTGCCGATGCCAAACTCGAAAGTGTGTACGCCAGCCACCTGCGCCCCCCGTTACGGGCGGCCTTGCTGGCACGGCGCATGATCAGTGACTCGCCCCGCACGCCGGTAATACACACCACGCTCGATGGTCTGCTGCAACAGCGAATCGAAGACCTGCTGCGGCAGCAGTCCTCCTGGTTACCCGCCCAGAGTTCGGTGGCGGTACTGGTCGTGCGCAATGAGGATCTGAGTGTGCAGGCCTACGCCGGTGCCCTGGAGTTCGGTAACACTGCGCGGTTTGGCTACCTTGATATGGTGCGAGGCGTTCGTTCTCCCGGCTCGACACTCAAGCCGTTTTTGTACGCGATGGCCCTTGATGACGGACTGATCCATTCCATGTCGCTCCTGGCCGATGTGCCCCGCCACGGTCAGGCCTACCGACCGACCAACTTCAGTGGCAGTTTCAATGGCCCGGTAAGCGTGACCGACGCCCTGCAACGCTCCCTCAATGTGCCCGCCGTGAACCTGCTTCATGCCTTTGGCACCGGCCGTTTTATGGCTCGCTGGCAGCAGGCAGGGCTGAATCTGCGCACAGCGGGAGATCCGGGCCTGGCGTTGATTCTCGGCGGTGTTGGTACCTCGCTGGAAACCCTGGTCAGGGCCTACAGTGCGCTGGCCAATCAGGGCTTGGTGGGAGAACTGCGCTTTCGCGCCCAGGACCCGCTGCACTGGCGCTATTTGCTCAGCCCGGGAAGTGCCTGGATCACCGCCGACATGCTGCGCACCCAGCCCGAGTTTTTGCGCCTCAACAGCCGTCAGGCGACCACCTCAACGCCCCGCATTGCCTGGAAAACCGGCACCAGTTATGGCTTTCGGGATGCCTGGGCCATTGGGGTAATGCCCGGCCACACAGTGGGGGTCTGGGTGGGCCGCCCCGATGGCACGCCCTTGCCTGGCCATTACGGTGCGCTCACAGCGGCACCCTTGATGTTTCAGGTATTCCGGCTGTTGCCCGACGATCTCAGCCCCTGGCCGGCGGCGCCAGTGCAGGTGGAGGCGACCGACATTTGCTGGCCCTTGGGCACCCGTGCCGGCCACTACTCGGAGTTTTGCGAGCAGCGGCATGCCGCACTCACCCTGACCGGCACGGCGCCACCAACGCTGGCGCCCGACGTCACATCGGGCACCAATCCACTGGTACTCTGGGTCGATGCCCAATCGGGAAAACGCGTTACTCCTGGCTGTCAGGGCACGCACCCGGTCAAACGTGAAATCGCGCTCTGGCCCGTCGCCATCGAGCCCTGGCTGCAACCGTCCCAACGCCGCCAGGCCCGGATTCCACCGCTTGATCCCCGCTGTCACGAGGATCAGCCACTGAACCAGACGCCGCCCCAAATCCTCGGCATCGAAACCGGCAGCCGCCTCACCCGCACCCTGGATACCCAGGCCCTGCCCAGTATTTCGCTTCGGGCCAGCGGCGGCACAGGCCACCTTGACTGGTATATCAATGGGGCTTTCTTTGCTCAGAGTGCGGCCAACGAGCGCCTGAGTTACCAAAGTATCCGCGAAGGCCGACAGGAGATTCTGGTCATTGACAGCCAGGGCCAGACCGACCGGAAAACAGTGGAAGTAGTACCCTGAAGGTGCTGTACATGCCCTTGTTCATCCCGGTGCACTGCACACGAGGCACATTAATTTAATTGCCGTGTGAATCTACGCACACCTGCCCAATTAACATTCAATTACAATCTGTATAAATAAACTTTCAGGATGAAACCTATGGATAAGATAATAAAAGCGGGAGCCTTGTGCCTGGTAAGTGCACTGAGTAGCAACTCTTGGGCGACTTTGCTGGTGGGTACCTTTGAAGGTACCGTTCAGGGCACGCATTTCGATAAAACAGGCAATATCACCGGTGCCAGCTACGCTGGCTTGAACAAGATGACCGGCAGGCGCCTCACCGGCACCTTCAGGCTCGACCTGGATCGGGTGCCGCTGGATATGAATGCAAGCACTGTCATTGGCGATTACCGGTCCACTACCAACTGGATCGACATCAGCATCAACGGCTTCAACGAGCCTTTCTACCCTACCTCCAGAATACTCACGGTCAACGACCGGTATTTCGTTGACGCTACGACTGACGTGCTGAGACTCACCGACGAACGTCGTACTGCCTTTCCCTACGACCCGCTCAACTGGAAATATCTCGACCTGGATGCCAGCAACGACCTGTTCAGGACCGATGCGATTTCACAAGGCTTCAGCTGGACCGGTAGCGGTGCGGCCGGTGGTGCCAACTTTGGCTCGCTGCGCTACGACTTTGTCTGGAAAGATGCCACCCTGGGCGTTGATGAAAAAGCCAACGGCACTATCCTGCTGACCTCGGTTAATATGTACATCGCTCCAACCCCCGTCAGCATTCCGCTGTCATCGTCGTTGTTGCTGCTGGTGGCCGGTGGTATCGGCCTGAGCGCGACCCGTCGCAAGCGTTAATCCCCTGCCTGAAGGCAGTGAGCTGGCTCACTGCCTTACCCCACCCACAACCACAAGGTCAGCGCCTGCAGCACCATCAGAACACCACAGGCAACCTGCCAGAAGCGCACCGGGCTGCGTTCGAGCCAGGGCTGCCAACGATCATGCGTAAAGGCCTTGTTTGGGTGCTCCAGCTCGTGCAAAAACTCCGATAAATCGGCATAACGCCGTTGGGGCGAGATCTGCAGGGCCTTTTGCAACGCGCCGTCCATCCATACCGGCACCATGGGGTTGAACTGATAGGCAGGGCGATAGGTCAGGCCGGCAAAGTCTTTGGCCGATTGACAGTGCTCATAGCGTTCACCATAAGGCAGCTGCCCGGTAAGCAACTCATACACAATCATGGCCAGCGAAAACTGATCCGATCGGGTGGAACACTGGCGCCGCAAATGCTGCTCAGGGGCGCTGTAGGTGGCGGTTCCCAGGGCAATGTCGCGCTCAATGGGGCTATCAATCTCGGCCAGCCCGGCCACATGGCAGGAGCCAAAATCGATCAGCTTTACCCCTCCCTGGTCGGTGACCACCAGATTATCGGGCTTGAGATCCTGATGCAGAGCGTCCTTTCGGTGCATGGCGCGCACGCCTTTAATCATCTGACGCACCAGATTCATCGCCACCGGGATATCCGGCTGAGGATGCGCCTGCATCCACTGCCCCAACGTCTGCCCCTCGACATACTCACACAGGTAGTACAGGCACGAAGGTGGCGCATCGCGCACCACAACCCGCACCACATGCTCAGAGGTGATGCGCCGGCCAATCCACTCTTCAAACACAAAGCGCTCTATGTAAGCAGCATCGTCTTCGTAGTTCACCGATGGCGTTTTCATCGCCCAACGCTCGCCGCTGGCAATGGCCTCAACCAGATACACCTGGCTGCGGCGGCTGGCGTGCAACTCCCGCAGCACTTTCAACCCATCCAGCACCATACCTTCGGTCAAAGGTGGCGGAAAGGGTCGCGCCCCCAACTGCTGATAGACTTCCGCCGGGCTGGCCTGCCCCAGGGCGTCGACGCGCACCAGCTGGCAGCTGAGATTGTCATCACTGCCATTGTCCAGTGCCCGGGCAATCAGGCGCCGGCACAAGTGCCAGAGTTCATCCTCATTCGCGTGCAGCGGGCTTTCCTGTAACAGCATTTCCAGGGCGCGACGCTCGATAAAATCGTGAATCCCGTCGGTGGTGGTGAGAAACACATCGCCCGCCTGCACCGTTTCAGTGCGATAATCCACGTCGATACTCAGATCCATTCCCATGGCGCGGGTAAGATAGGCCTTGTCGGTGCTGACATAGGCGCAATGATCGCGGGTCAGTTGCTCCAGCTGGTTATCGCGAAAACGGTAAATACGGCTGTCACCAATATGAAACAGGTGCGCCGTGCAGGACTTGATCACCAGCACTGAAAACGTACTGATAAACCCCTTGTGAGCTTCAAGATAGGGCTGACCCTGACCATAGAGCCAACGATTCAGCGCGGTAAGCACCTTTTGCGCCGATACCTGCACCGACCAGGAATCGGGCGTGCTGAAATAGTCATTCAAAAAATTGATGACGCAGGTCTGGCTGGCTTCCTTTCCGGCCTCGGCGCTGCTGACCCCGTCGGCAATCACGGCAGCCACACCCTTCACGGCCAGCGTAAGGGCTTCGGGTACCCGAATGCCTATCGCATCTTCATTTTGCGCCTTGCGCCCGGCGTTGGATACTTGCGCGGTGGTGACCCGAAGGCCAGAGTCCAGATGCATATCGGCATGCGCTCCACAAACGCGAAGGCCCCCGAAGGGGCCGAAAGAATTCACAAGGTGCGACCTGCGCCTGGCTAGTGAACCTGAATCAATTGTACCGTGCCATCTTCGAGCACTTCCGTCATGTGACCCTGGGGCTCATCGAGGAACTGCACAAACACCAGACACACGGCGGCGGCCGCAGCTATTACCATAAAGAAGGTCGAGGTTTCCACAAAGGATAGCACGGTCAAAAAGGTGACCCCGCCCACGTTGCCGTATGCGCCAGCCATACCGGCAATCTGACCGGTCATGCGACGCTGGATCAGGGGCACCATGGCAAACACGGCACCTTCGCCGGCCTGCACAAAGAACGAGCACAACATGGTCGCCACCACCGCGACCGCAATCCACCAGCTGCCGTCAATCTGGCTCAGCAGCAGGTACCCCAGGGCAAGGCCGCAAATCAGGATAGACAGGGTTTTCTTGCGCCCGAATCTGTCACTGAGCCAGCCGCCACCGGGGCGCGCCACCAGATTCATAAAGGCAAACCCCGAAGCCAGCAACCCGGCCTGCACCGCGCCCAGAGCAAAGGTATCCATAAAAAACAGCGGCAGCATGGAAACGACCGCCAGCTCCGAACCGAAGGTCACGAAATAGGCCCAGTCAAGCACTGCCACCTGTTTGAATTTATATCCTTGAGTCACGGCCTGAGGCTTGTCCCACAGATCCTTGTTCACCTTGTAGATCTGCTGGGTCTGAACCACAAACAAGACCGCCAGTGCCGCGTAGATCATAAAGGTAGTGTTCAACTCCAGCAGCCCCAGATTATCGGGCCCCAGCTTCCAGGTCAGCACGCCCAGGGCGAGATACATGGGAATATTCATCGCCAGCAAAAAATAGAAATCCCGGCGCGACGAGACTTCAAGCCCACCGCTTTTTCTGGGTTTGAAATAAGTGGAGCCTTTAGGTGTATTGCGCGCCTTGGCATAAAAGAAAATGCCATACAAAAAGGCAATCGCACCGGTCACCATCAATGCCTTGCGCCAGCCGTCATCACCGCCAAAGAGCAACGCCAGTGTCGGGAGCGTCATGGCCGCCGCGGCCGAACCAAAGTTACCCCAGCCACCGTAAATACCTTCTGCCACGCCCACGGTTTTGGCCGGAAACCACTCACTCACCAGGCGAATGCCAATAACGAAGCCTGCACCGGTAAAGCCCATCAGAAACCGGAACATCGCCAGCTGCTCGTAGGTCTGCGCCAGCGCAAAGGCAGTACACAGGAGCCCGGCAGCCATGAGAAGCCCGCTGAAAATCAGTCTCGGGCCGAATTTATCTACCAGCATGCCGATCACAATCCGCGCCGGAATGGTCATGGCGATATTGAGAATCATCAACGCCTTGAGCTGCTGGCTGCTCAAATCAAACGCCTCTTTCATAAAGGCCAGCAAGGGCGCATGGTTGAACCACACCACAAAGGTAATAAAAAACGCCACCCACGACAGGTGCAAGGTACGGATTTTGGCATCGCCAACATCCAGAAGATTCAACCTTTCGGTGCTCATGCTGTTTAACTCCACACATTTAAAGAAGACAGCGAAGATCATATGCAAACATGATGCCACGTCATTTTTCTCTTTTATATCAAAGCGATAGAAAACAACATGGTGACTGAAGCGCCATCCATGACCACAAAGGCACCGCCACAGTGCAATGCCATGACAAGGCGCGAGCCAATCTGGCGCACGCAGGAACGGTCGCACCTTTTTTGCTCCGCCCTGCGTTGCACACCGGATATTTGCCGGCACCAATGAAAAAAAGCACCGCGAACGACATTTATGCCACGCAATGCACCATAGTGGTTCACTTTTGGTAATCACAGCCCATCCCAGTTCGCACCAACACCCTGCAACCAGCCGCTTTACGCCCCAAATAATTCCCATTCCTCACTGTTACCATACAACAAAACATAAAATGGCACACTTGGTGCATAGAAAACGCCAACAAGATAAATGCAATAACGTTTTGGCTTTTGAGGCACGGGAGAGACAGATGAAAGAGAAACTGGTGGTCATCGGTAATGGCATGGCAGGCATGCGCACCGTCGAGGAGTTGCTCAAGATCGCTCCCGACAAATACGAAATCACCGTGTTTGGTAACGAGCCTTACGGCAACTACAACCGCATCATGCTCTCACCCGTACTCACGGGTGAAAAAACCGTACCGGAAATCATGATCAACGACCTGCAATGGTATGAAAAAAACGCCATCACCCTGCATGCAGGCAAGGCCAAAAAGGTCGTGAAGATAGATCGCAAAAAGCAGATCGTCCACGCCGAGGATGGCACCACCGCCGCGTATGACCGTCTCTTGCTGGCCACCGGCTCTAACCCCTTCATCATTCCGGTACCGGGTAAAGACCTCAAGGGCGTGATCGCATTTCGCGACATCGCCGATGTGGAATACATGCTCGAAGTGGCGGCCACACGCAAGAATGCCGTGGTCATCGGGGGCGGACTCCTGGGCCTGGAAGCGGCCAACGGCCTGCTGAAACAGGGCATGAATGTCACTGTGGTGCACAACCTTGAAGTTCTGATGAACCGTCAGCTCGATGCGCCTTCGGCCCGGCTGCTGCAGAAATCCCTGGAGGAGCGTGGTATTCGTTTCAAAATGAATGCCAACACCACTGAACTTCGCGGTGATGACAGTGGCCAGGTCAAATCCATTCATTTTGCCGATGGCAGCGACATCGACGCCGACATTGTCATCATGGCCGTCGGCATCCGCCCCAACATCGAACTGGCACAAAAGGCCGGCCTGCACTGCGAGCGCGGCATTGTGGTGAATGACACCCTGCAGACCTTCGACCCCAAGATCTATGCCGTCGGTGAGTGTATTCAGCACCGTGGCGAACTCTTCGGTCTGGTGGCCCCCATCTGGGATCAGGCCAAGGTCGCGGCCAACCACCTGGCCATGTTTGGCATTGGCATCTACAAAACCGCCGCCACCTCAACCAAGCTCAAGGTCACCGGCATCGACCTGTTCTCGGCCGGTGATTTCATGGGCGACGACAATACCGACGAGATCGTCTTTCAGGACCCCAAAAAAGGCGTGTACAAGAAAGTGGTCATCAAGGATGACAAAATCATCGGCTCGGTCATGTATGGCAACACCATTGACGGTTCCTGGTACTTCCAGCTGATGAAAGACAATACCAATGTCGCCGACTTTCGCGATGCCCTGCTGTTTGGTCAGGCGCATGTCGGTCAGGCTGGTCACGCGGGTCAGAACAATGCCGCCAACCTGCCGGACAACACCGAAATCTGCGGCTGTAATGGCGTGTGCAAGGGCGACATCGTCAAGGCCATTACCGCCCAAAACCTCTACACCCTTGATGAAGTGCGGGCCGCCACCAAGGCATCGGCGTCTTGCGGCTCCTGTACCGGCCTGGTGGAGCAGGTCATCGCCGCCACCGTTGGCGGAGACTACAGTGCCGGCTCGGCCAAGAAGGCCATGTGTGGCTGCACCGAATACAGTCACGATGACGTACGCGTCTCCATCAAGGAACACCAGCTCAAGAGCTTTCATGAGGTTTCCGATTTCATGGAGTTCAAGAACGAAGACGGCTGTGCCAAGTGTCGCCCGGCCATCAACTACTATTTGCTCTGCCAGTGGCCTGCCGAGTACAAGGACGACCAGACTTCACGCTTCGTCAACGAACGCATGCACGCCAACATTCAGAAAGACAACACCTACTCGGTCGTACCGCGCATGTTCGGCGGCGTTACCACCCCCAACGAATTGCGGGCGATTGCCGATGTGGCCGACAAGTACAAGGTGCCCATGGTCAAATGCACCGGCGGCCAGCGTATTGACCTGCTTGGTGTCAAGAAGGAGGACCTGATTCCCATGTGGGCCGATCTCAACGCCGCCGGGATGGTATCGGGCCACGCCTACGGCAAGGCATTGCGCACCGTGAAAACCTGTGTCGGCTCCGAGTTCTGCCGTTTTGGCACCCAGGACTCCACCGGCATGGGCATCAAGATCGAGAAAATGACCTGGGGTTCCTGGACACCTGCCAAGTTCAAAATCGCCGTTTCGGGCTGCCCGCGCAACTGTGCCGAGGCCACCATCAAGGATCTGGGCGTAGTGGCAGTGGATTCCGGCTGGGAACTGCATGTCGGTGGCAACGGCGGTATCAAGGTACGGGTTTCTGACTTCTTCACCAAGGTCGAAACCGAAGAAGAAGTGCTGGAATACACCGCCGCTTACATGCAGCTGTACCGCGAACAGGGCCACCACAATGAGCGCACCGCCCACTGGGTGGAGCGGGTGGGACTGAGTTCCATCAAGGCCGAACTGGTGGATAACGCGAAAAACCGCAAGGCACTCTATGCCCGCTTCCTGGAATCGCAGCAATATGCCCAGAAAGATCCGTGGGAGGCACGTGCGTCGCAGGGCGTCGACCAGGCCATGTTCATTCCCATGGCAGAAGTGAATTAACTCCTTTTGACACTGACATCCGCCTGCCACCGGGTTTACGCGGCAGGCGATACCCCTGAATTGCTGACAAGAGAAGATACGATGGCAACCCGCATTCAAGTAGGACAACTCAACGACATCGCCCGCCTGAGCTCGCGGGTAGTCAAAACCCGCCAGGGTGATATCGCCGTATTTCGTACCGCGAAAGACGAGGTCTTTGCCCTGCATGATCATTGCCCACACAAGGGCGGCGCCCTCTCCCAGGGCATCGTTCACGGCAAGACAGTCACCTGCCCCATGCACAACTGGGTCATCGGCCTGGATGACGGCGAAGCCAAGGGCTACGACAAGGGCTGCACCAAGACCTTTGCCGCCGTACTCGAAGGTGACACCATTTATCTGGATCTCGACGACTGAACTGACTAGAACGTGTTTCCCGCCGAGGACGGCGTCCTCACAGGCCCACCTTCCTTGCTCCCACAAGGCGGGTGGGCCTCTCTCCCGCCGCCCTTTTTGCGGTTAACCCAGGACACCGACGCTGAGTGATGAGCATGAACCTACCGCCTTCTGTTCAATCCGGTGACAAGGAAGTCATCAAGACCACCTGCGCCTACTGTGGCGTAGGTTGTGGCATCGAAGCCACCCTGCTTGACGTCTCTGCACGCCAGATACAGGTAAAAGGTGACCCTGAGCATCCAGCCAACTATGGCAGTCTCTGCTCCAAAGGCACCGCGCTGGCCGACACGCTCGCGCTGCAGGAGCGGCTGCTGGCGCCCGAAATGCGCAACGCCGACGGGGCCTGGCAAGTCGTCGACTGGAATACGGCCCTTAATGCCGTGGCCAGCGGCTTCAGCAAAACCATTGCCAAATACGGCCCGGATGCAGTGGCTTTTTATGTCTCGGGCCAGTTGCTGACCGAAGACTATTACGTGGCCAACAAGCTCATTAAAGGCTTCATCGGCAGCGCCAACATCGACACCAACTCCCGGTTGTGCATGGCCTCCCCCACGGTGGCACACAAGCGCGCCTTCGGGGAGGATCTGGTGCCTGTGTGCTACGACGACATTGATCAGGCCGATCTCATGGTGCTGATCGGCTCCAACACGGCCTGGTGTCACCCCATTATTTTCCAGCGCATCAAGAAGGCCAAAGAACGCAATCCTGCGCTTAAGGTGGTGGTGATTGACCCGCGCAAGACCGACACCTGCGCCCTTGCCGACCTGCACCTGCCGCTGGCTTCCGGCAGCGATGGCCATTTGCTCAATGGCTTGCTGGTGCATCTGGCCAGTCAGGGCTTGCTGGATTTTCGCTTTATCGAGCAGCATGTCGAAGGCTTTGCCGATACGCTGGCCGCCGCCCGTCAGTCGTCTCCCGATATTGCCAGCGTGGCAAAGGCCTGCGATCTGAGCGAAACACTGATCGCTGATTTCTACCGTCTGTTTGGCAGCACCGAAAAAGTCCTGACACTCTACTCCCAGGGAGTGAATCAGTCCTCTACCGGCACCGACAAATGCAACGCCATTATCAACCTGCACCTGGCAACCGGCCGCATCGGCAAGCCCGGCATGGGGCCCTTTTCCCTCACCGGACAGCCTAACGCCATGGGCGGGCGCGAGGTGGGCGGGCTGGCCAACCAGCTCGCGGCCCACATGGATTTCGAACCCCACAGCATCGACCGGGTACGGCGCTTCTGGAAGGCACCTAACATTGCCTCCCAGCCAGGCCTCAAGGCGGTGGAGATGTTTGACGCCCTGGCACAAGGAAAAATCAAGGCCATCTGGATCATGGCCACCAGCCCCGTCGACAGCATGCCCAACGCCGATCTGGTGCGTCACGCCTTGCAGCAATGCCCGCTGGTGGTGACCTCCGATTGCGTGCAGTACACCGACACGACCGAATGCGCCACCATTCGCCTGCCGGCCCTGGGCTGGGGTGAAAAGGACGGCACCGTCACCAACTCCGAGCGCCGGATTTCACGCCAGCGCGCCCTGTTACCCGCGCCGGGCGAGGCCAGAGCTGACTGGTGGATCATCAGTCAAGTGGCCGCGCGCATGGGCTTTGGCGATGCCTTTAACTACCGCAACGGTGCCGAGATTTTTGCCGAACATGCGCGCCTGTCGCTGTTTGAAAACACCATCAGTGGCCAGCGGCGCCTGTTCAGCCTGCCCGGCATGGATCAACTCAGCCCCCAGGACTACGATGCGCTCACACCGACACAATGGCCCCTGATTGCGACCGACCGGGGTTATGAATCGGTCACGCGCCTGTTTGCGGAAGGCCATTTCGCCACCCAAAGTGGCAAGGCCCGCATGGTACCAACCACCCCCAGGGCCCCCAGTGTACTGACCGACGAGCGTTTTCCGCTGGTCTTGAATACCGGGCGCATTCGCGATCAGTGGCACACCATGACGCGCACCTCCTTGGCGCCTCAGCTCAACAATCACAAGGCCGAGCCCTTTGTGGAACTGCACCCGGCCGATGCCAAAGCCTGTGGCATCACCGAAGGCAATCTGGTCGAAATCGCCTCGCGGTTTGGCAAGATGATTGCCCGCGCCGAAATTACCCGCACCCAGAAGACCGGGCATATTTTTGTTCCCATGCACTGGACCGAACAGCTCAGTTCCAAAGGCCGGGTCGGCGCCCTGGTCAACCCGGCGGTCGATCCCTGGTCGGGCCAGCCCGAAAGCAAGCACACCCCGGCCAACGTGCGCCCCTACCAGCCCAAATGGTATGGTTTCCTGCTGTCGCAGCGGGAGCTGGACATCAGCGGCATGGACTATCTGGTGAAGATTCGCGGTCAGAAATTCCACCGTTACGAACTGGCCGGCGAGGCGACCATCGAAAGCCTGCCTCAGTGGGCGCGCAGCCTGCTGTGCGATCAGCGCAAGGAGCAAACCTCGTGGGTGGAATACAAAGACGTCAAGCACTTCAAGTATCGCGCGGCCCGACTGGTGAACAACCAGCTTGAAAGCTGTATTTTCATCTCGCCAAAACTCGACTTGCCTGCCCGCGGCTGGCTGGCGGAACTCTTCAGTCAGGAAAGCTTTGACGACAGCGAACGTGAAGCCTTGCTCACCGGTAAGCCACCGGCCGGACAGCAAGACAAGGGAAGGATTGTTTGCGCCTGCTTTGGCGTGGGCGAGAACCTGATCCGCGACGGAATCAAGACGAAGAAACTGGGCTCGGTAGCCGCCATAGGGCAAGCGCTCAATGCCGGCACCAACTGCGGCTCCTGCATCCCGGAGCTGGAACGAATGCTCAGTACCGGCTGAGCGGGGGG
>JBFHRO010000027.1:0-21350 GCA_041591635.1 Oleiphilaceae bacterium | reverse complement strand
GCGGGCGTCCTGGCGTGTGCTTGCCTGAGTTGCTATCAGCGGCTCATCGAGGGCGTTGGCCTGGGTTTGGCTGTCTTTATCCCACTCGGTTTCCAGGCCATATTTGTGAATCACATAGGTGCGTTCAATACCCAGGGTGTCGGCATTGCCCAGGATCTGAAGTACGGCGGCCTGCGGTTTGCCAGAGCGAATCGGATGCTGGCAGACATGGCACACCAGATAGTCACCCTCTTTGGCCTTGCGGCGCTTGTCGGGTGGCAAGAACAGCCAGCGCGACAAGCCGGGCACATCGGGTTCGACAAAGTGGGCATTGCCTTTGACGACATAACGGCCATTGAATTGATGCAGCGGGGAGCGAATCAGTTTGATAATGCTGGCGTAATCCTTGCCGCTATCGTCGCTGTGCAGTTCGACCTCGACCTGGTCGCCGGGGAAGACCTTTTGCATTTCTTCGGCCGACACATAAATGTCGCGTCCATCGGAGGCGAGTGTCACGAAACCGAAGCGGCTTGGCGTACCCTTGATGATGCCATGGTCAAGCCGCCGGCTGTCCTGAATGTCTTTTTTCAGTTGCTTGAGTTGATTTAACGCGTCTGGTTTAAGCATGGAATGTCGCGGTATCCGAAGTAATGGCCTGTCGCGGGCGGCGAGGCGAGGAGATCAGGGAGGTGGCGTACGGGTCTTTTCAATGTGGGCGACATGATACCCCAAGCCCCAAGCCTTTACTAACGGCTTTGACCCGTGCGCGAATGCCGGTTGCGGGCACCCGGGTCCCGGGTTTTACGACAGGGTACCGGGGGCAAGATACTTGCACAGCATCTGCTGCAAGGCCTCTGGATCCAGGGGCTTGGCGAGAATGTCGTTCATGCCGGCGTTGAGTGCCTGATGCCGGTCTTCGTGGGTCACGTTGGCCGACAGGGCGATAACGGGCAGCTTGTTACCGTAGGTATGACGAATCATTTTGGCGGCATCGTAGCCATTCATCACCGGCATCTGGATATCCATGAGTACCAGGTCAATGTCGGGGTCGGTGGCCAGGCGTTCCAGCACGGCGGCGCCATCGTCGACCAGCACACAGGTGATTTTCATGTCGGCCAGGAGGGCTTCGACAAGGCTTTGATTGATCTTCACATCTTCTGCCACAAGAACGCGATGACCGGCAAGCTCCGGGGCCGGCGAGGGGTGGGAGCGCGCAGGCGCCGCTGCGGGGGCCGAGGGTTCGGCAACGGGGCTGCAGGCGACGGTGGCCGTAAAGCGGCTGCCGTGGCCGAGCATACTCTCAACCCGGACATCGCCTCCCATCAACTGGCAGAGGTTTTTCACGATGGAAAGCCCCAGGCCCGCACCACCAAAACGCCGGGTAGAGGAGTTGTCGGCTTGCACAAAGGGCTGAAACAAGCGCCCGGCCTGTTCAGAGCCAATGCCCACACCGGTATCCATGACGCAGATTTCCAGGCCTTTGGGCGCCGCCGCCTCTTGCCAGCCTTTGATCAGCACCCGTACCTTGCCCCTATCGGTAAACTTCACCCCGTTACCGCACAGATTCAGCAACACCTGCTTGATGCGAACCGGATCTCCTATCCACTGGTTGGGCGTTCCCGGTACACACTCAATCTGAAAATCAATATCTTTTGCCTGGGCCATGTGACTGAAAATGACATTCACCTCGTCAAGCAGGCTTGAGAGGGTGAACGGTGTTGCCTGGATTGACAGCTTGCCGGCTTCAATGCGGGAGATATCGAGGATGTCGTTGACGATATCCAGCAAAACGCGCGAGGCGGTTTGAACCCGCTGAAAGTAGTCCCGGGAAAGTGCTTCCTGGCATTTCTTCAGACCCAGTTCGGTAAAGCCCACGATGGCATTGAGCGGAGTGCGTATTTCGTGGCTCATGTTTGCCAGAAACTGGCTTTTTAGCCGGCTGGCATACGCGGCTTCATCAAGTGCTTGCTGTAACTGGCCGGTTTTGCGCTCGATTTCCTGACCCAGGCGTTGATTGAAGCCGGTGAGCGTGAGCAGAAAAATCTGGCTGAGGGTTCCCAGCAGGGCGCCGGCAATCATCACCAGCCAGCTGCCCCAGTCTTTGTGGGCCTGATAGAAGCTGTCGAGCGGGCGAATCAGCAAGGTCCACTGACTACCGAAAACCTCAAAGTGCTGCTGCAGTTTGGCGTTGCCTGCTTGCCAGTCGGGAGACTGGTAGAGCACGCGGGGTTGCTCATGGGTCTGCGTCAGGATTTTTAACCCCAGATGTTGCAGTCCGGGTTGCAGCAACAGGCGATCAAAGCTTGAGCTGAGGGTGCCGGTGATCAGCAAAAAACCTTCGAGCCGTGCTTCGCGTTCACGCGCTTCAAGGGTCGAGCGTTCACCCACGCCGCTCTGGTAGACCGGGCTGACAGTGGCAAAGCCTTGTTGCTGGCCGCTGGACTGCTCGAGCCAGCCGGCCCAGGGGATTGAGATACTGGCGCCGCTGCGCGCCGACTGCAGCAGTCGCAGGCGCAGATCGGCGTCGGAACCAAGGTCCAAACCCAGCAGCGAAAGCCGCTTGGCAGTGGGTTCGGCGTAATAGATGGGGAAACGTGGCCCTTGTGGTGTGGCTTGCTTGTCTGCGCCCTCGGTGAGGTTTTTGATTTGGAAACGAACCAGCCCTTCGTTGTGGGCGTTTTTCTCGAAAATGTCGGTTTGGTTTTCATGGATTCGGGGTATCCATGCCAGCGTATCTATGGCCCGGTTTGCCAGTAACAGGTGCTGGGAAAAAAGGCCGAATTCCTCCCGGGAGACAAACACACTGCTGCGATACAGGGCACTGAGGGAGTGCAGGGAGTGATAGGTACGATCCCGAAAATGCTCAAAGGCACGAATGAGTTGTGCCGCGTCTTCTGCAAACCTGTGTTCGGTGCTTTGGCGGTGCTGATCGCGGGTGAGCACAAAGAAGCCTGAAATCAAACTGAAAACAATCAGTGATGGAACCGCGACTTGCCAGGTGCGACGTGCACTGTGGTGCGGGTTTGTGGCAGCGAACAGGAGTAGCAGGGCGGGGGCGAACATGGTGACCCCCAGCGAGTCTCCAATCCACCAGACGAGAAACACGAATCCTGTGTCGCCAGGTGTCAGATCCTTGAGCAACGCCAGCAGGCCTGCGCCTATGGTGGCGGCCACCAGGCAACTCAGGGGGCCGGCTACAAACACGAATCGCAGAATATGATGAATGCTGTGAAGATACGGGTCTTTTGCAATGATGCTGCGGGTAAGGCATTGCGCCACTTTGGCCTGCAGGCAGGAGCCAAGGGCAATTCCGGCAGGCAGCAGGAGCTGGTGCGGGGCCAGTTGCCATAATGGCTGGGCTTCGACCGACAGGTTGGCGGCAAAAGAGCCCAGAAAGATTCCGGCGATGGCGGGATTGCCGTAAGTCAGAACGAAGGCGATCGCAACGCCGGCGGCAGGCCAGATGGCGCTGGCAAAGCCCGGTGAGATGGCAAATGCCAGTCCGAGCTTGGCACAAAGAAAGTAGGCAAGGGCTGTGGCCACAACAACCGCAACAGCCTTGGGAGCGGGGGAAACGAGCACAGAAACTACCTGTCAGCCTGGGGTGACGCTAAGTATAGACAAGTAAATCATTTGAAGGAGGGCGATCGGCCGGGGCTACTCGTAGTGTTGCCACAGGCGGGTGCTGCCATCGGGTTGAATGGCCAGCACATCGTAGGTGGCAGTGCGGTCATTGACTTCCATGCCGGGCACGTTTTTCCCGGCCGGCATACCGGGTACGGTAAGGCCCTTGATGGCAGGCCGCTCCTGCAGCAGTCGATCGATATCGCCGGCCGGTACATGCCCTTCAATGACATAGCCATCGATAAAGGCCGTGTGACAGGAGGCGAGCGCAGGGGTGATGCCACCTTTTTCCTTGATGGCATCCAGACTGCCCTGATCCTGAACGCGAACCTCAAAGCCCTTGGCGCGCAGGTGATCCACCCAGTCGCCACAGCAGCCACACCAGGGCGTTTTGTACACCTCTATGTGCCGCTGCACCGAGGCGGCTGAATCCGGGCGTGGCGCAACGCTGGCGTCTTCAACATCGCCCCCCAGGACGGGTGTGCCAAAGGTGCCGAGTGCAACGCACAGCATCATCCCGGTGCTGAATCGGCGTGTTGATCGGGCGTGTCGGGCGGGTCGGGTGCGCTGCATAAGGGGGCTCTCTTCTCAGGTCAGATTGTGAGGGTCGGTGGGAGGGATTGCGGCGCTGGTTTCACCGATAAGCTCCTTTTTAAGCGAGCAGCAGGGATCATTGGCAAGTTCGGCGGGCAAGGAGAATTCATCCCAGCGTTCGATCAGCTGGCAGATGGTTTCACTGTCTGGCGCGCCGTCGGGCATGGTTTCCCAGGCGGCCAGGGCGGCACGCATGCGCTCGCGCAGCGACTTGAGTTCGAGTAACTGCTGCTCGACCTGTTCCAGATGGCGTTCGAACAGCTCGCGCACCATGGGGCAAGGGCTGTTTTTTTGCTCGGCCTGGTTGAGAATCTCGTGGATATCCTTGAGGCTGAATCCCAGTTGGCGTGCCTTGCGGGCAAACACCAGGCGCTGATAGTCCTCGCGGTCGTACATCTGGTAGCCATTGCGCGGATTGCGGGCGGGTTTAAGGAGCCCCTGCTTGGTGTAAAAGCGGACGGTATCCACGGGAACGCCAGCCCGACGGGCCAGCTGGCTGGCTTGCATAGTAATTTTGAGCGGGATATGTGCCATGTGTTTATGCGAACCTGCAATGTAAGCGTGGCGACGATGCGCGTCAGAGTGATTCCGGTATGCCGAAACCATGGAGTCGTCTGGTAGCTAATCATAGGTTTGACCGGGCACAAAAATCCAGCAAATTAGAATATTTTTTCGCCAGCGGCTTTCCGGGGGGCTTGTCAGAACAAGTCAATGACCAGCCAGAGAGCAAAGGCCAGGAATAATACGCCGCTGATTCGGGTTAGCCACAGGGTGTCCATATGTTGTGTCAGCCAGCGGCCGGCAACGATGCCGAGCAAGCTGGTGAGCATCAGGGCCAGACTGGCGCCAACAAATACGGCCAGCGTGTCTTGAGTGGTACTTAGCGCGGCAATGGTGATCTGGGTTTTGTCACCCAGTTCGGCCATAAAAATCATCGTGAAGGCCGTAAAAAAGACGCTCTGTTGTGGCATTTCGGCGATCTCTCCCTGTGCCTCAGGCCGGCTCAGCAAGCTTTTGATGCCAAAAAAGGCAAACAATGCCGCCGCAAACAGGCCAAGCCAGGTATGGGGTACCGCCTGCGCGACAGTGCTGCCGAACATCACGGCCATGGCGTTCAGGAGCAAAAAGGCACAACTGGCTCCAAGCCAGACGGGCCAGGCGCGGTGACGGCTGGCGAGCAACATGCACACCAGCTGGGATTTATCCCCCATCTCGGCCAACAGAATCAGGGAGAAAGCAGAAAGGGCAGAAATAAAGGTGGTGATCATCCTGGTATGCTAATGGTTGACTATACTCGTAGGCATAGGTGCAAAGGTGGCCCAAGGCCAAGGTTGCGGGTCAATGAAAGCACGCAGCAAGTAGACATCGGTAATGCTGTAGATGCAGACGTCAATTCGAGCGGGTAGTTTATGCGTAATTGGCTGTGGCTGATATCGTTTTTTTGCACACTGGTACAGGCAGGCGTTACGCCGGAACAGGAAAGCACACTGCAAAAATGGCTCGAGAGCGAGTTTCAGCCCTCGACCCTTACCCGTGCCCAGCAGGAGGAAGAGCTGCGCTGGTTTGTGAGTGCGGCGAAGCCCTATCGCGGGCTTACGATCCGGGTGGTGTCGGAGCGTATCGATACCCATAAGTACGAGTCGAGTGTGCTGGCCAAGGCCTTTACCCAGCTCACGGGTATTCGTGTGGTGCATGAGCTGACGGGTGAAGACGACGTCATCAAGAAGTTGCAGACCCAGATTCAGACCGGTGTCAATCTGTACGATGCCTATATCAATGACAGCGACCTCATTGGCTATCATTTCCGTGCAGGTGAAGTGGTGCCCATTAGCTCTTTTATGGAGGATGAAGGAAAAGATGTCACCCTGCCCACGCTGGACCTGGACGATTTTATTGGTCTGAGTTTTACCACCGGCCCGGATGGCAAGGTCTATCAGTTGCCCGATCAGCAATTTGCCAATCTGTACTGGTACCGGCACGACTGGTTTTCCCGGCCGCAGCTGCAGGCACGGTTTCGCGAGATTTATGGCTACGAACTGGGCGTTCCCCAGAACTGGGCTGCCTACGAGGATATTGCCGAGTTTTTCAGCATCCATGTCAGAGAGCTTGATGGCCAGCGGGTCTGGGGGCACATGGATTACGCCAAGACTGACCCCTCGCTGGGCTGGCGCATGTCAGACGCCTGGCTGTCGATGGCCGGTGCCGGTGACAAGGGCTTGCCCAACGGCTATCCGGTGGATGAATGGGGAATTCGGGTCATTGGCTGTCAGCCCGTGGGGGCCAGCGTCAAACGCGGCGGTGCACTGGATGGCCCGGCGGCTATTTATGCCGTCAACAAGTTTGTGCAATGGCTGGATCGCTACGCGCCCCCTGCGGCCAAAGGGCTGACCTTTACCGAAGCCGGCGAGTGGGTGGGGCGTGGCAATATCGCCCAGCAAATCTTTTGGTATACGGCCTTTACCAAGGGGTTGACCCAAAAGGGGTTGCCGGTGGTCAATGCCGATGGTACGCCGAAATGGCGCATGGCGCCCTCGCCCAAGGGCGTGTATTGGGACCCGGGCATGAAGCTGGGCTATCAGGATGCCGGCTCCTGGACCTTGCTGAAAAACACGCCTGCCGAGCGACGCAAGGCCGCTTGGTTGTATGCCCAGTTCAGTGTTTCCAAAACCGTATCGTTGAAGAAAACGCTGGTGGGGCTGACGCCCATTCGTCACTCGGATATTCACTCCGACGTCATGACCGCGCAGGCACCTTATCTTGGAGGGCTGGTGGAGTTTTATCGCAGCAAAGGGCGCGATGTGTGGACTCCCACAGGAACCAATGTGCCGGATTACACCCGTTTGTCCAATTTCTGGTGGCAGTATGTCTCCAGGGCGGTAGAGGGCAAACTCAGTGTCGAGGCCACCATGCACCAGATGGCCGAAGCTGTGGATGAAGAACTGCAAGCGATTGCTGACGACAAGACACTGGCCTGCCCGCCGATTCTCAATGAGCCCGGTGACCCCGCCTACTGGCTGAATAAAGAAGGCGCACCCAAGGCAAAACGTAACGAAAAGGAGCCGGGAGTGACGCTCAGTTATGAGGAGGCGATCCGTGTCTGGAATTAACTGGTGCCGGGAGCTTGGCAGAACCTTGGGCTGCATTCTGATGCTGGTGGTCGCGCCGGGGGCCGTACAGGCGGAACCTTTGCGGTTGCTGGCCTTCGCGGAAAAACCCCTGGTGGACTGGGACGAAGAGAAACCCGGCGGGGTCTTGATTCAGTTGGTTCAAACCCTGATGAAGCGGGCCGATATCGAGTACGACATGCTTTTGTTGCCGCCCAAACGCGCCATCTTTATGGCAGAAACCACACCCAACCATTGTGTTTTTCCCATTGAACGCAGCCAGGAGCGAGAGGCTCTGTTTCACTGGGTAAGTCCCATCATCATTTCCCGCCATGGGGTGTACAGTCACCCGGCGGTGAGCATTCCACTGACCACCATGGAAGATCTTCGGCCGTACAGTCTGGGCAGTTATCTCGGTAGTGGTGTGGGGGAGTACCTGGAAAGCTTTGGTATGAACGTGGAGTACACCAGTCGCAATGAACTCAATCTGGGCAAGCTGATGAAAAAGCGCATTGATTTCTGGGTGTCTGACCGGTTGTCAGCCGATTATTCGGCCGCCGAGGCGCAGGTGACCCTTGGAGAACCCGAGTTGATGTTTTTCACCACGGTGCGGGCGATGGGCTGCAATCTCAGTGTCGACAAAAAAACCATTCGCCTGATGCAAAAAACCGTCACCAGCATGTTTCGCGACAATACCGTCGATAAAATCAATGCCGAGTACTTCCGCAAGGTGAATTAAACGACCTGGGCCAGCCGCCAACCCGGTTTGGCCCGGGTCGTGGCGTACCGCTCAGGCGAGCGGTCGCACATAGTAATAGATCGCAAAGTAGTGACACATGGAACCGCCCAGCACAAACAGGTGCCAGATGGCGTGGTGGTAGGGAATGCGATGGCCGAGGTAGAAAACCACACCCAGGGTGTAGGCCAGCCCGCCTGCCAGCAACAACCACAACCCCCCTGCCTCTACACTTTGTATCAGGCTTTGACCGGCCACCACCACCAGCCAGCCCATGATCAGATAAGTGCCCACGCGCAGTGCCTTGAATCGGTGGGCGAACACCAGTTTTAGCAAAATGCCGGCAAAGGCAATGAGCCAGACCACCGCGAACAGCGTCCAACCCATGCCATCACGAAGTTTCACCAGCAAAAAAGGCGTATAAGAGCCGGCAATGAGCAAATAAATCGCACAATGATCGAGGGTTTTGAGGCGCTTTTTGATCACCTCGTTGCTACAACTGTGATACAGGGTCGAGGCAAGGTACAGCAGAAACAGACTGCTGCCAAAGATGCTGAAGCTGAGAATGCGCCAGCCATCACTGAGGGTATCCTTGTTAAGCAACAGAAAGAACAGTCCCACCAGGCTCAACAGTGCTCCTATGCCGTGAGTGAGGCTGTTGGCCAGCTCTTCGCCGGGCTGGTACGGGCGCGATTGACGGGCGGAAGTGGCGGTGATTTTGCACGCCGCAGTCGACGGGCTCGAGGGTAAATTCATAAGGCGTAACTCGTGTGAATAAATAGCGTACACATGTTAGCTGAAGTGCTTGCTCAATGCACTGGTTGCACGAAGAAAAGTACAAATATTAACCAATATTAAGCATTGTGAGCACAAAAATGCCTGTGCTCAAGGTGAATAGTGAGAGCACGGTTGTAAGTGCAATGGTGTTGGCCGCGAGGTCGGCATCACCACCCATGGCTTTGGCCATGACGAAGCTGGCGGTCGCGGTAGGGCTGGCAAACATGGCAAACAGGGTGCCCAGAACCACGCCCTCAAATCCCAGTGCCCAGGCGCCCACCGTCATTGGCACGGGCAACAATAACAGCTTGTAGCTGCAGGCCCAGATCGACGGGCCCGTGCTGTGGCGCAGTGCCGCCAGGTTGATCGAGCCGCCCACGCACAGCAGTGCCAAAGGTAAAGTGAGCTGGGCGAAATAATTGCCGCTGGTAAGCAGTATTTGCGGGATGCGCCATTGTAGCCACTGCAGCAGCAGGGCCGCGAGAATCGCAATGATCAGCGGGTTGCGGCCAATATCGCGCACCACCGCAAACCAGCGATGCGAAGCCGCACCGGCGGGATGCAGGCCGGCACTGTAAAAGGGGGCCGTCAATGCGTACACCGAGAGCACATTGTAGGCAAGGGTGAGAAAGGCCAGCAATATAGAGCCAACGGCCAACCCTTGCTCACCGTACAGACTGGCGCACAAGGCCAGCCCGATGATTCCCATGTTGCCGCGAAAGGCACTTTGAACAAAAACGCCACGAATGCGTGGCTGCGCACGCCATTTTCGGCCATGAAACCATACCAGTATAAACCCGCCCAGCGTGGCCAAAAGGGCGTAGAGGACTTGCGCGCTGTTGAATAACTGCTGCAAATCGGTGGCGAGAATGTTGGTAAACAGCAGCGCCGGGAGCGCCAGATTGAACACCAGGCGCGAACTGGTAGCGATGAACTCGGTGCTGATCACCTGGGTGCGGCGCAAGTACCAGCCCAAAAAAACCACCACAAAAATCGGTAGCGTAATGTTGGCGGTGTAACCAAGAATGTCGAAAAAATTCGCCACACAGGCTCCGGGCTGAATTGAGGGGAGGCAGGAGCAGGCTCTTTAGTCTTTGCTGGCGGTGTGATCGCGCAGATAGACCCCGTAAGTGCCGTCTGCCAGACCGGTTTTGATACCGTAAGGCATGCCGCTTGCGTCCAGAATGTTATCGGCCAGGTTGATGATGTAAGAGGGGCGCGGCTTCTTGCTGGCGGTAAGTACCAGTTCCACCTTGGGGCGCAGGCGGTGATTCTGGTTAGAGGCAATCACTATGCCTACCTCGCCGTTGGTCATTTCGACCAGGGTTCCGGGGGGGTAGATACCGATCATGCGAATAAAGGCTTCCACCAGGGTTTCATCAAAGTGCTTGCCGCGCTCGGCAAAGAGAATCTTGAGGGCATCGAAGGCCGGCGCGCTGGATTTGTACACCCGATTGCTGGTGATGGCATCGTAGGCATCAACAATGGTAACCATGCGAATGTATTTGTGCAGGTAGGCGCCAAAAGTGCCCTGAGGATAGCCCTGACCATCGATGCGTTCATGGTGCAGCAGGGCCGTTTCTTTCACCATGGGCTCCAGGGTGGGGTAGTCACTGAGTATTTCGTATCCCAGACTGGTATGCTGCTTGATGATTTCGTACTCGATTCTTGTCAGGCGCCCGGGTTTGTTGAGTATTTCGTCGGGCACCTTCATCTTGCCCACGTCGTGCAATATACCGCACAGGCCCAAAAGCTCGAGTTCGTTTTCATTCAGGCCAACGTAACGGCCAAGGGTGATGGCCAATATGCCCACGCGAATGCAGTGCTCTGCGGTGTACTTGTCCTGGTTCTTGATTTTGGTCAGCCACAACAAGGCATTGGCGTTGTTGAGAATGCTGTGAACGCAGGATTTTATCAGCGCGCGTGAGCGCTCGATTTCAATGATCTGCTCTTTCTCGACGGCGGCAAAGACTTCGTCGATATGGCTCTTGGCCTCTTCCAGCACAAACTTGGCTTTGACCAGTTCCACCTGAAATGGCACGTTTTCCACCAGGCCCGGATACTGGCGATTTTGTTTGTCGGCGATGCCGGCGCGGTTTTCGAGCCAGAATTCCTTGTCGATTTCGATATAAACCTCCTCGCAGTGGTCGCGCAGCATATCGATATCGGCATAGGACTTGATAATCATGCCCTGCAGCATGACCGGCAGTTCCGTCCAGGGGCGGTCAGTTCGCACCACGTGCATGCCCAGTTCGAGCTGATCCGGGCGCAACCGTACTTCGACCAGGCGCTTGCCCAGCGACTCTGACGTGGCGGTTTGAGATGCGGGTTTTTCTTGCTTGGTAGACATGGCTTGCCGCGACGGCGGGTGCTCCTGAAACAGTCATGCCGGTGAGCGGCTCGTAATCCCAGTTTAGTTGACAAATGAGTCGTTTGCATGAAGTGGCCAAATGCAAAAATCACTATAGCAATTGCATCGGGCGCGTTTTTTAGCAGTGTGCCCGATGCGATACGGGCAATTGTTGTTACACTCTGCAAGCGGTTTGAGCCGCCTACCCTTTATCAGCAACCATCAAAGGAGTTCACTGGATGAACGACCAACTTGCCCGGTTTTGCGTTATCTACCGGTGGCCGCTGGCGCTGGCCAGTCTCTTGCTGCTTCTGGCGCTTGGCTGGGGCATGAAAAATCTGCACTTTGACAGTGACTACAAGATCTTCTTCAGTGACGACAATCCGCAGATGTTGGCCCACCAGGCCAACGAGGCTACCTATGCCAAATCTGACAACATTTCTTTTGTGCTCGAACTCAAGGATGGCAAGGTATTTTCGCCCTCCGTGCTCAAGGCCATTATCCGGCTCACCGAGTTGGGCTGGACCATGCCTTACTCGGGCCGGGTGGATTCGATTACCAACTACCAGCATACCTGGGTCGAGGGCGACGACCTGGTGGTGCGGGATCTGGTGACCGACCCCGACAGTCTCACGCCGGCACAGTTGCAAGAGCTTGAGCGCATTGCGCTGAGCGAGCCCCAGCTGGTGAACCTGATCATTTCTGACCGGGGCCACTCCACCATGGTGTCGGTCAATCTGAACTTGCCCTCGGAGCGGCAGGCGATGTCCCTTGCCACCGAAGAGGCCGTGACCTTTGCGCGCGACATTGCGCGTCAGATCGAGGCCGATAACCCCGGCATCCGTTTGCATCTGATTGGGCAAACGGTGGTGAATCATACCTTTGTCGAAATGTCCAAGCGCGACACGGCCACCTTGATGCCGGCCATGTTTGTGCTGATTCTGGTGCTGTTGCAGCTTACCCTGCGCACTTTTGTGGGCACACTGGGCACCTTGATTGTGATCGCCGTCAGTGTGGTGGCCATGCAGGGGTTTACCGGCTGGATCGGTTATTCTTTAAACCAGGTCAATGTGGCCAGCCCGATTGTCGTACTTACTTTGGCGGTGTGCGACTGTGTGCATATTCTCAATAACTACCTTTACTGCCTTGGCAGCGGGCAAGACAAACGGCGCGCCATGATCGAAAGCCTGCGGGTGAACCTGCAGCCGGTGTTTTTGACCAGCCTCACCACGGCGATCGGATTCTTGAGTATGAATGCCAGTGATTCACCACCGTTTCAAGAGTTGGGAAACATTGCCGCCTTTGGGGTGATGATGGCTTTCTGGTTTAGCCTTACGCTGTTCCCGGCACTGGTGATGATGCTGCCCATGAAAGGGCGCAAGGCCGCGACCGGCCCCAATCCGTTTGTTGAAGCTACCTACAAGCTGGTGATGACCCGGCCTAACCAGTTGTTTTTTTCGTTGCTGGGCGTGGCCTCGATTCTGATTGTGTGCATGTTTCAGAACGAACTCAACGATGACACCATCGAGTATTTCGACACCGACGTACCCTTTCGCCAGGCTGCGGATTTCACCGGAGAAAACCTCACCGGTTTCGATATCATTTCTTACTCGCTCGATAGCGGGCGCAGCAACGGGGTGACAGATCCGGCGTTTTTGGCCAAGGTCGAGGCATTCAGCCAATGGTATCTGGCGCAGCCAGAGGTGGTTCAGGTGAGCAGCTTCACCAACGTGATGAAGCGCCTGAACCAGAACATGCATGAAGACGACCCCGCTTGGTATCGCCTGCCGCAGGATCCTGAGCTTGCGGCCCAGTACTTGCTGCTGTACGAGATGTCACTGCCCTTCGGGCTGGACCTGAATAACCAGATCAATCTCGACAAATCCAGTACGCTGGTACAGGTGCGGGTGAGCAACCAGAAGGCCAATGAGCTGATTGCGCTGGATGAGCGGGCGGCAGCCTGGCTGGCGGCGAATGCGCCTGACATTGCCTCCCATGGCGCGAGCATTTCGCTGATGTTTGCCCATATCGGCCAGCGCAACATCGACAGCATGCTTACGGGATCGGTGCTGGCGCTGATACTGGTCACCCTTACCCTGATCATCGCCTTGCGTTCGATCCGGTTCGGTTTGATCAGCCTGTTACCCAACGCCTTCCCGGCCGGCATGGCTTTTGGTTTGTGGGCCATCTTTCACGGCGAGGTCAACCTGGCGGTGGCGGTGATCTTTGCCATTACACTGGGCATCGTGGTGGACGATACGGTGCACTTCATTTCCAAATACATGCGGGGGCGGCAGGAGCATGGCTACGCACCGCCCGAGGCGGTGCATTACGCCTTTACGGTGGTCGGCAAAGCGATTGTGACCACCACCATTGCCCTTGCCGGCGGATTTTTTGTCCTCGCGTTCTCGAACTTCACGGTCAATGCCTATATGGGGCTGATGGTGGCGATTACGATTTTGATCGCCTTGATCTGGGATTTTCTGTTTTTGCCGGTGTTATTAATGAAGGCAGACAAGTAACCCGCAGGTCACCTGGCCAGCGCAGGCCGGCTCAAGCACTGAGCCTGCCTGTGCGGATGGGATTCAGGGCGCCGACATCCGCTGTCGGCGCCAGCGTACAGTGGTCGTAACCGGTTGCTAAAAAAGAAGGGCCGCATCTGCCAGGCTGCTCACTACCAGAAATGTGCCCATCACCAGTGATACTTTCATAAAAGATTCCCAGGTTTCGCTCATAGTTGGCCTCTGTATTTGCACTGCTTGCATGGTTGCTCTTTCTGCGCCGGCGAGCGCTTTTATCGCGGCGCTACTGCCGATAACCGCAATTGTTGCACCCGATGTGCTGAACTTATTGGGCATCAAATGGTTAAGACACAAGGTTAAAACGGGTTCGAGAAAGAATTGGCGGAATTTGTCTAAAAATGTGACATTAGTTTGACGTAAGCTGTTTTGTGTTGTGATGGCATCAAGTCAAGTGTGACGCGGTTGTCACTTTGAGTGACAAGCCAAAGGTTAGTTATCTAAGTGAAAAATAAGAACAATTTTTTATGTTGTCTTGTTACCTGTGGTAACTCCAGTGCCACAGCCACCGAGTTATGGCGTATCGTTCGCCGTCAGTTGCAATACCCACAGGTCGAGTTTTGCGAACAGGGTTGCCGGATCCAGGGGTTTTGACAGGTAGTCATTCATCCCCGCGCCCAGACAGTCGGCCCGATCAGAGGGGCGGGCGTTGGCGGTGAGGGCAATGACGGGAGTATTGGCGTGACGCTCCAGCGTGCGCAGTTTGCGCGTGGCGGTAAAGCCATCCATCACCGGCATTTGTACGTCCATCAGAATCACATCCACGTCATGTGCTTCGAGCCATGTCAGCGCCTTGGCGCCGTTTTCCGCCAGTGTAACCTGGGCTTGGGTGTCGGCCAGCAGCGCGATCACCAGCTCCTGATTAAGGGCGTTGTCTTCAACAACCAGAATGTGACGGCCGGACAGATCAAGGTTGTCCGGCGATGTATGGGAAGCGAAATGCGATGAGGCAGCTTCTGTGGCCGCCTCCGGCATTTTTCCGGCAAGCTCGATACCGCTGACCTGCGCCAGGGCTGCATGCAGGCGTGAAAGCGAAGTGACGGGCATGACCAGGCCCGCAATAGCGCTGTCTTCGAGCACTGACCGGCCCGGAGGAAGAAGCAGCATGAGGGGCATGCCCGCATCCGCCAGCGCCTTGATGCTGGCATGATGCCAACTGCCGGATGTCAGGTCGCAGACATCTATCAGCACCAGATCGACTTGCGCCTGTGTGGGTAGCGGCTCATGGGAATCAAACAGGCGCGTGGCGATTTCCAGGCCCATGAGCCAGTGAGCGACATTTTGTCGGGTGGGCAGGTGGTCGCTGATGACGGCTACCGTTGACAGACGCAGCGCCGGCAGCGGCGGTGAGTCCTGATGGCTGTCACATGCCTGGAGGCTGACAGTGAACTGGAAAAGGCTGCCTTTGCCAGGTTCGCTGGCCAGGGTGATCTTGCCCGACATCATTTCGATCAGACGCCGACAGATGGAAAGTCCCAGTCCCGTGCCACCAAAGCGTCGGGTGGTGGTGCCATCGGCCTGGGAAAAGGCCTCGAAAACAACGGCCTGCTGATCTTCATTCATGCCGATACCTGTGTCACGAATCTGAAACATGAGCACAACCTCGTTTTGATTCAGCAGCGCCAGTTGAACCTTAAGCAGGATTTCGCCCTGATCGGTGAACTTGACGGCGTTTGAACACAAATTCGTCAAAATCTGGTTGAGCCGCAACAGATCGCCTTCTATAACCTCGGGAATGCCCGCCCCCAGTTCGACCAGAAAGCGCACGCCTTTCTGATAGGCTTCAAAACCCGTGACGGTACTTACATCGTGCAGTAACTCGGGGAGTGAAAAGGGGGCGTTTTCCAGCTGTAATTTGCCGGCCTCGATCTTGGAGAAATCCAGAATATCGTTGATGACGTTAAGCAAAGAGCGAGAAGCGATTTTGACGTTCTGCATGTAGCGGCGTTGCGACGCACTGAGCTCGCCGTTGAGGCACAGTTGGGTCATGCCGATGATGGCGTTCATCGGGGTGCGGATTTCATGGCTCATATTGGCCAAAAACTGGCTCTTGGCGCGATTGGCTTTCTCGGCGGCTTCCCGGGCCTGCTGATGGGCCAGGGCAACCTGCTTTTGCAGGGCGATATCGCGAAACACAATGACAGCACCGGGAATGACGGCGCCATCCTCGGATTCGTCCCGAAACGGCGTGATGCTGTATTCCACCGGAAAAGGCCGGCCGTCCCGGCGCCAGAAAATTTCGCTGTTGACGCTTTTGGGCCTGCCGCTGCGCAGGGCCTGGTTGATCTGCGAGGCTTCTTCCGGGTACAGGGCACCGTTGGCATGGTGATGCTGCAGCAGCCTGTGGCAGGATTGCCCCTGCATCTCCTGCAGTGAAAACCCGGTCATTTCAATCGCCGCACGGTTGGCAAAGCTGATGTTGGCATCGGCATCAATCACGACAATGCCTTCGGCGGTGTTTTCGAGAATCAGCGACAGGTCCTGATGGCTCTTGTGCAGCGCCCGGGTACGATCATTTACCTGTTCTTCGAGCTGTTCGTTGAGCAGGCGCAGTTGTTCCGTGGCTTGTACCCGCTCGTGAATATCGCTGATCACACCCACAATGCGATGGGTTTCGTTGCTGCCGCTGAGGGTGACCGATTTACCGCGGGTTTCAAACCAGCGATAGCCCTTGCCTTCGACCCGCACCCGCGATTGCAGGCAAAAGCTCTGGTGGCGAGAGGCTTCGAACACGATGCGGTCGATCAGGTCGGGTTTGTCTTCCGGGTGCAGGCGCGAAAGCAGAATATCCATGGTGCGCGATCCCGGCAGTGTCTTGCTAGCCTCGGCTGAAAACCCCAGCAATTCGAGAAAGCGGGGGCTGAAATAGACTTCGCCGGTCGCCGGGCTCCAGTCCCACAAGCCATCGCGAGTCGCCTGCAGAGCCAGAGACAGCCGCTCCTGCTTGATAACCAGTTCTCGCGACAGCGCATGAAGACGGGCGCGGCTGCGGTAATACACGCCAAAAAGCACCAGCAGCAGCGTCATGCCGGTCACCGTGATCAACAAGGTCAGGCGCCGGGCTTTATAAAGATCGGCAAAGATCTCGGCACGCTCGATCTCGGTGGCAATGCCGATATTCAGGCTTTCATCCCATAGCCAGGCGCCGATCACGCTCTTGCCCAGGTAGTTGGTGTAGCCGTTCACGTTGCTGCCACTTTGGTTTCCTTGTGCGAAGGACACTTTGGCTTCAACCGCGGGCGGTGTGGGGGTCAGATGTTTGTGAATCAGCAACCGGCCTTGGGCATCAAAGGCAAAGGTTGCGCCGGTTTGCCCAATCCGGCCTTGGCGGAAGATGGCATCGAGGCTTTGCAGGGGATCAAAGAACACCACCAGGAGCGCGATAATCCGGGCTTGCTCGTTTCGAATCGGCGTGACGCCCAGCATCACCACGCCTTGGGTGACATGCGTTGTATTGGGTGTCGAAATCAGGGTTTGCCCACTGTGTACGAGCGGCAGCAAGGGGTGGGAGGCCAACAGACTGGCCGCCTGTCCGGTGCGCTCCTGGTTATGGCTGAAGAGCGTTGCCAGTTCCAGATCAACGATTTCATACTCGATGATTTCCGGGCTGTCCAGGCGCGAAAAGAACCAGCTTTGCAGGCTGGCATTGATACTGGGGTTGACGTCCCGGGGCGATGGTGGCCGCTGCTCGAGCAGCTCTTGAGTGACTTCCCGAAGGCTTTGCGCTTTGCTGGCGTTGCGCAGGGCACTTTGCTTTTCTTCAGACCAGGTGATGACGCCCCGGTGCACTGTCTGGGCAATGGTCTTGAGCACGTCGCCGGAATTTTTGCGTTGCAAATCCTCGATTTGCCGGCCTGCAAACAGGGCTACCAGCGAGAGAATGGCGACCAGTACCAGGGTCACCAGCAACAGCGAGTTTTCTCTGACCTTCATTCGACAGCAATCTTCGCAAGGGTTAGCGCGTGGCCGAAGGTGCCATCAATCGGGGCTCACGATGCAAAACGCACTGTGAATGACAACACCTGCTTCTCTGACGCAGGCGCCAGAGGGTCTTGTCAGTGTAGCAGCGGATTGGGCTGCCTCGGTAGTTTGTCGAGAATGGCCGTTTTGATCCGCGTATCGCTTACAGCCCCAGTCGCGGGATTTCTTCTTTCGGGCAGCGATCCATGATCACACGCAATCCGGCGGCGGTTGCGATCCTGGCGGCTTCTTCGTTGACCACCCCTACCTGCATCCAGATGGTTGTTGCTTTGAGGTGAATCGCACTTTCGACAAAGGGCATGACCTTGTCACTGCCGATAAAGAGTTCAAGCATGTCAAAGGCAACGGGAATGTCTTCGAGTCTGGCGTAGACAGGTTCGCCCAGGATCTGCTGTCCCGCCAGCCGGGGGTTGACCGGCAATACGCGATAGCCGCGGGTTTGCAAAAAGGCCATAACATAGTGGCTTGGACGCTCGGGTTTGTCGCTGGCGCCGACCAAGGCGATGGTTTTTGCCTGGCGCAGGGTGTCAGCGAGAAAAGCATCGGAATAATGCATAGAGTCATTCCTGGTGTTGACGGGTGCCGCAAAGGGTGATGGATACCGAATCTGTATACCGCAAGGCATGGGGCTTGTCGATTTCAACGCGGGCTTCCTGAACGGCCTCAAAGCTCATGATAAGCGTCAGCACATCCTGGGTCAGGCGCTCCAGAAGGGCAAAACGTTCATTCTCGACGTGCTTGATGATGGCTTTGGTAATGGTGCGATAGTTCAGCGCCTGCTCGATTTGGTTGCTGTCGGCCACACCGCAGGCATCGTAGCGAATCTCTGCATGGATAACGACATCCTGACGGTTACGGATTTCTTCGTCCTTGATACCGATATAGGTACGCAAACGCAGGCCCTTGATGCGAATGACTGCCTGCGGATGAATCTTGACACCGGGATCCTTGGGTGAGTCCATCGGTTGCATGCGGTACCTCCGGTTACTTGGCTAGCGTTTGCCAATCAGGGTCAGAAATTCGCTGCGGGTGGCGGCAGAGTTGCGCATGGCACCGAGCATGACGGACGAGGTCATGACGGAGTTCTGCTTTTCAACGCCGCGCATCATCATGCACATGTGCTTGGCTTCTACCACCACGCCCACGCCGCGTGCGCCTGTGACCTCCTGAATCGCCTGGGCAATCTGAAGCGTGAGGTTCTCCTGGATTTGCAGGCGCCGTGCAAACATGTCGATGATGCGGGCAAATTTCGACAATCCCAGCACCTTGCCGTTGGGCAGATAGGCGATGTGACATTTACCTATGAATGGCAGCAAATGATGCTCGCACAGTGAATAGAGTTCGATGTCCCGCACTATGACCATTTCATCATTGTCGGATTCGAAAATGGCACCGTTAATGACGGTATCCAGATCCTGACGATAGCCCTGGGTCAGGAACTCGAGTGCCTTGGCGGCTCGTAATGGTGTGTCTGACAAGCCTTCACGGGCGGGATTTTCGCCAATGCTGGTGAGTATGTCGTGGTAGCTTTTTTCCAGCGCTGCAATCATGGGCGGGGGGTTCCAGAATTAAGAGATCAAAATCGGAGCAACCATTATTGGTTGAATTCGAGGGAATTTAACAGACTTTGCGCGGGTTGCCCAACACAAACAAAGCCGGCCACCGACGGCCTTTAGTCGATTTTCGGCCTGCAGAGCTACGTTGGACGTAGTCTGCAGACCCTTGAGGCAGGGCCTGATTGCCCTGCAGGCGACGAGGGGTTACTAGAGGTGAAGATGGCAGGCTTGAAGCTCCGCATTGATCGCATCGGCTTCGGCCTTGAAGACCAGATACATGAGATTCATTGCCGATTGCTTGGCATGGTCTGCCTGTTTAAGCTTTTCAGAATAAAGATGTTCGAGCATCAGTCTGTAGGCATCGCATTGATAGTGCATAACGTTTACCTCCAAATACCACACCGGATCTCGCGCTGGACATAGGCGTCGGTGCGGCGGTTATGGGCATTTTTCCACGTTCCCTGTGAAGGTTATCGGCCAGGTACAAGAAAGTTTGAGTCTCGACCTTGGCCTCTGCTACTTTTATTTATCAGACGGATTTCTGTCTCTACCTGGATTCCATGCATAATGTCTGCCAACGTTGATCAAAAAATGCACAACTGAATGACTGGTTTGAGGCGCCTTAACCTCTTGTTTAAAAACAGCAGGTTAGGGCAGGCTGGCAAAAAGCGGCGGGCGGGTGGAAATGTGAAATTGTGTGTTTTATTTTTTTGAGCGCGCCGCCGTCAGGCGGGGCGAAGCCCTGTGTAAAGAATCATAACAAGCGACAGGCATCAGGATAGTTGCAGGTCTGCGGGGAATCTATGGATCGAATGACATTGGAGTTGTGGCAGCAGGGCGCCAAGTGGTTGCGTTATCGTGGCCATGCCGTATTTTGCCGCCTGGAAGGCAAGGGTGTGCCGCTTTTGTTGTTGCACGGGTTTCCGACCGCCAGTTGGGACTGGCACCAGGTTTGGCCGGCATTGGCCAGTCGCTATCAACTGGTGACACTCGATATGCTGGGGTTTGGCTTTTCCGACAAACCGCGTGGTTATCCTTACAGTATTCTTGACCAGGCGGATCTTGTGACAGCCTTGATGGGAGAGCTGAAGTTGCGCCGCTGTCATCTGCTGTGTCATGACTACGGCGACAGTGTTGCGCAAGAGCTTCTGGCCCGCCAGCTGGAGCACAAGCTGCCCTTCGCCATCGACAGTGTCTGTTTTCTTAACGGTGCCTTGTTTCCCGAAGCACATCGGCCATTACTGATGCAAACACTCCTGGCCGGGCCCTTCGGCGGGCTGGTCAGCCGATTTATTGGTCGGCGTACCTTCGATACCAACATGCGCCTGCTGTTCAGCGCCAGGCATGCGCCCGACGATGCCCTGCTGGCACAGCTCTGGGCCTTGATCGATTACAACAATGGCCGGGGCGTAGTGCACCGTCTGATGCACTATATGGAGGAGCGGCGCTGCCATCGGCATCGCTGGGTTGGCGCATTGCAGAGCAGCCGTATTCCTTTGCGCTTCATCAATGGTACGGCCGATCCGGTTTCGGGCCAGCCCATGGCAGACCGGTTCCGGGTTCTGGTGCCGGAGCAGGATCTGGTACGCCTGGAAGGTGTTGGGCATTACCCGCAGCTGGAGGTAGCGGCCCAGGTGGTTGAGCACTATCTGACGTTCAGGGGCAGTTTCCGACCGGTTCGGGAATGTTCGCAGTTGCCCTTGCGTGGTTAGGGCGGGCGGTGGCAGGTTGAGCCAACAGGGCTCCCTGCCACGGGTGGGAAAAGTTAGCGGCGTAGATTGTTCAGCTGATCCTGCAGCGACTTGCCAAGGGAGATCCCTTCTTCGGCGGTCGAAATGGCATTTTTGGCATCATTCATCAGGCGCTGCAACTGGTCGCGGATAGTTTCCGAGTCTTTCATCTGATGGCTGATGTGTTCGGAGACTTCCTGCACCGCCCCGGCGTTGGTCGTGTGGCCTGAAGCGGCGGTCCCGGCGCTGGCGCCGGTTCGGCCGGGGTGGGAACGCGCCATCAGCGAGCAAGCGGCCGCCACTCGCGTGCCGCTGGTGCTGGGGGGAATCGACCGCCGGC
>JBFHRO010000026.1:0-21734 GCA_041591635.1 Oleiphilaceae bacterium | reverse complement strand
GCCGCCACTGCCCACGGGAACCTCGAGCGTGGCTTTGGAAAAATCCCGGTCTTTCCAGTAATGCGCCGGGAGCACGGGCAACTGGCCAAGAATAAGCGGCAGTTCCCGGTTTTCATGGGTCTTGAAGGTGAAGCGGATGACATGATCGCTTTCAATCCTGACGTCGGCAACATCGGCATAATAGGCCTTGTAGAATGGCGCGCCTTCGGTCATCAGTTTGTTAAAGGTAAAGGCGACGTCATGAGCGGTAATGGGTTTGCCATCCTGAAAGCGTGCCAGCGGATTGATATGAAAGGCGACCCAACTGCGATCGGCGGGCACGTCGATTTTTTCTGCGATCAATCCGTATTCGGTGAAAGCTTCATCTTCTGACTGGTAGGTGAGGGTGTCGTACAGATAATGACTGACGCCCGCGGCCGCGACCCCCTTAAGCACAAAGGGATGGAAACTGTCGAAGTTGTTGGCCACCACTGCCATGCGCAAAACGCCGCCTTTTGGGGCTTGCGGATTGGTGTATTCGAAGTGGGTGAAGTCAGGCGCATACTTGGGGCTACCGTGCATGGCGATGGCATGTTCCGGTGCCGCGTGCACGCCCAGTGACAGGCCAAAGAGTATCAACGATGCCCACCAACAGGTTTTCTGCGCCTGCACCGCAGGTTGACGATCGGTCTTTCGTAAGGCGCGTGGCGGCATGCAGGAGAATTTCGACATGATGTGATTAATATCCGTAGTTTATTGTTTTAGAAGCATTAGTTTTGCGCGTTGGCGGTGCTGTTCTGATGTGTTGATGGCGCTGTCGATGCAGTCCACCAGTTTTCTATTCCCAGTGTGTAAGGCGGTTGCTGGGCGGGCCGACCAAAGCGATTCCACCAGGCGATCCGATAATAATTCAAATGCCAGTTGGGCACTATATAGTGATTCCATAGTAGCACGCGATCGAGTGCTTTCAGCGCCGTTATCTGCTGCGATTCATTTTCGGCTTGCACGGCTTTCTCAATGAGTGCGTCAACGGCTGGATGGCGTATGCCGGCATAATTCTGGCTGCCCGGTGTTTTGGCAGAGGCCGAGTGGAAATAATCGTAGAGCTCATGGCCTGGAGACAGTCCTTGGGACAGAACAAAGGTGGTCATATCAAAATCGAAGTTGTCCAGGCGATTCTTGTATTGTGCCGTGTCAATCAGGCGAATGTCGGCATGAACACCTATTTTGGCGAGGTTTTGAATAAAAGGCTGTAAAACGCGTTCGAGGCCTTTTTGTTGCAGCAGAATTTCAAAACGAAGCGGTTCTCTGGTTTGGGTGTTGACCAGTTTGGTGCTTTCAAGCACCCATCCCGCGGCTTTGAGCAGCGCCAGTGCTTCTCGCATTTCGTGACGCATGCTGCCATCTCCCTGGGTTTGCTTTATGACAGGCGGTGTCGAGAAGAGTTCGGGCGGCAGTTGGTCTTTGAAGGGGTGCAGTAGTTCCAGCTCGGCCGCCGAAGGAAGCCCGGTTGCCGAGAATTCGGAATTGGGGAAGTAGCTGGTGTTGCGTTGATAGGCGCGGTGAAACAGTTGTGCATTGGCCCACTCGAAATCAAACATCATGGCCAGTGCTTGTCGCACTCGTGCATCATCGAAGGGAACCTTGCGGGTATTGAAGAAGAAGCCCTGGGTTCCGGCCGGCAGCTGATGCGGAATTTCCTCGCGAATAATTTCGCCTCGCGATACTGCTGCAAAATCGTAGGCGGTGGCCCAGTTTTTGGCCGTATAGTCAACGTAAATATCAAATTCGCCTTTCTTGAAGGCTTCGAAGGCAATGGTTTGATCGCGGTAGTAATCAATACGAATGGTGCCGAAATTGTAGCGTCCACGAACGAGTGGATGCGCGTTCGCCCAGTAGTCCGGATCGCGCTCCAGCGTCAGGCTTTTGCCCGCCGACATCTGCGTGATTTTATAGGGGCCGCTGATCAAAGGGGGTTCCAGTGTGGTTCGGGCGAAGTCTCGTGATTCCCAGTAATGTTGTGGCAACACTGGCATTTCCCCAAAGCGCAACAGGTCGCTGCGTGCCCCTGCATGAGTAAAGGTCACCCTGATGCATTGCGGGTTCAGTGCCACCACAGACGCCACACCTGCCAGTTGATCCCGAAAACGGGGGTGTCCGTGTTGCAGCAGGGTCTTCCAGGAAAAAATCACATCTTGGGCATCGATCAGATGACCATCCTGAAATCGTGCTTCCGGTCGGAGATCAAATTCCGCCCAGCTCAGATCAGCGGGATAGCGTACTTTTTCGGCTATCAAACCGTACATCGACTGTTTTTCGTCACCCGGGTTGTGATGGGTGCCTGAGCCTGCCAGCAAGGTATCGGTCAGCTCCCCAATGCCGAAAATGTACAGGCCAGGTGAGTTGTAGGGGCTGATGCCCTTTAGGGTGTAGGGGTTGAGGGTATCAAAGGTGCCAAAGGCCATCAGCCGTAACAGGCCACCTTGTGGTGCCTCGGGGTTGATGTGTTGCAGGTGAGTGAATGAAGGTGGGTATTTCAGGGTGCCAAAACGCGAGAAGCCGTGGCCCGATGTGGGTGGCGAGACTTCCAACACCTCTGCCTCACTCCGGGTTTGCGCCGACAGCGGGTAAGCGCCAGGAAACGCAAACACCGCGAGAAGAACAGCAAGGCAGCATAGTCGAAGCGGGAATAATCCTGAGATGAGTGGCGCCATTAGACTGTCGTGAGCGGATGTTTTATTTTGTTTCCTAAAGGTTTATGCAGGTAACCTTTTAGTACCATTGGGTCGCAAGTTTTAAATACCATATCAGGATCATAGGCTATATTGAAGTTAATTTGAGCAAAAGGGTGCATCGGGTGGAAATCAAAGGCTTGAATGACTGGCTGGCGCGTATTGAGCGGGAAAACGCCGTGGTGCTGAGTCAAACTGTGCGGGAACTTAACAAGCTGACACACTCCGACGAGAGTTCGGCAGCTCAGTTGGCCGATGTAATCCTGCGTGACGCCACGCTCACTACGCAGCTCATCAAAATGGCCAATACGGTGTATTACAATCCATCATCCCAGAGCGTCACCACTGTTAGCAGAGCTATTTTGATCATAGGTTTTGATGTGATCAAATCCTTGTGTGTTTCCATCAAGATGCTGGAAAGCTTTCTCAAGGAGCATCCTTCGCGCTGGCTGCTGGAGGCGCTCGCGGATTCGATTCATTGCGCGATTCAGGGTCGGAACATCTGCGTCAAAATGAACGGCCCCATGAAAGAAGAGGTCTTTGTTTCGGGATTGCTGTTCCGTATTGCCGAGTTGCTGGTTCTTTGCACCGGGGAGCCCTCAGTCAAACGTCTGGAGCAGGAACTGACCTTTGACATGCCGCTCAAACAGCGGGATCGTCTGGCCGAGCGCCACCTGGGCGTGAGTTTTACCCGCTTGTCGCTGGCACTTGCCACCAAATGGCACCTGGGGGATACCCTGATCCATGCGCTGCAGCCCGTGGGAGATATTTCGCGTAAAAGCGAGGCAGTAATTCTGGGAGACGAGATTTGCCGGGTGTTGAAACTGGGTATTGATAGCGTTCAATACCGGGATCTCTTGCGTAAAGTGAGCTTGTATACCGGGTATCCTGAAAAAGATGTGCACGAGCAGATCGGTAAAAGCGCGGTGGAAGCCAAGGACATGGCTTCCCAGTACGGGAGTAGTGATCTGAAGGTATTGATACCCGAAAGCCGGGTGGAGATGCCTGCCGAGATTGATACCACGAACTTGCTCATGCCCGATTCTGCCGAGCAATTGAACGTGCTGCAGAAGATCAATGCCATGATGCTCAGTGGCATAAATACGATCGATCTGTTTCGTCTTGTTGTTCAGGGGCTGCACGAGGGCGTGGGGCTGGAACGAGTGGCCATTGCGCTCTTTGATGTGCCAAGGGAGTTTGTTGCGGCAAAAGTGGTTCGGGGCACCGGAACCGAAAAGTGGATTCAGAGCTTTAAACTCAAATTTGAGAAAAGTGGCAACAGTTTGCTGCAACATCTCTTTATTGCCGGCACACCGGTGTGGATCGGCAACACAAATTTCGAGTCCTTTAATCAAAAAGTATCGACCGAGTACCTCCAGGTCACCGGTATGCGGCAGTTCTTTCTTGCACCTCTGAAATCGGGGGTTAAGCAGGTAGGCATTATTTACGCCGACATGGGGTTAAGTCGAAGGACCTTGACCGAGGCCCATTTCAATGGTTTTCGCCATTTCGCCATGCAGAGCAATATGTGTTTGGGCGTCTTGGGTGCCAAAACCGCCAAGACCTGATGCAGCGGCAAAGTTAAGTCTGTGTCTAGGTGTCAGTGACATTCACATACAGGGTCAGTTTTTGCCCGGGTTGCAAATGCTTCTTGCGGTTAAGTGAATTCCAGCCAATCAAGCTTTTCGTATTGATTTTGAATTTGTTGGCAATACCTTCGATGGAATCGCCGCTGCGCACGGTATAGACCACCTTGCGTATCTTGCCTTCGCGTTTGGTGATGTCGCCAATGCCGGCGGTGACTGGCGATGGCGTGACAGGTGACCAGATCACGATCTCACTGCCAGGCTTCAAGGGATCACCCGGAGCCATATTGTTCCATTTGGCCAGACTGCGAACGCTGACTTGATAGGTGCGTGACAGATCCCAGAAGGTGTCGCCCGACTTGACTTTGTAATCGATGCGCGTGGCGTTACTGACGGGTTTGATCGCCTGCTTGGCCGCACGGCGGTTGCCTTGACTGAAGGAATAGAAATCCTTGCTTTGGGCGGCGACAGGAATCAGCAAGGTCTGGCCGGTCTGAATTTCATGGCCTGTCAGTTTGTTGATCTGGCGGATCACATCGGGAGTAGTCCGATACTGTTTGGCGATACCTATAAGTGAGTCACCCGCTTCGATCTTGTGGCGGCGCCAGTTCAGTTGCTGCATCGGTGTCAGTTTTTTGATGGCACTGGCAAAGCGATCGGCGCTTTCTACCGGCACCGCCAGGCGGTGTGGCCCGGTGGGCGCTGTTGCCCAACGATTAAATCCAGGATTAAGAAGGTAGATTTCCTCAACATCAGTTTCGGCCAGATCGGCGGCATGGGCCAGATCAATCTGCGATTTCAGTTTCATTACCTGGAAATAAGGCTCGTTCGGAATGGGGTAGAGCTCGAGATCGTAATCTTCGGGCGCTGAAATGATTTTGGCGATAGCGAGCAATTTGGGCACATAAGCCTCGGTTTCCTTTGGCAGACTCAGGTGCCAGAAGTCGGTAGGTTTGCCCTGTTTCTTGTTGGCCCGAATGGCCTTGGCAACGGTACCTTCACCTGAATTGTAGGCAGCCAGAGCCAGCACCCAGTCACCATCAAACTGATTTGCCAGTACTTGCAGGTAGGTCAGGGCCGCCTCGGTGGAGGCGACAACATCACGCCGGCCGTCGTACCACCAATCCTGGCGCAGTCCATACATATCACCGGTAGAGGGAATAAACTGCCACAGCCCCGAGGCCCGTCCGTGCGAATAGGCAAAGGGATCAAAGCCGCTTTCCACAACCGGCAGCAAGGCCAATTCGAGCGGCAGGCCCTTGGCTTCGGTTTGTTCGACGACATGATGAATATAGCGCTCGGCCTTTTTCATGGTACGTTCGAGAAATCGCGGGTGCTGACTGTACCACTCAAGCTCTTGATGAAAACGCGGGTCCTTGATGTGGTAGTCAAGTGCAAGGCCTTTGCGGATCCGAAACCAGATGTCGGGAACGAAGGTGCGCTGAGATTCTGAAGGCGCCGAAAACAGGTACTCTGAGGGCTGCTGGCAGTCAATGTCGTAGCAGGGCTCCTGATCGAATCCCCGGGGTTTGGTGGCTGCGGCGGGTGTGGCGCTGGCTGTTTCCTGGGATGCCGCATCGCCCTGGCGTATCAGTGTAAAGAGTTTGGCGAAGCTTTCGAATGACAATGCCTGAATCAGGGATGAACGTGCAGATACTGGCTGATTGTGCGATTCGTCTTGTTGCACAGGCGTGGGTGTCTGGTTTTCGCTGGCTGGCGGCAGATTGGTTGAGGCGCCAGGCACAGGAGAAACGGGTGTCTGACCATCACCGGTGGATGCCCGTTTCAATGGGCTGCAGGCGCCGAGGATCAGTAGCAGGGTGACGACTATCAGACGCAATTTAATCAAAACAGAATACACCCTGAGTAAGCGACCTAACGCCTATGGTACATGAACTGCGCGCTGCTGAGGCGCTTTATAAGCAGCGCAGGGCATCATAGGAAACCCGATTGGGTCTAGCAAGCGAGCTAACCAATTTGTAATGGCTGCCTGATCTATTTGAAACCGTTTTTCCACAGCCGCAACGCCGTAAAAACCGCCAGCTCATCGGTCGGAACAGGGAGTTCGTTGGTGATGCAAAAGCCCGATGCGCTTGCCACTATTTCGGGATCGCTGCAGCGCAAAAAAGGATTGATGGCCAATTCATCGGCCAGGGTCGTTGGCAGTGTGCGCCCTTCTTGCGCCAGTCTTTGTTTGGCCCTGGCACTGAAATCCATCAACGCCTGATTGCCTGGATTTACCGCTTGGGCAAAACGCAGGTTTGCCAGCGTATACTCGTGGGCCGGGTAGATCAGCGTGTTGGCCGGTAATTTCGCAATCAGCGCCAAGGCCGCTTTGAGCTGGGCTGGCGAACCTTCGAACAGGCGTCCGCAGCCACCCGAAAACAAGGTGTCACCACAAAACAGCCAGGGTTGGGCAAGTGCGCCTGGCGCATTTTTTTGAGGGTTGATCAGATACCCTATGTGATCGAGCGTGTGGCCGGCCAGCGGCAGTACGTCGATGCTCAGATCCAGCACCTTGATGCAGTCGTTATCCTTGACAGTCTGGGTTGTCAGTGATGGACAGCTGCGGGCACCGGCGTAAACGCCAGCGCTTGGCGTGGTTGCAAGCAGTTCGGGAATGCCGCCAACGTGATCCCCGTGTTTATGGGTGACCAGAATCGCCCTGAGAATCAGTTGCTGCCTGTCGATCCATGCAGCTACAGGCCCTGCATCGCCTGGATCCACAAGCATGACGCGGCCCTTGTTCGCTTGTTCCACTGCCCACACATAATTATCTGCGAATGTGGAAATGGCGTGTACGTGATAGGTTGACTCGGTCATAAGCTGGGTTTCCGCTGGTTTGCGTGAATCAAGTGACATACCATACGGGGAGGGGCACTTGGTTTGGCTTGATGTCATCCGTCAACAAGAAGGGTACCACAGCAGTGAAACTTCTGGATAACCACGGCTACCATGAAAGCCGACAAATGCTGGAGTGCTTTGAACACTGGCTCCAAACGCCGTTGGGGCGCCGGTTGTTGGCCTGCGAGCGTGGTGTCATTGATGCCATGGTGGCCAATCTGTTTGGCTACCAACAGTTTGCTTTTTGTGTCAGTCACCGGTTTCCTGTGGCGACGGCCAGCCATTTGGGGCATAAGGTCACGGTAACCTCCGCGTGGCGCCCGGATATGCCCGACAATGTACTGGTAACTTTGCCCGATGAAGTGGCTTTGACTCACGATGTGGCTGATTTGGTGGTACTGCATCATACCCTGGACTTTGCCCCTTCGGCGCACCATACGTTGCGTGACGTCTCTCGTATTATAAAAGGGAGTGGCCGGTTGCTGATTGTCGGCTTCAACCCCTTAAGTCTCTGGGGGCTGAGGAAGATGCTGATGTCCAGTGGACAGGCGCCGTGGAACGGGCGCTTTATATCTGGCCGACGCGTAGAGGACTGGCTGGGATTGCTGGATTTCAAGATCGAGCGCAGCAGTTATCACCTGATGGCACTACCTTATGATTCAAATGGCGTCTCGTCTTCCGCACCACTGCCTGTTGGCCGAACAGCGCTGAAGCTGCCCGTGGGAGCGTTTTACGCTATCTTGGCGCAAAAACAGGTTGGCTGCATGATTTCTGTGCGCCGACGTTGGACCACGGCCAAAATTGTTGGGCTGTCAGCGGCCAATAGTTTCAAAACAGACATTTAATACGGGGATGCATGAGCGAGAAGAATTCGAGGGTAACGCTCTATACCGACGGTGCCTGCAAGGGTAATCCAGGAATCGGAGGGTGGGGTGTACTGCTGCGTTACGGCGGACACGAAAAAACCCTTTTTGGAGGGGATAGGACGACAACCAACAACCGTATGGAACTTACTGCCGCGATTCGCGGGCTTGAGGCCCTGAGTCGGGCTTGCGCTGTTGATCTGTATACCGACTCTCAATATGTTCGAAAAGGAATCACCGAATGGATTGCCGGGTGGAAAAGAAATGGCTGGAAAACCGCCAGCAAGCAACCGGTAAAAAATGCCGATCTCTGGCAGGCATTGGATGAGCTCAACCAGCGTCACGAGATTCGCTGGCACTGGGTAAAAGGCCATGCCGGCGATCCCGGTAACGAGCGTGCGGATCAGCTGGCCAATCAGGGTGTGGAAGCCGCGAAGCGGGCATAAAGGGCGGCAATTAATCAGTGTTGAACGTTTTGCATGACAGGTGATGAATGAGGCAAGTTGTACTGGATACAGAAACCACCGGCGTGAATATCTCGGATGGCAACCGTATTATTGAAATCGGCTGCGTCGAGCTGGTGGATCGCCGGCTCACGGGCAAGCATTATCACTGTTATATCAATCCACAGCGGCCAGTGGAGGAAGGTGCATTGGCTGTTCACGGCCTTTCGGACGAGTTCTTGTCTGACAAGCCCCTGTTCAAGGATGTGGTAGAGCCATTTTTGGCCTTTGTTCGCGGTGCTGAACTTGTGATCCACAATGCCGCATTCGATGTCGGCTTTATCGACCATGAGCTTTCCTTGCTCAAGCCACCCCAAGGCTCCGTTGCCGATTATTGTTCCGTTCTCGATACCTTGGCGCTCGCACGGGCCAAACATCCAGGGCAGAGAAACAGCCTGGATGCTCTGTGCAAAAGGTATGGGGTCGATAATAGCGGACGCGATTTCCACGGTGCCTTGCTGGATGCCCAGATTCTGGCCGATGTCTATCTGGCAATGACAGGCGGCCAAACGGCGCTTTTGCTTGACGGCGAAACCGACGAAGGCGGGCCCTCCGTGGCCGAGGTGAAACCGGTGAATACGGCCAATCTGGTTCTGCCGGTGATACGCGCCGACACTGAGGAGGTGGCAGCGCACCGGGAGCGATTGAAGGCGATCGAGAAGTCTGCCGGAAAAGTGCTCTGGCCGGTCGAGGCGAGTTAATCAAACCCGGCCATGTTGTGTGCGCCTCCCGCAGGGGAGGCGTTATTCGCTACAGGTAAAGCTCAACACAAATAAATCCGACACCGCCCATAACGATGGTGTAGGGCACGGCCATCCACACCATTTTGCCGTAAGACAACCGGATCAGCGGTGCAATTGCCGACGTGAGCAGAAACAGAAATGCGGCCTGACCATTGGGGGTGGCGACGCTTGGCAGATTGGTTCCCGTATTGATGGCAATGGCCAGCTTCTCGAAATGTTCTTTTGAGATCTCGCCTGCCTGATAGACATTTCTGACTTCATCTATGTAAACAGTGGCGACAAAAACGTTGTCACTGATGGCAGAAAGAACACCGTTGGCGATAAAAAACATACCGGGTTGAACCTCGGGCGCCAGATGCAAAACGTAGTTGATGATGCCGGTGAACAAGTGCAGTTCATGTATGACCCCGACAATCGTAAAGAACACCACCAGAAGCGCAGTGAAGGGCAGCGCCTCTTCAAATGCCTTGCCAATTTGATGTTCCTCTGTGATGCCGGTGAGAGAAGTCGCTAATACAATGACCATCAGCCCGATCAGCCCCACTTCCGCCGCATGCAGGGCCAGACAGATAATGAGCAGCAGCGCAACGACACCCTGTGAAATCAAAGCGGCTTTCTGTTGTAGCGTTATTTTCTTTTGTTCTGCATCATTAAATTCTTCAAGAATGTGCCTGACCCGAGGAGGCAGATCTGTACCGTAATCAAACTTTTTAAATGTTTCGAGTGCGACACAGGTTATCAGGCCCGCGACCAGCACAGGCATGGTAATGGGTGCCATTACCAGGAAAAATTCGATGAAGTCCCAACCCGCGCGGCTGGCAATGATCAGGTTTTGCGGCTCGCCAACCTGTGTGCAAACCCCGCCCAGCGCCGTTCCTACGGCACCGTGCATTAGCAGGCTGCGTAAAAAAGCGCGAAATTTGTCGAGATCTGATCGATGGTCGTGACCCACGTTTTCGTCATCGCCGTGATCGTGATCGTGGTGATGGTGCTTGCCTGAGGCAACTTTGTGATAAACCGCGTAGAAGCCCACGGCGACGCTGATAATGACAGCGGTTACCGTGAGTGCATCCAGAAAGGCTGACAGCAGCGCCGAGATGAAGGAAAAAAACAGTGCCAACAAGCGTTTCGACCGAATTCCCAGCAAGATCTTGGTAAAGGTAAAGAGCAGCAGCGATTTCATGAAATAAATGCCGGCCACCATAAATATAAGCAGCAGAATGACCTCGAGGTTGTTGCGTACCTCGTGATAGACGGTATCAGGGCTTGCCATTCCAATAATCACGGCTTCCAGTGCAAGCAGTCCCCCGGGTTGCAGCGGATAGCATTTGAGCGCCATGGCGAGGGTAAATATGAACTCCAGAATCAACACCCAGCCAGCGGCGAAAGGCGAAATTGCAAAAATAAGAGGATTTATCACTAAAAAGGCGACGATGGTCTGTTTGTACCAACTGGGCGAGTGACCGAGAAAGTTGGTGTAAAAAGCTTGGGACAATGTATTGGTCATTGCGTGGGGTGCTCTTTCAGGTTTTAGGAACTGAAGATGAATTCTAGTTAATAATTGCAGTCAAATCGAATTTTCTATCAATAGGTTAATGGTAGAGATAGGTGGTTCTGGCGGACGAGCCCGGTGGTGACTTAGCCCCCGAAAACCGGGCAACATTGCCCGCGCTTTCTTGCCCGTTGTTAAAAATGTGTTATAAGTTAGTACGGCTAAAAGAAAAATTTGCGCAGGTCGCGTGTTAGCCCGATCAGAAATGGTTTTCGCTAAGGGTATTTCCAGGGTATGTCTGTCACTGCCATAGCTGCAAAAACACAAGCCTTTGAAATGGTTCAGACTGAAATCGAAGTCACCATCAAACAGGCAGAGCAGAATCTTGCAAATTTCCAGGAAAACCGGGAAAGCAGCGAGGAACTGCAAAATTGCATCGATTACCTGAATCAGTTGCGTGGAATATTTGTTCTGGTGGAGGTGCGAGGTGCCGTAGTGCTCTGTCAGGAGGCTATCTCGCTTGCCAATGAAGTACCCATTGGCGCCAGCGATGACAAGAACAGCTTGTTGACCTCGCTGAATAATGCGCTCTTTATCCTTAGGCGTTACGTGGAGTACTACCGACAGTACCGCTGCGACCATCCTGAGCTATTGTTACCGATCATTAATGAACTGCGCATTGCGCAGCACGCCAAGCCCCTGGTTGACTCGCATTTTGTCGATATAGATATGTCACGCCAGGTAGATTGTTGCAAGCTGCTGAATCTGAAGCCCTTGCACGAGTCGGTGGATTTTGAGAGTGCGGCGCGAAGACTGCGGCACATGTATCAGGTGGCGCTCGTGGGTATGATCAAAGACCGGAATGTGATCGTTAACCTGAAACTGTTGCAGCATGCGGCCAAGGGGTTTGCGCGTTTATGCTGCGGCGGGCAACTGGCCGGGTTGTGGTGTCTTGTTGTCATGGTGGTGCAAGTCATGCGGGATGAGCAAATGGAGCTCAACAGCAACCGCAAACGCCTGTTCATGAAAGTCGAGAAATATACGCGCGAGTTGGTTTACGTTGGCAAGGTGGTTACCTCCAAGAGCATTCCCGATTCTATCCGCCGTGAGTTGATTTACATTCTCTACCTCAGTGCATCTGCGACCGAAGCGGTGGTTGATATTTTACGAGGGTATGGACTGAGTCCGACCGATTTCAATGAGCAGGCACTGATAAAGAATCGCCAGCGCTTGTTTGGTCCAGGTACAGATGTGTTGCGCAGCCTTTCCGGTGCTTTGCAGGAAGAGCTCAATTACATCAAGGATAAGCTTGATATTATTGAGCGTGGCATTGATCCGGATATTGCCGATTACGCTGTGATTGCCGGCGGCATGGCGCGGTTGGCCAGCACGCTTTCGATGTTGTCGCTTACCGCGTTGTCGGACAGAGCGCGAGAACAGAGCAGAATTCTTGAAGGCTGGGCAACGAGTGGCAGAATGGCGTCCGAAGTGGAGCTGATTGGTGTTGCCAACACGGTGCTGAGTATTGAACAGGCAGCAAGGTCGATAGAGTCGAAGGGCATTGTCAGTGCCGGTATCGAGTCCACAGAAAAACAGCAGGAGGGCTCGCATTACCTTGAAGAGGCGCAGATTGTTCTGGTAGGAGAGGCCCAGTCGGCAATCGCATTGGCCAAACGCGCTATTACGGCCTATCTGGAGTCGGGCTGGGACAAGTTGCACCTGGCGACCCTGGAACCTGCGTTTGACTCGGTTCGGGGCGGCATGTGGATGCTGGGTGAAACCAGTTTGGCCAAAGTGATTGACACGACGGCCAGATGCATGCGCAAAGAGCTGATTGACAAGCCCGGCAGGCCAGATCCAAATGTTCTTGAAACACTGGCTGATGCACTGACGTCACTCGAGTATTACATTGACACCATGAAGGGTTCTGCCCCCAGTGTCGAATTACTGGTGCTGGCAGAAGATAGTTTGAAGTCGATCGGATACAAGCTCCTGTAACAAGGCGTATGTCCGCACACTAGTGTGGGAGTGGTAATTTCGTTATGTTCTATGTTGTTTGTGCGGTGGCGTTGACGGTATTGGCACTGATCCTGGTGTTTGTCGGTGTGCGGCCGTTTTTTCGAAACCGCTGGTTTCTTATCTGGTGTAAAGCATCGCTTTGCATGCTGGTCGTGTTGTCTGCCCTCGGTGTCATGCTGCTTGCGTACGATCTTGCGGGCTATTCCGTTTGGAGCAAGGGTAACACCATTGCCACCATCAGCACGAATCGCCTGGGTGAGCAGGAATTTCAGGTTGATGTGGCTGTGCAGGGCAGAGATATTCAGCGTTTCGTTATCAAGGGGGATCTCTGGCAGCTGGATGCTCGTGTGATTGCCTGGCCGGCATGGATGAGTATTGTGGGTATCAGTACGGGCTATCGTCTGGACAGAATCAGTGGTCGATATTTATCGCTGGAGGATGAAAGGACCAAGGTACGCACCGTATTTAATGTTGCCTCGGGTGCCCAGACCATGGACGCCTGGAGGGCGGCTCAATCCTACGATTTCCTGCCGACACGCATGGTCAACCATGGGTCAGGAACTTACATGCCAATGACCGATGGCGCTATTTTCGAAGTGCACCTTGGAGAAACCTCTTTATTAGGCAGGCCTGTCAATAAACCAGCAGAACAAGCGGTTGGGGCGTGGCGTTAATACCTTGGGGAAGGCTGGAGAGTGCGGGTTTCACCTCTCCAGCGTTGGAGGCATTACAATCCGGTGTTGTCTGACTGTACCGGGTGTCTAGCCAATGTTGAACAGGGTGCCAAGGCGTGTAGCCAGCATCATGTCGCCTTCTGCCCGCAGTTGACCCGACATAAAGGCCTGCATTCCATCTGTTTCTCCATCCACAATTCCCTTGAGTGTTTCTGTGTTCATGATCAGAACGACCGAGGGCTCCTCATGATTGCCGAGTTCAAGGGCACAGGTGCCATCCTTTACGATGAGATGATAAGCGTCACCGTCTTCGACATTGAACTGGAATACAAGATCCAGTCCAGAGGCGGCATCTGCATTGAAGTTCGATTTCAGTGTTTCGAAGATAACTGCAACAGACATGAGATGATCCTATAAAGTTCGTGGGTTAATGAGCGTCGTCAAGAGCACGCCTGGCTCGTGAGATATACGCATGTTGGTGGCATCGGCAATGCAGAAGTGATTTGGTCGCCGATTTCGGTAAGCCAGTCGAGATTAGGTTGAATACTCAGTTTTGTCAACAACAAAGCGAACGCTTGTTTGAAAGTCGATTCCATTTGCCCTGTGCAGGTGTGATCGCTTGAACTGGGCTGTGCCCCCGTGCGCAGCGCCAGCGTTAATGACGTGGCATCGCGGGTCTGGCGGCACCGAATGATAGAGTTGCGAGTGGCTCTGCCGTTGACGTATTCTTTCCCCCCTGGTTTTTGTACAAAGAGAGGGTAACTGTTTGGAATTTTTAATGGACTATGGCGCCTTCCTCGCCAAGGTAATCACGCTTGTGGTAGCAATTCTGGTGTTGGTAAGTGGCCTTATTGCCGTCTCCGGGCGAAGCAGACACGCCTCTCACGGCCACCTGGAGATCACCCGGTTAAATGACCGCTTCCGGGATATGAAAGAGGTACTTGAGCATCACATTCTGGATCGACATGTGTTGAAGGCCCGCCACAAGGCTGAGCGCAAGGCTGAAAAAGCCAAAAGCAAGGCGCAGGCAAAGCATGCAAAGACGGGCAGTTCGCCTGAGGAAAACGAGAAGCATGTTTATGTGATCGATTTTGAGGGTGACATGCGAGCCACTGCCGTGGAAACGATGCGCCATGCGATTTCCGCAGCGTTACAGGTCGTAAATCCTGCCAGAGATGAAATCGTGATCAGGCTGGAAAGCGGTGGTGGTCTGGTGCATTCCTATGGGTTGGCATCGGCACAGCTGCAGCGGATCAAGGATCGCGGTGTGTCTTTGACCGTGTGCGTCGACAAGGTTGCTGCCAGTGGCGGCTACATGATGGCCTGTGTCGCCGATAAAATTCTTGCTTCACCTTTCGCCGTAGTGGGTTCTATTGGAGTCGTAGCCCAGATCCCCAACGTTCACAGATTGCTCAAGAAGAACGATATTGATGTGGAGGTATTAACTGCCGGGGAATTCAAACGCACCCTGACCGTGTTTGGTGAAAACACCGAAAAGGGGCGCCAGAAATTCAAGGATGACCTGGAGGATACGCATGTACTTTTCAAAGGCTTTGTCAGCGAACATCGGCCCGTAGTCGATATCGACAAGGTCGCAACAGGTGATGTCTGGTTTGGCAAACGTGCACTGGAGGTTCGTTTGGTGGACGAGCTCATGACTTCGGATGAGTACTTGCTCACAGCTTGCAATGATGCGAAGGTTTACCAAGTGAAGTATACCGAAAAGAAAAGCCTGCCAGAAAAACTTGGTTTGGCTGCGTCTGAGGGTGCCTTTAATGGATTGCAAAAGCTGTGGGGCGCTCTGTCGTCACGCTTTCCTGTATAACACCCGATAGGCACAGAGAGCCAAGGTTACGAAGGTCATGATATGAAGTTCAAAGCATTACGCGTGTCAGAAACTGTGGACAAAGCGGGCAAGGCAACGTTCAAACAATCCATCGAAACACTTGATTTAAACGATTTACCTGCCGGTGATGTTTTAATCAAAGTCGCTTTTTCATCTCTCAATTATAAAGACGCCCTGTCGGCTACCGGTAACCGGGGGGTGACACGCCAGTTTCCTCATACGCCAGGCATTGATGCGGCGGGAGCCGTGATTGCAAGCAGCGCTGACGGCATTTACGCTGGCGATCAGGTTATAGTCACGGGTTATGATCTGGGAATGAATACCGCCGGTGGTTTTGGCCAATATATCCGGGTTCCCGCTGCCTGGTGTGTTCCCATACCCAAGGGGATGACGGCAAAAGATGCCATGGTGTTCGGTACGGCGGGAATCACCGCGGCGCTTTCGGTAATCAAGCTGGAGCAGCGCGGCGTGCGTCCCGAGGAAGGCCCCCTTCTTGTGACGGGGGCGACGGGCGGCGTGGGTACGGTCGCTATGGCGCTGCTTACAAAGCTCGGTTATCAGGTCGTTGCTATGTCAGGTAAACCGGATGCAGCATCCTACTGTCAGCGGTTTGGAGTGGGGAAAGTGCTTGACCGAAGCGAATTTCTGACAAGCAAAAAACCGATGTTAAGTGCGAGATGGCGCGGCGCGGTCGATTGTGTAGGGGGAGAGGTACTCGGCACTGTGCTAAAACAGATGACTCCGGCAGGGGTGGTAACGGCTTGCGGGCTTGCCGGTGGCACAGAGTTTTGCGCTTCTGTTTTTCCTTTCATTATTCGCGGCGTGGAGTTGTTGGGCATTGATTCGGTTGAAATTCCGCTAAATCAGAAGGCGGCTGTCTGGATGAAACTCGCCAATGAGTGGCGGATTGATTGGCCCGCAGATACGGTCAAAGAGATTTCGTTACTGCAAGTGCCGGATCATATTCAGTCCATGCTCAAAGCGGCGCATTACGGGCGCGTGGTAATCAAGCACGAGTGCTGATGGTATTTGAATACGGCTGGAGTTAATCGCGTCGCAGCTTGTCGCTAATCGCAATGGGGCTGGGGTAGCGAAAAATAACCAGATACGAATTCAGGATAAAGGTAATGATGGCCGTTGCCTGGATAACATGAGAGGCCTCATTGCCAATCAGGCCCGATTGAGTGGCCAAAAAAGCGATTAGCAGCGAGAACTCACTTATCTGACCGAGTCTGAAGCCTATTTCCCAAGACAGTGCTTTAGGTTCTTTGAGTAATCGCAGCAGAAGCCTGAATGTGATTGGCTTCACCACTATGAGCAGCAATGCCAGTACCGTCGAAGCGATGATGACATCGCCAAACAGGCCAAGATTGAAACCGGCACCCAAGGAAAAAAAGAACAGAATCAGGAAGAAGTCGCGCAGAGGCTTCAGATGCTCGGTGATGTACTGAGCTATGGGGGTGGTTGCGATGCTGATGCCCGCAATGAAGGCGCCTATTTCAAGCGACAAACCGGCATACCTCGCAAGCTCTGCCATGCCCAGGCACCAACCAATAGCCAAGAGAAAGATATATTCGTGAAAACGGTCAAAGTGCTGTAACAATCTGACGATAATGTATTTTACGCACAAAAAAGCGAAGCAAACGATGGCGGGAAGCATAGCAAAGGACGTAATGAGTTTGCCAAAACCACCGTCGCCTTCGCCATTAGTACTGCCCAGGACGAGCAGCACGATAATGGCAATAAGATCCTGCAGTAGCAGAAGTCCCACCAAAAGCTCCCCTGTATGCCGGTGATGCAGCACCGTGGTTGGTAACAGCTTTATGCCTATGATGGTGCTTGAAAACATCATAGCCGCACCGATAATCACGCTTTCGATAACCGAATAGCCAAACAGAATTCCGACAAGGTAGCCGCAAGCAGCAAAGGCAAGTGAGCTAAAAATGGCTACAACAGTTGCTTTTTGCATCATGTGAAGCAGGGACTTTGGCTGCATGTCAAGGCCAAGCAGAAACAGCAAAAATATGATGCCGATTTCGGCTATTTCGGACAAAAGATGCGCATCCGATATGAGGTTCAAGCCGTACGGCCCGATAATAGCCCCCAGTGCAATGTAAGCAACGATCAGTGGTTGTCGGGTGTACAGAACGATAGATGCCAAAACGGCCGCACCGCTAAAAATCAGAAAGAATGAACTTACCATGGAGTTTGTATTCTCCTGTCGGCTGGTGCAGGCACCCTCTGGGTGACGGGCCTATTCATTCGCTCTGTGGTGCGAAGGAAGGAGTGCTTGGGGCTCTTTGTGTTGGGCGAAGGGGTGATCTTCCAGCGCAGATGCGCCATGCAAGGAGGCTTTCAGGATCAAGTGAGAGCTCCTGCAGGGCGCGGCAAATCCTATAATGATTCAGGATTTTTCTTGAATTTCAGTGCCAAGCAGAAAGTGGCCTTCCTGTGTAGCAGGCGTACAGCGTTTGACCAGAAGTTTGGTTTTCAATGCCGGAAAAGCCGGATTAGAGGAAGGGAGTTCACTGTAGAGTACCGTTTCTTCCGCAATTTCCTCTTGGACTTCGATGAGCATTCCTGTTCCACTCAAATCACGGCATATTCCGGTTATTGAGTGCGTGGAGCCCTCTGTGCTGAGATGAACCTCCGAGTCCACCTTCATCCGAATAAAATCACGCTTTTCGCTATAGTCTCTATTCATGGAATGCATCATGGCTGATAACCTTTTTGTTATTTGTCCTTAAACGTTATACGCGCTAAGCATTGGTCTGTCAAAGTTGAAAAAGTTATAAAAAAAACATTCAAATGACTATTTAGTGGGCTTTCTCTCAAAAATATACTAGATGTGGTATATGTCTGGATCGAATATCAAACCCAGTTGTCATGTTTCTTTGTTGGTCTAAGCATGGGTGTGATCAGGGCAATAAAAATACCCAATACCACCAGGCCACCACCAATGATCATGTAGTCTGTGTCGCTGTTGTTTTTGAGGTGCTGGTTTTCGGCGGTAAGGAGCTCTACTTCGGAGCGAAGTTTTTCGTTTTCTTCGTATAGCTCTTTGTTGCGGCTATCAAGCGTTACCGCGTTGGAGGAAATGGTACGAATTCGGTTCAGTTCTTCAGACAACGTACTGTTTTCATCGGTCGTTTTTTTGTGGTTCTGTGCTATCACATCAAACTCGGTTTTGAGTTGGTCATAGCTCTGTTGAACGTCTTTGTATTTTTTGGAGGCTGTCTCCAGTTGTTTTTGTACGGTTTCCAGGCGCACCCGGGCAATCGGGGTATCGGTCAGGAATCTGGCCGGCATGTAACCCTTGATGCCTTCCGGGGTTTCAACATAAACGTAACCGGTGCTGTTGTTACGCGAGAGAATTTTGACAGGTGTGCCACTTTTCACGCCTTTATGTACGATTTTGTATTCGAGTGATTCGCCCGCTCGAAGTGGTACAAGCAGGGTATCGTCAATGTATAAGGTTTCTGCGCGGGTCACGGCCGCGAAAAGTGTGAGTACAAAAAAACAAAGCGACAGAAAATAATGCATCAGTGAACTCATAAGGTAGCGAAACAGATTGATTTTGCTGAGGATAAGGAATCCTGCGAAATAATCAAGCGCCCGTACAGGCGCTCTGTTGGGGCAGGGAGAAATCGGTAAGGTCTGGGTGCGCTCTGACGTCAGGGCAGTACTTTCTTGAAAGGTCGCACCTTTACGGCTTCATATACTCCCGCCAACATATAGGGGTCAGTGCTGGCCCAGTGCTCAGCTTCGGCCTGCGAATCAAACTCAGCGATAATCAGGCTCCCGGTAAAGCCGGCTTCTCCAGGGTCTTCGCAGTCGATAGCAGGAATCGGGCCGGCGACGAGGAGGCGGCCTTCGTCCTTTAATTTGTCCAGCCGCTCCAGATGCTGAGGGCGGACGGATTTGCGTTTCGGCAGAGAATTCGCGTAGTCTGTGGCCATGATTATGTAATACATGATCTCTCCATGATTATTTATCTTCCGCATTTGGAACGGGTTTTTCCGGGTCGTTGAGATAGCGCGACAAGTAGACGCCTTGGCCGAGGACAAAAACAAGGGTCATACCTAGCAGACCAAAGACCTTGAAGTTCACCCAGGTTTCCTGATCAAAGTGGTAGGCCACATAGATATTCACGGTTCCGGCAATCAAGAAAAAGGCAATCCAGGCAGCGTTGAGGTGTAGCCAAGCATTGCGCGGGAGTTCGATGTTGGACTCAAGCATTCGCTGGATGAGGTTTTTGTTGCCAATGAACTGGCTAGCCAAAAAAGCGCCACCAAGCAGCCAGTTTACAACGGTTGGTTTCCATTTGATGAAGTTATCGTCTTCGAGAAGAATGGTGGCACCGCCAAGAATGATCACAAATATCAGGGTTACCAGATGCATGGTTTCAATCTTGTGATTTTTTATCCACAACGCAGCAACCTGAATGATGGTTGAGACAATCAGTATTCCCGTGGCCAGATAAATGTCTTTTGTAATTTGATAGGTCGCGAAAAAAGCGACCAAAGGGAAAAAATCAACCAGAAACTTCATTTTCGTTCCATTGTTTGAAAAAGGCATCAGGGGACTAATGGTATTAGAAATTGACAGCGGGAGCCATATCCATCACCGCCAACCTCTGTTTGGCAAAGGCATACTGACAACGGCCACGGTGGATTTGCATTGCCACAGCCGTTGCTCGGACGGCAGCTTGTCGCCGTCTGAGGTAGTCCAGCGGGCGGCCTCGAGAGGCATAAAAGCGCTTGCGCTCACGGATCATGATACCGTGGCCGGGCTGGCCGAGGCTGCCGTTGCTGCGCAACAGAACGATTTAGTGTTGATCAGTGGTTGCGAGTTTTCATGTCAATGGCGCGGGGCCGGAGTCCATATTGTCGGCCTGAACTTTGATGTCAGTAACCTGGAACTGCAGCAGTTTCTGAGGCAGCAAAGACTGCTGAGATGGGAGAGGGCGATTTGCATTGGCGAGAAACTGTCCGCACGAAAGTGTCCTGGTGTATTGGCGCAGATTGGACGCGATCGGGATGGCGTTCCGCCTTCCCGGCCTGAAATTGCGCAGGCCATGGTTGCCATGGGGTACGTGAAGTCAATCCAGGAGGCATTTCGACTGTATTTGGGGGCCGGAAAAGTTGCAGAGGTTCCCCAGATTTGGCCTTCCTGCGAGGAGGTTGTTGCGGTAGTGAAGGACGCCGGCGGTGCTGCGGTTATCGCTCATCCTGGCCGCTATAAATTAGGGGGTACCAAGCTTCGGACACTCTTTAGCGAATTCAAGGAGGCAGGCGGCGATGCGGTCGAGGTTGTGTATTGTGGGCAGAAGCAGGGAGAGGCGCTTACATTAAGCACCTATGCTTCACGCTTTGGCCTCAAGGCTTCAGTGGGGAGTGATTTCCACTCGCCTGAATTCGGCTGGGCCGATTTTGGTCGCCTTGGGCCGTTACCAAAAGGCGCGGTAGCGCTCTGGACGGCTTGGCAGGAACCTTCTTGCTAGCTTTTGGTGGAGTGAAAAAACAGAAAGATATCGGTCAGTAACTCGGGAAGCTGCTCTGCAAACTGAAGCATGAGCTTGTCATTTTGTTTGATAACAGCGAACTCTTCGTCATCAAACAAATCTGACAGGCTCATAATGGGGAGCAGCAGTTCAGCCGCGACATCTTCATTGGTGGCGAACCACTCTTCTTCGTACTCAAGAAATGCTTCTATAAATCCGGCACACCAGTTTTGAATGGCGCTTTCGTAGTCTTCATCAAGATCGGGGCTGGGGATCTCGATTTCATCGTCCTGGCTAAGCGTGTTGCGAATATCGGCAATGATTTTTTCAATCAGAGGGCGAATTTGCGCAAGAATGGTTGCTGGAATGTCCGCAATAGACTGTCCCAGGATAATCTCGAGCAATAAGTCTGATTCAAGGGGTCGAGGACCAACGATGCTCGCACAAACGGCACCGTGCACGCCGAAATAATCAAGTGATTCGCTTTCGGGTATCTCGTCAAGTAACAGGGCTTCGAGGTTTTTGATGTCAGACTCGGTCATGGAGGAATAACTCATGGTGAACTCGCTTGAGGCAAAAAGGTGCCTTCTGGATGGGTATTTGGTTTGGGATCAGGGCTTGCCAACCGGTCGGCAAGCCCTTCGCAAGTGTTTTTAGTGATTGCTGGTGGTAGGCACCGTATCGGACGATGCTTCAGATGTCACTGCAATGGTTTCTGATTTATCGACTGTTGCTTCAGAAGCGGTAGTGGCAGTTGGTTCCGGTGTTGCCTCAGCAGCAGGCTGTCGTGTTTGCTCTGGCTGATCGGACGCTGCCGCTACAGGCGAATGATCGACTTGGTTGCCCAGGTCTTCCTCTTTTGCCAAAGTGTCATCGCCGCGACTTCTTGGGTCGTTATGTGCCCTTGGTGAATGCTGGCGTCGACGATTTGGCCGGCGAGACTGCCTGTG
>JBFHRO010000025.1:0-22800 GCA_041591635.1 Oleiphilaceae bacterium | reverse complement strand
CGCTCTGCTCAGGGGCCTTGATCGGCTTTTGAGCGAAGAGACAGGTCTGCCCGTCATCGTTGCCGAAGATCCCCTGACTTGCGTTGCCCGTGGTGGTGGAAAGGCGCTGGAACTGATTGAGCGATCGGGTTCCGGTCTGTTCCCAATGGATTAAACCGGTTTTGCCCAGTCTGAAGCGCTGAGTGGGCCGGGTCGTATTACTGTTGGTGCCGAAAAGCGGTTCTTTCTGCCGTGCTGTGATGCTGCCCGATCGCTTCTTTGCGATTCACGATCCTTCGTCGTGCTTCTCCGTGTCCTGTAATCTGGCCAGATAGTCTGATCTGGCCTATGGTGAATGGCGTAAGCGCTGCATGTCGTGAAGCAGGTTTTGAGGAGAAAACCATTAAGACGATTTTTACCCAAGGCCCTTTCGTTGGGTATCGACTGGTGTTAGCAGTCGTTTTTTCTTGTGCACTTTTTACTCTTGATTATCACTTTGGCCGCGCTGACTTCATTCGAAAAAGCCTGGGCGTCGTGCTAACGCCTATCCACTGGGTGAGCACTTTCCCTGTCAAGGCCACGGCCTGGTTTCATAACGCCACCACATCCAAGCACGAACTTGAGACCCAGGTGGGGTTGCTTGAGTCGCGCATGCTGGTGCTCGAGCGCAAAGCCCAGAAATACAACTCCGTCATTGCGGAAAACAACCGGTTGCGGGAATTGCTCAATGCATCAAGCATTGTTGATGATACCGTCGTTGTGGCCGAGCTGATTGGTGTCAACCCGGATCCTTTCTCGCACCAGGTGGTGATTAACAAGGGCATGAGTGACGGCATTCGTGTCGGAAATGCGGTGCTCGATGCCAGCGGGCTGATGGGGCAGGTGATTGAAGCTGGCGAGTATACCAGTCGGGTGTTGCTGATTTCGGATAGCAGCCATGCGGTGCCTGTCCAGGTGAACCGCAACGGTGTTCGGGCGATCGCCTACGGCGTTGGTCGACTCGATGAAATCGAGTTGGCCAATGTGCCGGATACGGCGGACATCCAGATTGGTGATTTGCTGGTCAGCTCCGGCCTGGGTGGCCGGTTTCCGCGTGGCTATCCGGTGGCGACTGTGATCAAGGTTGAGCATGATCCGGGGCAGCCGTTTTCCTCGGTCACAGCAACACCTCAGGCGGCGCTCAATCAAAGTCGCCTGCTTCTGGTCGTGAACCGTCAACGCACGACCGTCACCGACAAACCTGCAGGGAGCAAGCCATGACAGCGCTGGGCATGGATTGGCGATGGTTGTTTGTCACCTGTTTCTGCGCATTCGTTTTCAGCGTCATCGAATTGCCGCTATGGCTGGCTGTCTGGCGTCCGGAATGGTTGGCTATCACGGTGTTTTACTGGACGCTGCGATCTCCTGCCTCTGTCGGCGTTATTTTTGCCTGGTGGGTGGGAATACTGCTGGATGTTCTGGAAGGCAAGCTTCTGGGTGTTAACGGCTTGATTCTGGCAATGACGGCCTACCTGGTGCTGATTCTGCAGCAGCGGCTGAGGCTCTTTCCGATCTTTCAGCAATCCTTTATGGTTTTCATGGTCATAGGCGTGGGTTTGATGATCGAGCAGCTGTTGCGCAGCGTGACCGGTCATTCGGTGGCCGGCTTTGGCTATCTGTTGCCCGCCGTATCGAGTGCGATTTGCTGGCCGGTGTTATCGGTGTTTATGGAAAAACTGCTACGAAAGTAAAGTAATGGCTGCCCGGTCTAACGGTAGCTTGATTAAACTGCTGCTTCGGATAGAGGAACCTTGTCATGAGTTTGATATTGGCTTCAGGGTCTCCCAGACGCAGGGAGTTGCTTGATCAAATCGGTGTGCGTTTTCAGGTGGATGTGAGCTCGGCTGAAGAACTCTGGCGCACAGGGGAATCGCCCGCTGACTACGTAGTTCGTGTAGCGCGATCCAAGGCGCAAGCCGTAGTGATCAAATATCCGCCAGGTATCTGGATTCTGGGAGCGGACACTGAAGTGGTGCTTGAGCAAGCGGTGTTTGGGAAGCCTGCGTCGCAGGCCGATGCTTGTCGCATGTTGCGTCAATTGTCGGGGCAAACCCACGAGGTGCTAACGGCCGTGTGTTTGCTCAGGCGGGCCTCGCCTCGAGCACCTGAGCTTGAAATGCACAGCTGTCTGGTATCGACCAAGGTGTCGTTCAGGGAGTTAAGTGCAGGTGAAATAGACGCCTACTGGCGTACTGGCGAACCCGCTGGCAAGGCAGGTGGTTATGCGATTCAAGGGTTGGGTGCCATGTTCGTGAACAGAATTGAAGGCAGTTTCACAGGGGTAGTGGGATTGCCGCTTGCCGAGACGGCGGCGCTGTTTGATCGGGTTGGAATTGCCACCGGCTTGAGCCGGTCGATTGATGCTGGCAATGCAGCGCGTGGAATTGACTCATGAGCGAAGAACTACTCATTAATGTAACCCCGGTCGAAACCCGGGTTGCCCTCATCGAAAATGGCATGCTGCAGGAAGTGTTCATTGAGCGCACCCGCAGCAAAGGCATTGTTGGCAACATCTACAAAGGCAAGGTGGTCAGAGTGTTGCCGGGCATGGAGGCAGCCTTTGTCGATATTGGTCTGGAGCGTGCTGCGTTTATCCATGCCTCTGACATTGTCAAAGCCGATACCGGAGACGAGTCGCCGTCTTCGGCACCGTTACGACAGCCACTTGAAATAAGTACGTTGCTGCGTGAGGGCCAGTCGCTGGTGGTTCAGGTAACCAAAGACCCCATTGGCTCCAAGGGAGCGCGCCTTACCACTCACCTGTCTATACCTTCCCGGTATCTGGTGTATATGCCCAACACCTGTCATGTTGGCATTTCACAACGAATCGAGAACGAAAGCGAACGCGAGCGTCTGCGTGCCATGGTGGAAACCCACGCCGCCGATAACGGCCTTGCTGGCCAGGGTGGATTTATTATTCGCACGGCTGCCGAAGGGGCAGGGGATGGTGAGCTCAGCGCTGATGTGGCGTACCTCAAGCGCTTGTGGGAGCGCCTCGATGCGAAAATAGCCAAAGCGGCGGTGCCCACGGTGATTTACCAGGATCTGCCGTTATTTGTGCGCATCATCCGGGATCAGGTGCGCCCTGAAACCGAAAAGATACGTATCGATTCCCGCGAAAGCTATCAACGGGTCAAGGAGTTCAGTGAAGAGTTTCTGATTGATGTCGCGGACCGCCTGGAGTATTACCCAGGTGAGCGCCCCTTGTTTGATTTGTATTCGGTTGAGGATGAAATCCAGAAGGCGCTGGGGCGCAAGGTGCAGCTCAAGTCAGGAGGCTATCTCATTATCGACCAGACGGAAGCCATGACCACCATTGACGTCAATACGGGGGCATTTGTCGGACACAAGAATCTTGAGGAAACCATTTTCAAAACCAATCTGGAAGCCGCCAGGGCTATCAGCCGCCAGTTGCGGCTGCGTAATCTGGGCGGAATTATCATTATCGATTTTATCGACATGGAAGACCCGGAACACCAGCGTCTTGTGCTGCGAATGCTGGAGAAAATGCTCGAGCGCGATCACGCCAAGCTGAAAATCAGTTGTGTCTCGGAGCTGGGACTGGTCGAAATGACACGCAAGCGCACCACCGAGAGTCTGGGGCAACTCCTGTGTGAGGCCTGCCCTGTGTGCCTTGGCAGTGGTCAGCTCAAAACAGCGGAAACCGTGTGTTATGAGATTTTGCGAGAAATCCTGCGCATCAATCGCGCCTACGATGCCAATGGCTACCTGGTCATGGCGTCGCAATGCGTGATTGATCGTTTGCTGGATGAGGAGTCCGATAGCGTGGCAGATCTTGAGTCGTTCATAGGCAAGAGCATCAAGTTTCAGGTAGAGGTCGTTTACAGCCAGGACCAGTATGACGTGGTGCTCCTGTAACATCGGATTACGACAGACTTCCTTGTACGCCAGGGAGATGGGTGCATGCAGAGGTTGATGCTGTTTTTCGCCAATATGTTCTGGAAGACCTGCATGGTTCTTCTGGTGCTGACGGCGTTGTATGTGGTTGTCGGACATCAGTTCTGGCCGGCGGTTTCCGTGTACCGGGAGTCGCTGCAGGATTTTCTTGCCGAAAAAACCGGGTCGGTGATCACCATTGGCGCGCTGCGGGGCAGTTGGGCAGGGTTTGATCCGCAAATTGCACTGGAAGACGTGGCCTTCATTCCCGCGTCGAATTCCGCCCGGACGCAGTCGGGTGAGGGCGCCATTCGCCTGAAAAAGATTTTCCTCCATTTGTCGGTGCTTGATACCTTGATCAAGGGGCGTATCCAGCTCAAAACGGCGGAGGTCAATGGGCTGACTATCCATCTGGTACAGAATGATGCCGGCAAATGGGCCTTGGAAGGTTTGGGTGAAAACCTCGACAACAAAGATCAGGCGCCCGATGTTGATGTCACAACTTATCTCGCCTGGATAGATCAGCCCAGCCTGCAGATCTCTGATGTCGATCTGATTGTCAACAGCCGCCGGGAAACGCAAGTGCACTGGCGCATTCCTCAGGCGCATGTGCTGTTTGAACAGGGTTTCTTGCACGCCAGCGGCGAGGCTTTTGTTCCGGGTATCGAACAGCCATTTCTGCGGTTTTCAATGAAAGGGGTTGATCGCCTGTCGAGTCAGGGCTTTTCTGGCAAGCTGTGGGTGCAGTGGTTGTCGGGGGAATTTCTGGATGATTTCCTGGATGCCTACAGCTGGAATGGCCTGCGTCTGACCAGCATTGATGTCAGTGGACAGGCATGGCTGGATTTCTACGCGGGTGCGCTGGTCATGGCGCAGGGGGATCTGGAACTCAAGAGCATCCATTGGCGCCATGAACAGGGCACGGTCGCCCCACTGGAAAATGCGCGGGGTCAGTTCTTCTGGGTGGGCTCCTCAGACCAATCCGAGTTGCAGCTCAGTGGTATGAGCATGCAGTGGGGGGCATTGCGCTGGTCAGAATCCCAGTTGGCACTGCGCCAGGATGACAAGGGAATCGCCGTGCGGGGCGACCGGCTCGATGTATCCTTTGCAGCACAGTTGCTTGAGGCGCTGCATGTGTTACCGGCATCGGCCGAGGCTTCCCTGGTGGATTACGCGCCTCGGGGGATGCTGGATGCCTGGGAGTTGTTTGTGCCCACTTCTTCGCCTTCGAACCCGGCTTCGGAGGTATTCCGGCTGAAAGCCAATTTTCATGCCCTTTCCTGCAATGCTGTCGGGGGTGCACCCAGCGGCAAGAATCTTGCGGGGTATATGGAACTGAACGAGCGCTGGGGTTCGGTGCTTGTGGATGGTGAACAGGTGAGTATGGCATTCCCGAACCTCTACAAGGAGGGATGGGATTTTGCCAGAGCCCAGATTCAGGTGGATTGGGAAATGAGCGATACCGAAACGCGCATCTATTCCAAAGGCATCCGTCTGAACTGGGTCGATGGCGCCATTGTGTATGCCGATTTTGAAACCCGACTCAACGGCCCGGAACACGAAGACACCTTGCTGTTAAAGATCGCCGTGGCCAATACCAATGCGAACCTGACCAGCAGATTGACGCCTTTTTACTCGGTGGGTGAAGGGCTTTGGAACTGGCTGGATACTGCCCTGCAATCCGGCAAGGTACGGGACGGTTTTTATCTGGGGTATGGGTCGATTGAGGATGATGCCCCCGATAACAGCTTTAACTCCGCCATGTATTTTGAACTGGACAATGTTGCCATTGCCTTTGACCCCGCCTGGCCGGCCATTGAGCAGTTTAACGGACGTGTAGAGGTCCACGACACACGTCTGTTTCTGCAAGGCAACGGTGCCACACTGGCGGGAACACCCTTGCAGGCCATCAGTGTGATCATGCCGGGGATCAAGGGCGATGGCTGGCTTGATGTGGATGCAGGCTTGTCGCCTTCGGCCAGCAATTTGCGCTGGTGGCTGGCCGAGTCGCCGGTGAGTACCAACACCCGGGCGATCAACTCGATGCTGGATTTCTCTGGCGGTTTTTCCGGCCAGGTCAAACTGTCCTTACCACTTGACGATGTGAAGGCGACGCCGGTTTACGATGTCGGCTTGCGGCTTCAGCGGGCCAACGTTACGCATCTTCCGTCAGGACTGAAATTCGAGGCGATGAGCGGTTTGCTGGGAATTGCTTCGGCGTCAGGACTGGTGGCCCGTGACCTGAATCTGCGTTTTCTCGACAAACCGGCAAAACTCACTATTGCCACTGCCGAGTCCGCCACCCGGTTGACGCTGGATACGCGCATGAGTAGCGCGGATCTGGTCAAGCTCTCAGGTTTGGGCCATGACTATGGCGTGAGCGGCGAGTTTCCCCTGAGGGCCCAGTTGATTATTCGCGACACAGCGAGTTCGCCGGTCGAGTTGCAACTGGACAGTTCCTTAAGGGGAGTTACTTCATCGTTGCCGAAGCCTTTTGCCAAGAGCGCAGAGGACACCCTGGCGTTTAGCAGTCGCACGCTGTTTTATAGCGAAGGTGGCAGCACGGATTTCAGGGTGGGGCATCTCATTCACGGCGCCACCGACTGGAGTCACGGGCAGTTGCAGCAGGCGAGGATATTCCTGGGCGACGCCAACGGTGTATCCGGGCTTCGCGCCGATCCCCGTGATCTTCTTGCCGACAAGAAAGTGGTGGTGCGGGCCGCGACCGAGCGCGCGAATCTTGATGAATGGACCGATTATTTTGACATGCTGGCGACCCGCGAAATGCAAAAAGCCAGTGAAACCCCGTTGGTCAATGAAATCGACCTGAGAGTGGATGTTCAGCATTTCAAAGCCTGGGGGCGCGACCTGAACAAGACTCATATGCAAGTGGGCCTCGAACCCGGGGATGAGCCTTTCTGGCACCTGAATATCTTCGCCGACGAACTGCAAGGCAGCCTTGCCTTTGCCACCGCGAATCGTCGAATGACAATCGACCTGGAGCATTTGACCATCAACAGTGCGGCAGAAGAAAAACCGGTGTCACCCGTGCGTGCGCTCAGGCCCGGTGATGTAGCCGAGATGGACATTGAGATCAAACGCCTTGTTTATAACGGTCGCAACCATGGGCACTGGAGTACGCGCATCCGAAAAGAGTCGGCGGGTATTTCGATGCAGGATTTGCAGGGAAAGCTGTATGACACAAACGGAAGCGCCAGCAGCCAGTTCCAGGGGCACATCTCCTGGCTGGAGGAGTCCTCCGGGCAGCAAACAACCCTTTTGACCGGGCAGATCGAGGGTAAGAATCTTAGTGATCTGACGCGCTTACTGGGAAAACCGGATCAGATCCAGACGGAGTCTTATGCCATTGAGAGTGCGCTGGTGTGGGCAGGCGATCCTTTTTCAGCCGAGATGAAAAAACTGTCGGGCACCGTGGCGGCGAAAACCGGCAAGGGCACAGTGCTGGAAAGCAAGGATGCCGCCGAGGCCTTTAAAGTATTCGGGCTCTTGAATGCCGACTCCATTTCGCGCCGATTGCAACTCGATTTCTCGGATCTTTACGTCAAAGGTGTCAGTTTTGATCAGATTGAGGGTAAAGCCCGCCTTGAATACGGCACCTTGTTTCTGGAATCGCCTTTGGCCATTCAGGGCACGACCAGCGGCTTCAAATTTACCGGAAGTGCTAGCCTGGATACTCAGACGCTGGATATGGAAATGGTGGTGGTGATTCCGGTCACCAAAAACCTGCCGCTGGCGGTAACCCTGCTGGGCGCACCTCAGATTGGCGGTGCGCTGTGGGTAATTGACAAATTGATTGGTGAACCCTTAAGCCGCTTGACCAGTGCAACCTATCTGATCAAGGGGCCGTTTGACGATCCCAACCTGAAACTCAAAAACGTGTTTGATCGAAGCAAGTTGAACCTGAACTAATCGCAGGGTTCGATCAAGGGGTCACCCGCAGCGGAGATGCGTGATGAAAGTAGCCGCCATTCAGATGGTTAGCGGTCCGGATGTGAAGGAGAACCTGCGTCGTTGCCAGCCCTTGCTGGTCGAGGCGGCGAGTCAGGGCGTGCAGTTGGTTGTTCTGCCCGAAAACTTCGCATTGTTCGATAGCTCGTCGCTGTTGGGTCTGGGGCAGCAGGAGCGTACTTCAGAGGGCGAAGTCCGGCAGTTTTTGAGTCAGCAGGCGAAGGCGCTGGGGATCTATGTGATTGCCGGTTCCTTGCCGGTGGCCGCACGCCCGGATGGCACGCCGCTGGATTCGCGGGTGCGTGCAGCCTGCCTGTGCTTTGCACCTGACGGGCAGGAAGCGGGTCGGTACGACAAGATTCATTTGTTTGATGTCGAAGTCGCGGATGCGCAAGGTCAGTATCGCGAGTCGGCCCAGATAGAGCCCGGAGACAGTCTGACACTCCTGGCGGTCGACTCCTGGAAGATCGGATTGTCGATCTGTTATGACCTGCGCTTTCCCGTTCTGTACGCGCGCTTGCGCCTTGCCGGCGCGGATATAGTGGTGGTTCCCGCGGCATTTACGGCCCTTACGGGCGCCGCCCATTGGGAGGTGCTCTTGCGGGCACGCGCCATCGAGAATCAGGTGTACGTGATCGCCGCCAATCAGGGAGGGGTTCATTCTCCGATGCGCAGTACCTGGGGGCACTCCATGATCATTGATCCCTGGGGCGTCGTTATGGCCCATGCAACAACGGGTGAGGCCGTGATCAGCGCGGAACTCAGCCGCACTTCACTCCAGGATGTGCGTCAGCGAATGCCCGTGACAGTTCATTATCAAGACGTGGATCGTCTTGGTTGAGGGGTGGCCCTGATTCGGCTTCGGATCTCAAGGCTCTTGATCCTGGATCTCTTTCAGAAACCGGAAAAGCTTGCGCGATGCTCCCGTGTTCTTCGCGTTTTGCACATCTTTACGGGCATTTCGCACCAGCTGGCGAAAGTGCTGTATGTCGCTTACCGAATGTTTCTCAATATATTCCGCGATGGTGTCATTGTCGCCTGCGATCAGTCGATCCCGCCATTTCTCCAAAACGTGCAAATGCTGGGCAAAGGCTTTGCTGCTGGCATCAAAAAGATCAACCGCCTGGCGAATGGCCTCGGCATCTTCATCGCGCATCAGCTTGCCTATGTATTGCAGATGCCTTCGATGAGCCTCGTGCTGAGTGATACGGGCAGAGTCTGCTATGGCCTTTTGCAAATAGACCGACATGGGAACCTTGCTGAGCTGATCGGCTTTGAGCGCCAGCAATCGCTTGCCCAGTTCCTGCAGCTCGTTCATTTCCTTCTTTATGGCGGTTTTACTTTTGGGTGTTTCTTCGTCGACAGGCTCGACGGCTTCAAAATAATCGGACATTCGCACTCGTTTCGGTGATGGGGTGAACGGGTTTCACGTGAAAGACAAAAGGTTGTGCAACACGGATGCAGGCTAAAAACTGGCCTGCAGTGTAGCGGAATTGTTGGCTATCCGTAAATCAGGGTCGCTAGCCCCAGAAATGCCATAAAGCCGACAACATCTGTCACTGTAGTGAGAATGACTCCGCCTGCCAGTGCTGGATCGATATTGCGCTTTTTAAGTAACACCGGGAGCAAGGTTCCACTGAGCGCGGCAACCACCAGATTGATGACAAGCGCAACGCCAATGATCAGCCCGATGGTCATATCCATGAACCAAAGCGAGGCTGCCACCGCGACCACAACGGCCCATAACATGCCATTGAGCAATCCCACCAGAAATTCCCGGTTGACCAGCCAGCGCAGATTGGATTTGCTGATTTGGCCAATAGCCATACCGCGGATCACCAGTGTCAGTGCCTGGCTGCCTGCAATCCCCCCCATGCTGGCGACTATGGGCATGAGCACCGCCAGTGCCACGACCTTTTCTATGGTGGCTTCGAACAGTCCGATGACGGCCGATGCAATGAAGGCTGTGATCAGATTGATCCCCAGCCATACCGCGCGGCGCCTGGCCGTTTTTAGCAGTGGTGCAAAGGTGTCTTCTTCTTCATCCAGACCCGCCATGCTCATCAGGGAATGATCGGCATCCTCACGAATGACGTCAACCACGTCATCAATGGTGATACGGCCCAACAGTTTGCCCTTGCTGTCGATGACAGGCGCGGACACAAGACTGTGACGTTCAAACAGGCTGGCCACTTCGGTATCCGGCATGTCAACCGGAATTTTGATCGCGTTGGTGTCCATAACCTCGCGAACTGTAGCTGTAAGGCTGGATACCAGCATTTTGGTGATGGGCAAGACACCAATGAATTCGTCGCGACGATTGACTACCAGCAAGCTGTCCGTCATTTCGGGCAGCTCCTTGTGGCGGCGCAGATAACGCAGCACCACGTCCATGCTGATATCGGGACGTATGGTGATGGTGTCGGTGTTCATCAAGCCACCGGCAGTGTCGTCCCGGTAGGCCAGTACCTCTTCTACCCGCTGGCGGTCCTGCGAGTCCATCGACTCGAGCACTTCCCGAATAACAGTATCCGGAAGCTGCTGCAACAAGTCCGCGAGGTCATCGGTTTCAAAATCTTCGGTGACGCTGAGGAATTCCTGTGCATTCAGCCGGCTGACGAAGCTGGCCTGAATGTCGTCGCTGAGGTGGCTGAGAACCTCACCCTCAAGATCATCATCGACCAGTTGCCAAAGTATGTCGCGCTCTTTGGGGGGAGAGGATTCCAGCAGATGGGCAATATCACCCGGACTCAACCCGCCGTTGAGGATACGCGACACCTGCTGCAGGGCACCGCTTTCCAGTGCCTTGCTGAGGTGGCGCAGTTTTTGTCCAGAGCGGGAGTTTTCCATGGATTGCGTCATCAAGTGAGATCTGTGGTTATTACTCTTCTTCACCAAAGCGATCAGCAATCAGCGTCTTGATTGCCAGCAAGGCTTCCTGCTCATCGTTGCCATCTACGACAAGTTCGATGGTTGTCCCTTTACTGGCAGCGAGCATCATGACAGACATGATGCTCTTGCCGTCCACTTCGCGCTTGTCTTTGGCAATTTTGATCGAACTCTCGAAGCGGCTTGCCAGGCCGACAAATTTGGCGGCGGCGCGGGCATGCAACCCAAGTTTGTTAACGATTAATGCGGATTCTCTTATCATTTCGGCCTGAAACTGTTTCTGGTCAGTGGGGGAAGTCGTGCGGCATTTCGCTGCCCAGTTCCTTATGGCGCACCTGCACGTTGGCTGACTGGCTGGCAAAATGCTGCCACAGCGCTTGTGCGACATACACGGATCTGTGTTGCCCTCCCGTACAGCCAATGCCGACGGTCAAATAACTGCGATTGGAATCGGCAAATTTTGGCAGCCAGGTTGACAGGAAGCTCACTATATCCTGTTTCATCTTGTGGGTGTCAGGCTGTTTCTCCAGAAAATCGATGATGGGTTTGTCCAGTCCATTGTATTTGCGCAGCGCTGGATCCCAGAAGGGATTGGGCAGGCAGCGAACATCAAAGACAAAGTCAGCATCGGATGGCACGCCATGTTTAAACCCAAAACTCTGAAACAGCAGCGCCATATCCTGACCTTTACGCCCTGCCACCCGTTCCTTGATCAGGTCTCGTAACTGATACATGGTAAGGCTACTGGTGTCTATGATCAGATCCGCTTTGCTGGCAACCGGTTCCAGCAGCTGCTTTTCGGCTTCGATCGCTTCTTGCAGTGAGCGTGTTGGGTCACTTAAAGGGTGTTTGCGCCGGGTTGCGTGGAAACGCTTGAGCAGGGTTTCATTTTGGGCATCAAGATAAATGATGTCGAGTTGAACCGCGAGGCTTTTGAGGCTGTCATGAATCACCGGGAATTTGCCAATACCGCTGGCCAGATTGCGGGCATCAATACTGACGGCGATGTTTTCCAGGCGACGTTCGTGGTTACAAATGGCCTCGGCTGACAACGGCATCAACAGACCGATGGGAAGGTTATCTATGCAGTAGTAACCCAGGTCTTCCAGCACGTGGAGGGCCGTACTTTTTCCCGATCCAGAGCGACCGCTAACAATTATCAGCTTCATGAAAGTCCTGCCCGGCAATGAAAAAACTCGTCTATGGCCTGTATTTCAGCCATGCTCGTCAGCATGTCGGGCAGAGTGGTTTGATCAGGTCAAATGCGCTGCCCGGTCATGGTGGTGTATAGCGTTTGTGCACTGGTGCAGTTGCGTAACTGGTTGCAAAAATCGTTTTCGCTAAATCGCTCTGCCAGTTGCTTCAGCAGTTCCAGGTGTTCGCCAGTGGCTTCCTCGGGGACAATCAGCGCAAAGACTACGTCAACGGGTGCATTGTCTATGGCATCAAAAGACACGGGTTCTTCGAGCGTCAACAAAACACCTATCACGCGATTGCAGCGCTCAAGGCGGCAGTGTGGAATCGCAATTCCCTGGCCAATACCTGTGCTGCCAAGTCGCTCTCTGTTGATCAGGCTATTGTACAGCGTGCCTTCATCCAGATCTGGATAGATCAGGGCGACATGGTTTGCAATCTGTTCCAGTACTTTCTTTTTGCTGCTGCCGGGCTCACGACAATAGGTGAGCGCCGGCAGCAACACGGAGTCAATGGTTGGAGAAGCTTCACTCATTGGAATGTCTGTTATCCATTATCTGACGGAAGCACCATGCATGCGATCAATATTCTTCTCTTTGTGTTTGAGAATCTGCCGATCAAGCTTGTCGACAAGCAAATCGATGGCGGCGTACATATCAGGTTCTTCTGCGGTGGCATGCAGGTCTGCGCCGCTGATATGCAGGGTGGCCTCGGCCCGCTGTCTTTGTTTTTCAACGGACAAGGTCACCTGGACATTGCTGATGTGATCGAAATGACGCTCGAGTTTTTGCAACTTTGCACTCACATAATCTTTAAGCGCATTGGTGAGATCTACGTGGTGTCCGGTAATATTGAGTTGCATAGGTAGCTCCTGATTTCAGGTTATGTTGTATCCGCTGACTTGCCCATAACAATAAGCCCAGTCATGGATTTCCGATTTACATCAACTTTACATGTTTACCTTTGGGTCAAGCTTTGATTAGAGAGCGTTTTGTCATTTTGCCTGTTGATATGCGTCAAATCAAACGCTTACGTTCATTTGAAGGTGGAATTAACAGGGCCTCCCGGTATTTGGCAATGGTTCTGCGGGCCACCTGAATGCCCTGGTCACCAAGAATCGAAGCGATCTTGCTGTCACTCAGGGGCTTTTTCGGCGACTCGGCGGCCACAAGTTTCTTGATAATGGCGCGAATGGCCGTGCTTGAACACTCGCCTCCCGAATCTGTGTTGACATGGCTGGAAAAGAAGTATTTGAGTTCGAATATACCCCGTGGAGTATGCATGTACTTTTGGGTGGTGACCCGGGAAATGGTCGATTCATGCATTTCCACAGCCTGTGCGATATCGGAGAGCACCATGGGTTTCATGGCTTCGTCACCGTAATCCAGAAAGCCTTGTTGATGTTCGACGATTTTTGACGAAACCTTCAGCAGGGTTTCATTCCGGCTTTGCAAACTCTTGATAAACCACTTCGCTTCCTGAAGCTGATCCTTGATAAAGGTGTTATCTGCGCTGCTGTCGGCCCGTCGGACCAAAGAGGCATAACCCGAATTCACCCGTATGCGAGGCGCAATCTCCGGGTTCAGCTCCACTTTCCAGCGTCCGCTCTCCTTTTTCACAATTACATCCGGCACAATGTACTCCGGCTGATTGCTGCTGATGGACTCGCCAGGGCGAGGGTTGAGCGACTGGATCAGTTCGATCACCAGCTTGAGTTCATCTTCTTTCAGGCGACTGCGACGGATCAGCTGCGCGTAATCCCGGTTACCCAAAAGTGACAGATAGTGATCAACGACCAGTTTCGCCTGGGAAAGCCAGGGCGTATCGGCGGGCAGTTGATGCAGCTGAATGGCCAGACACTCCTGCAGGCTTCTTGCGGCTATTCCCGGTGGGTCGAAGTGCTGGATGCGGCGCAGCACCGCGAGAACCTCGTCGAGATCCACCTCGGCACTCATGCTTTCCTTGATGCCCTCGTGCAGATCTTCAAGCGTTACGGTCAAGTAGCCATTAGTGTCGATGGAGTCAATGATGGACATGGCGATGTAACGGTCGATATCACTCATGGGCGTCAGATTGAGCTGCCACAAGAGGTGGTCTTGAAGCGATTCGCCGGCACTGTTGCGAGATTCGAAATCGCCACTCTCGTCATCCGTGCCAGTGCTACCGGATCCGGTATTTTGATAGATGTCGTCCCAAACGGTATCTACCGGCAAGTCATCGGGAATCGAGTCTGACCAGTTATCCAGCGAATCGACATGCTCGCCTGCACCGCCGTCCTGATACTCGCTACCGTCACCGGCATCATTTTGGCCGGGTTTACTTTCAAGCGCCTTGCGCAGGTCTTGATCGAAGTTTTCATTGCTGTAACTGTCGTCGCCTGCCTCGGCCGTATCCTGACCGGATCTGTCGTCACCATCCTCGACCAGTTCAAGCATGGGGTTCGATTCGAGAGCTTCCTGGATTTCCTGTTGCAAGTCGAGAGTGGACAGTTGAAGCAGTCGTATCGCCTGCTGCAGCTGTGGCGTCATTGTAAGCTGTTGACCCAGCTTGAGCTGAAGGGATGCCTTCATGACCATCTACCGAATACCGCCAAATTCAAAATGGTTCGCATAAGTACTAACGTGCCACGCTTATTGTATTGAACTGTGAGAATCAGGGAATTGTTATCTTATTTTTCAGTCTAGCCTGCTAAACGCAGTGGCAAGGTAATTTTCACCGCATTTAAGGTGATTGGCAGAGCGGCCCGGGTCACAAGCGAAATTCGTTACCAAGATACACCTCTTTCACTTTCTGGTTTGCCAGCACGTCGGCGGCGCTACCCTCGGCAATAATGTGCCCATCTCCAACGATATAGGCTTTTTCACAAATATCAAGCGTTTCCCTGACGTTGTGGTCGGTGATTAAAACGCCTATGCCTTTGTTTTTTAAGTGTGTGATGATCTGTTTGATATCGCTTACCGAAATCGGATCCACGCCAGCGAATGGCTCATCGAGCAGGATAAAGCCGGGTTCCGTGGCAAGCGCACGGGCGATTTCAACCCGCCGTCGCTCGCCTCCTGAGAGGCTCATGCCCAGGCTTTCCCGGATGTGCGTGATATGAAATTCCTGCAGCAGGCTTTCCATTTTTTCCTTTCGGGCTGTTTTTGACAGGTCCTTACGGGTTTCGAGTATGGCCATCAGGTTGTCCTGTACCGACAGTTTTCTGAATACCGAGGCTTCCTGCGGTAAATACCCAATACCCTCTCGTGCCCTGCCGTGCATGGGCAAGTGGGTAATATCCTTCTCGTCAATGCGTACCTGACCCTTGTCGGCCTCGACCAGCCCCACGATCATGTAGAAGCAGGTGGTTTTGCCGGCACCATTAGGGCCTAAAAGTCCTACAATTTGACCGCTGTGAACCTCAAGCGAGACGTCTTTGACAACGGCGCGTTTTTTATAGCTTTTAGCCAGATTGTTGGCGTACAGGATTTTCATGGTGTACTTGATTTCATTGGAGTGTTAGCGCCGGATGTGTCGGCTTTGGGAGTCGGGTTGAATATGATGTCTACCCGTTCCTTGCTTGTTTTGTTGCCGCTGGCTTTTGCCACCCGTCGCCGTGTGTCGTACTCAATCGTGTCGCCACTGATTGAATTATTGGCCTGGACGAAGCGGGCGCCCTGTTCGAGCTTGAGTACCTCCGTTTCGCGGGAATAGGTGATGGTATTGCCATAGGCAAAAATTTCCGGGTTAGTTGCATCTGCCGGCTGATTGAACTGGGCCGGTTTACCAAATGCCTCGATCTTGTGAAGGTCGCCATTGTTGCGGTAGATCAGTACCTTGTCTGCCTTTAGCTGGGTGCCATTCTGGGTGACGACGACATCGCCACTATAGATGGCGTAGTTCTTTTCTGCATTGAGCTCTGCTGTGTCGGATTGAATGCGAATGGGGGCATTGCTTTGGCCGGTAAGGGCGAACGCCGGCACGTTCGCAAAGGAAAGCACGATGGCGGTCATGCAGGGTATAGCGAATCTTTTCATGGTGAATCCACCGAGAGGTCGATGTTGTTGGGTCGGGTTGGTGGTTGATAGATACCCTCTACACTGGCATTCAGCAGGATGCGTTTTTCATCGATCCATGCCTGCATGCCAACGCCTTCGAGCTGTGCATTGGCGGTCGTGAAGGTGACACGGTCTTCGCTGGTGAGGTATTTTGCGGGCTTGTTAACCGTGAGTGATCGGGTCGTCATGCTTAGTGCATTAGCGGTTTGCGCTCCACCCGATACTTTTACTGCGTGCCGCAGTTCCATGGTTTGCGTAGCTGTATTGTAGCGTCCCGATTCGGCGGTCAACCGCCAGGGCGTTCCTTTTTCATCGCGCATAACCAGCTCAGGATCGGTAAAAATGATACGGTCATACTGGCTGAACTGCTTGGCTTCTTTGCTTTTCAGGTCGAACTCGGGGCGTCCATTGTGGTTGAATTCAATGAAATGGGCTTGTGTAACAAAGGAGTCCGATTCCGTATCTGCCCCGTTCTCTACTTCAGAAGTGGCGTCATTACCGCTGGTGCGCCACAACCCGATGGCGACCAGCAGCAAGGCGGTCACGAACAGGGCGATCTTTTTGGCTTGATCCAGCGTCGGCATTTATCGACCTGCGTTAAGGTATTTCTGATGAACAGCCTGCAGGGTGTTCTGGCATGCCATGATCAGCTCACACACCTCCCGGACGGCACCTGCGCCGCCTGCTTTCTCGGTGCACCAGTGCGCGTGTGCCTTGACGAAGTCGTCACCATTAGCCACTGTGATGCCCAATCCAACCTGGCAGATGGCGCTGAGATCGGGCAAATCATCGCCGACATAGGCGACCTGTTCAATATTGAGATTCAATCGCTCGAGCAATTCACCCAGCGCGACGAGTTTATCTTCCCGGCCCTGCGTAAGGTGTTCAATGCCAAGATCTCTCGCCCGTCGTGCCACCAGTGTCGACGTTCGACCGGTGATGATGGCGACTTCCACCCCCGTTGATTTCAGCAGTTTCAAGCCCAGGCCGTCCCGGATATCGAAGGCTTTGAGTTCATCGCCAGCCGAGCTGAAGTACAGGGTACCGTCGGTAAGAACGCCGTCTACATCAAGCACCAGAACGCGAATCTTGCTGGCTTTGTCTCGAATGACATCAGGGATGAAATGTGTTGAAACGCCACGATGGGGCATGAAGGGCTTCCTTATAGTACGCCTGCTCTGAGCAGGTCATGCATGTTGATTGCGCCGACAATCCGGCGCTCGCTGTCGGTCACGATCAACCCGTTGATTTTAAAGTCTTCCATGATGGCCAGCGCTTCCGCTGCCAGAATGTCAGCCCGGATGGTTTTGCAGCTTTTGGTCATGGCGTCATCGATACTCAGTTCCCTGATGTCAACGCCTCTGTCAATGGCACGCCGTAAATCCCCGTCGGTAAAGAGCCCGGCCAGCTTCCCCTGGGCATCTGCAATAGCTGTCATGCCAAGGCCTTTGCGGGAAATTTCGAACAAGGCTTCAACCAGTGAAGTGCCTTGGCTGACGACCGGCATGCGTTCGCCCGTATGCATGATGTCGGAGACTTTCAGCAACAGTCTGCGCCCCAGGCTTCCGCCGGGGTGGGAAAAGGCAAAGTCCTCGGCGCTGAAACCACGGGCTTCCAGAATCGCTACGGCCAGTGCATCCCCCATCACCAGGGTTACGGTAGTGGATGTGGTGGGTGCCAGCCCTAGTGGACACGCCTCTTTTGCGACGCTGATGTCGAGATTGACGTCTGCCTCTTTGGACAGCGTGGATTCGGGGTTGCCGGTCATGCTGATGAGTCTTGCCCCCATGCGCTTGATCAGTGGCAATATGGTAATGACCTCGCTCGTGCTGCCAGAGTTTGAGATGGCCAGCACCACGTCATTCCCGGTAATCATGCCAAGATCGCCATGGCTGGCTTCGCCCGGATGTACAAAGAAGGCAGGGGTGCCGGTGCTGGCGAGTGTTGCCGCGATTTTCTTGCCGATGTGTCCGGATTTGCCCATTCCTGTTACCACGACACGTCCGTGACAGGCCAGAATAATGTCGCAGGCGTGGGCAAATTGCTGGTCTATGCGTGCAATCAGGGCATTCACCCCATCGCGTTCGACTTCAATGGCGCGTTGTGCGGATTTGATCAGGCTTTGATAGTCTGCCATCAGTTGTCCTGTGACTTGGTGTGGAAGATTGAAGTTCGGCGATTGGATCCGACCCTGTCAACGAACAGCAACATCAGAGGGTGCTGCTGGCGTTAATAAAAAGAGCATAGAGGTAGGCGCAATAACCGATCAGAAAACTGATACCCATGATGCGGCCCAAGGAACCCTTGTTACGCATTATATAGGCAAGTGCTCCGAGGGCAACTGTCATCGCCAGCATGACCGGATAGTCGCGCAGCAGCACAACATTGCCCACGGGAGGCTGGCTTATCAGCGCCGGCATGGCCATAACGGCGAGTAAATTGAACAGGTTGCTGCCAATGACATTTCCCAGCGCGATGTCGTGATGGCCCTTGACTGCGCTGACGATGGATGCCGCCAACTCGGGCAAACTCGTGCCGATGGCAACAATGGTCAGACCAATAACCAGTTCGCTGACTCCCAACGTGAGTGCAATTTCGGTTGCGCTCCATACCAGGAGCTTTGAACTGATCAAAAGGAGCGCCAGACTTGCGCCTAGCCAGAGCAGCGAACGGGTAATCGGCATGTCGGGTATTTCAGCGACTTCGTCATCCAGTTCATGGGTGTCAAGATGGTTACGAGAGAGTAAAAACAGTGATCCGATCAGAAGTGCCAGCAAAATAAATCCATCCAGCATGCCGAGCTGGCCATCCGTGAGTAAGAAAAAAGCGGCAACTGAGACTGTGACCAGTATGGGTAATTCCCGTTTTAGCACTATGGGACGAATGGGGATGGCACTGATAATAGCGGTCACAGCAAGGACAAGACCGATGTTGGCAATGTTGGAGCCGATGGCGTTACCAATGGCAAGGTCGCTGGCGTCTTCAAAGGCGGCCGTTGCAGAAACGATCATTTCCGGTGCCGAGGTTCCAAAGGCCACAACGGTCAGGCCGATAAGCATCGGAGTCATGCCGAAATTGCGCGCTGTGGCAACCGCACTGTTGACAAATTTATCTGCGCTCCAGACGAGAAGTGCAAGACCGAAAATCAGTCCGGCAATGAATAACATCATGATCGCTGTTAGCTCCTGGGTTGGGTGGCGAATGTCAGATTTCGGTCGGGTGTATGCTAGCAGATGCCGCGCGAATGACGTAGCGCTGCGATCATTGCGGGGAGGCTGCGCCTGGGTGACGTGATTGTAATGATTGTCTTTGGAGTGAACAGATACGGTATTATTTGGTGCTCATGTACCCTTGGATGCTGCAAATCGTCAAGGGTTGTGTTTATATATTCACGCCGTGGATTGTCGAAAATACGGTCTTTTTGTTAGGGCATTTGTACCATGTTGGAATGGCAGTCCTGATCCTGGCTTGAATGAATGGTCGCCCTGCGGGGCGACTCGGCAAATACTACATACATTGATGCACTGCTCAAACACGGATGCCGCCTGTGCAAGAATCACCTAGCAATTACGTTGAAATTTCCGGAATGACCTTTCTTCGGGGCGACCGGATTATTTTCAATAATGTCGATATTAACATTCCCAAAGGCAAGGTCACCGCTATCATGGGGCCAAGCGGTACCGGCAAAACCACCTTGCTGCGTTTGATCGGCGGCCAATTGCGTCCTGATCGTGGGCAGATCCTGGTTGCCGGGCAGAACATTTCCCGGCTCGGGCGCAAGGAGCTTTTTGTTGCGCGGGAGAAAATGGGCATGCTGTTTCAAAGTGGTGCCCTGTTTTCGGATTTGTCCGTGTATGAAAACGTGGCCTTTCCGTTACGTGTTCACACCAGTCTTCCGGAAGACATGATTCGCGATGTAGTGCTGATGAAGCTCAATGCAGTAGGGCTGCGCGGCGCGCGGAACCTTATGCCGGCAGAGCTGTCGGGGGGGATGACCCGGCGCGTGGCGCTCGCAAGATCGATCGCACTCGATCCAGAGCTCATGATGTATGACGAACCCTTTGCTGGTCAGGACCCGATCGCGATGGGGATGCTGGTGAAGCTGATTCGCTCGCTGAACAATTCCCTGGGTATTACCAGTATCGTGGTATCGCACGATGTTGGGGAGTCGATGAGTATCAGCGATTATGTGGTGATCATCGCTGACGGACAGGTCATTGGCCAAGGGACGCCCAAGGCATTGCTGGCATCAGATTCCCTGTTGATAAAACAGTTCCTCAATGGCTTGCCTGACGGCCCGGTGCCGTTTCACTTCCCGGCCAATGATCTGGCTACCGACTTGCTTCAAGGAGGCGCGGGTGTTTAATGAATTGGCCCGCTTGGGCAGGTCTGGCCTGGATGTGTTCGCATCGCTTGGTCGGGCCGGATTATTTCTGGTGCGCGTGATTTTCGGTAGACCCGCTGCGGGTTTTACCATGCTCTTGATCAAACAGTTGTACGCCATCGGCGTGCTGTCATTGTTGATTATTATTGTGTCTGGTCTTTTCATCGGGATGGTGCTTGGACTGCAAGGTTACAACATTCTGGTGGACTACGGTTCCGAACAGGCTATCGGTCAGATGGTTGCCCTGACCTTGGTGCGCGAGCTTGGGCCTGTGGTGTCTGCACTCTTGTTTGCCGGGCGTGCCGGCTCGGCGTTGACCGCCGAAATCGGGTTGATGAAAGCGACTGAGCAGCTTTCAAGCATGGAGATGATTGGCGTTGACCCATTGCGCCGGGTGATTGCACCAAGGCTTCTGGCCGGATTCATATCGATGCCGTTGCTGGCGATGATTTTCAGCATGGTCGGAGTTTTTGGTGGGCAGCTTGTCGGGGTCGACTGGCTCGGTGTGTATGAGGGATCATTCTGGGCCAACATGCAGCAGTCGGTCGATTTCAGGGAGGATGTGCTCAACGGTATTATAAAAAGTCTGGTGTTTGGTTTTGTCTGCACCTGGATTGCTGTTTTTCAGGGGTATGACTCGGTACCCACCTCCGAAGGAATAAGTGTGGCGACAACCAAGACGGTGGTTTATTCGTCGCTGGCGGTGCTGGGCCTGGATTTCGTGCTCACTGCCGTCATGTTTGGAAATCTCTAACAAGGACCAGATCAGGTTTAAGGTGATGCCATGCGTACAAGAATGATCGAAATATCCGTGGGTGGGTTTATGGCGGCGGGCTTTACCGCACTGGTCATGCTGGCGTTTCAGGTCAGCGGCCTCACCCTGAAGTCGGCAGAAAACGTATATCGGATTTATGCCCAGTTTGATGACCTTGGTGGCTTGTCGGTGCGGGGCAGGGTTTCGGTCGCCGGGGTCACTATTGGCAAAATCAGCGACATACGCCTCGATGGAAAGTCCTTTAACGCCCTGGTTGAGATGGAGATTTATGGCAGCGTCAAGGGGTTGCCCAAAGACAGCATTGCCTCGATACAAACGGCTGGGTTGCTGGGTGAAAAATACATTTCGATCAGTCCTGGTGCAGAAGAGGACTTTCTTGCCGAAGGGGATACCTTGTTTGATACCCAGTCGGCCCTGAACATTGAAAAACTGATCAGCAATTTTGCTTCCGGCAAAATGGGACAGTAAGGGGTTCGCCTATTTTTTGCTGGGTGCGAACAGGTTGACGTTATAGAAGGGAGGAAATTTGTGTTGCATGTTGCTGTGTCTATCCGGGCTATTTTGAAACTTGCAGGGTTCGGCCTGCTGGTGATGAGTTGTTTTTCCACAAGCGCAAACGCCAAAGCTGACGACCAGGCAGCGTTGCTCAAGCAGTACATTGAAAAAAATACCAGCTTCCTGGTTAGCCGGCTGAACGAAGAACGGGGTGGCTACGAAAAGGATCCCGAACGTTTCTATGCAGAAATGGACAAGGCGTTGAGTGAGGTGGTTGATTTTCGTCGCATTGCTGCCAAGGTAATGGGCAAGTACGCGCGCCAGGCGAGCAAGGAGCAGCGTAATGCCTTTGTGGATGTATTCAAGCGCAGCCTTTATGTGGCCTATTCCCGGGCGCTGGTTGAAAGTGGCCAGTTCTCGATTGCCATCTTGAATGCAGAAATCAATTCGCGCAGTGACGAGCGAGCCAGTGTCGAGCTTGAGGTAACAACCGCCAGTGGTAACCGCTATCCGGTGATTTACTCCATGTATCGTAAAGGCGAGGTGCCTTGGCAAATCGAGAATGTGATTGTTCATGGTGTAAACATTGGGTTGGTGTTCAGAGATCGTTTTGAGCAAGAAGTGCGTACCAACAAGGGCGATCTTGATCGGGTCATTGCGGCCTGGTCGAGCAAGATTGATGATGTTGATCAGCTCAAGAATGCCAACCCGGGAGTGCCGCAAGAGGATACGGAGTGATTACTGCGAGCTTCAATGGAGCAACCGTTTCATGGAACAGTGCCACCGGTGACCTTCGGTTGCGAGGCGACTTAACCGGCGAAGGTTTGCTGGCGATACGCGACTGGGGTGAGAAGCAGATAGCGGCCCATAATGCCGCGCATGCTTCGGTCATCAGGATTGATCTTGCAGAGCTTGCCTCTGCATCCAGTCAGGTGCTGTCGTTGGTGTTGTGCTGGATTCGCCTGGGGCAGGCGAGCGGAAAAAAAATAACTGTCACAAATGCATCAAACAAGCTCAGGGAGCTCGCCAAGGTTTCCGGGTTAGATGCCTTGTTGCTTTTGTAACTGCGGGGCATTTGCTACTATTCTCGCCTTTGCGTTCTCTGATTATTGAGAACCTCTGTTTTACTGGCTGATATGGGT
>JBFHRO010000024.1:0-22882 GCA_041591635.1 Oleiphilaceae bacterium | reverse complement strand
GCCCGGCTTCGTTCTGTCAACGCGGTGGCTGCGGTGAGGAGTTGATCCTGAAGCTTGTTGTTGTGCGTCTGTTGTTGGGTGAGGATCTGTGTTTGCGCAAGTATTTGCGCCTGAATCTGGCTGGAATCCTGATTTTGCGCCTCTGTCAGCCCGCTGATCGATGGGTTGACGCCTTCGTTGAGATTTTTCAGTGCGGCAATCTGTTCCGCTATTTTGGATTGGATGCGAAACTCCAGCAGGTTGTTCTCAAATTCGAGGGCTTTGAGTGCGCTAAGCAACTCGGCGGTGCTTGAGCATCGGCCTGTAAAGAGGTACTGCGCAAAGGGGTCGGAGAGAATTTTTCTGGCATAGAACCCGGTGGCCCGGGTTTCCGTCATGAGGTAGTTGGTAAAAAGCGCACCCGCAACCAAAGAGAACAACATGTTCAGCGTGACGGCCCAAGCAGGTGCGAGCGTGACAGCGAGCACGGTGGCAAACAGCGCTATGGCCATGAAGAAGGCGATACCGCACATAAAACGTGAGATTTTATAGTGACCAGGGATGGGCTTTTTCTTTTTCTCGGCAATGTTGCGGTAGAGGATTTGGGCTCGGAGTGCCTGCTGCTGGCTGGCTCTGGCAATTGACACAAGGTAGAAGGTGTGCCCCAGCACATTTGTTTTAGGGTGGACGAACAGGGTAAGCCAAAGGGGATTGTCTGGCTTTGTTTCGAGCGGGAAAACGCACTGGGCCCGCTCACCTTTTTTCAATATTGCCATGAAGTTATTGCGCAATATGGCGGGAACGGACCGCTGGAAGTGGGCACTGGCCTTGTTGCGTAAATTGTCCAGGTCGACGCAGTCTAATAAATCCAGCAAGGCGCGGTTGCAATCAAGCACCTCTCCTTGCGCATTTACCAACGCATAGAAGAGTTCTTCTGCGTTATCGACGGGTGATGTTTGTTCGCCGGGGGAGTCTGACATCAGCTGCTATCTGTCCTGGAAATGGTTACCTCGGCGCGCACAGTCTTGGTGCGACGCCATATGCATTACAGCAGACACGGTCGTCTAGGCAAGATCCAGCACCGTTATTTTTTCTTCGGTTTCAAGCATGGGGGCCATTTCACCTAGCAGTTCCTTTCGCTCATCGGAGCTTTGCCAGCGTTGCCAGTCCTGAATGCTGCGCCAGTTGCACAAGATAATTCGATCATTGGGGTTGTAATAGTTTTTCAATGATTCGCCAGAAATGAAGCCGGGGGTAGATACCGCTTTTTGCAGGGTTTTCTTGGCGATTTCTTCGTAGGGGCCTTCTAATGATGAAGCTATGTGTCTTTCAATAATGACTCTTATCATGATCTCGATCCTTTCATTGCCAATCAGAGCGTCACCTTTTTGCTCGCGCACTGTGGCAAGTCTAGTACAATACCGCAATATCTGATAGCAGCGAGCCCTTGCACTGAAATGGGGGATTCTACCTATATGGTCTGTATAACACTGAGACCACTCGTGACGAGGTGAGGGTGTGGCGAAACATGTGATGACGGCATCAAGAAAGATAATAGTGGCGGCACGAGAGGTGTAATAGTGGCGATGAATCCGATGGAAGCAGACGATTTCGGCTCGCATGTGCTGGATGCCAGCGGCTTGTATTGTCCCGAGCCTATTATGCTGCTGCATAACAAGGTGCGCGAGGTAAAGCCGGGGACATTGATAAAGGTAGTGGCGACGGACCCATCAACCCAACGAGATGTCCCAAAATTTTGCCGCTTTCTGGGGCACGAGCTTATCGAGGAGCGCCAAAATCAGGATAGGGGCGATTACATTTATCTGATACGGACCAAAACAGACATCAAGGAGGAGTGAGCCGATTCGCGCTACAGGGATTCTTGTACGGCGCTGAGTGTACGCAGAAACTCGGGCTGCGTCACTTCCCCTACCAACCGGTGTTGTGAGAGTTCTTCGCCTGTGTTATTGAAAAACAAAATGGCTGGCGGGCCAAACAACCCGTAACGAGTCAGCAGTGCCAGATTGTCGGCATCGTTGCGCGTGATATCTACCTTTACCAGCAATGAGTTGCCAAGTCGCTGCTGAACAACAGGATCCCGAAAAACCTGTTTTTCAATGACTTTGCAGCTGACACACCAGTCAGCATAAATATCGGCCACGAGTGTTTGCCCTGATCGGGCGGCCAGATCAAGCGCATCGTCGAGGTCGGCGATCGAATAAACAAGCCGCGGTTCTGTATACGCAGCACCTGAGTTTTTTTCTGGCGGGTTCTGGCTTGCCTGGGTAAAAGAGGCGAGGGGGGCGAACGCATCCGATGCGCCACTCATGGCTCCTGCAAAGAGCATTGCCGCATAAAGCGCGAGAAAAAAGGCGGCGGCTTTTTTCAAGCGCTCCAGCCCGGGTTTGGCGGGCTCAAAGGCGCCCAGATGCATCGCATAGCTACCGGTCAGTAATGCCCAAAGTAGCAGAGAGGTCGATGGCGAGATGAGTCTCTCTACCAGCCAGATGGCAACCCCGAGGAGGGCAACCCCAAAAAAGATCTTTACTTCGTTCATCCAGTGGCCGGCTTTGGGTAGAAACTTGTGACCTCCGGAGCCAATGAGGAGTAACGGAACGCCCATGCCAAGCCCCATGGAAAACAACGACAGGCCGCCGATCAAGGCATCTCCGGTGGTGCTGATGTAGACCAGGGCACCGGCCATCGGCGCCGAAACACAGGGCGATACAATCAGCGCCGAGATGGCGCCAAGCAATGTGACGCTGGCAAATTTTCCGCCGCTCATTCGATGGCTTGCATTGTTCAGTCGATCACGTGCAAACGCGGGCAGTTGCAGTTCGTAAAAGCCAAACATGGAGAGCGAAAGCGCAACAAACGCAAGCGCAAAAGTGATCAACACCGGCGGCGTTTGTAAGAGTGCCTGCATATTGGCGCTGGCGCCGGCCAGGCCGGTTATGACCCCCGCCAGGGAGTATGTAAGGGCCATCCCCAGGACATAGGCAAGGGACAGGAAGAAGGCATGGGCGTGGGTGATGTGCCTTTGTCCGGCAATAACACTAGAGAGAATCGGAATCATTGGAAACACACAGGGTGTGAATGTCAGCCCAATACCGATGAGAAAAAAGATGCCGCAAATGGTTGCCAAATCGCCGGTTCTTATGAAATCGAAGACGCTGCTTGCGTTTTCAGTGTTCACTGTGTTCGTGGTGGTACGGGGCAAGTCGGTTGCCGGATCGGCGCTTTGCAGGGGCAGCGGCAGGCCAGCCGTCGCCGCTTGTGCCGAAGGCGTAAAAAACAGGGTTTGCCGTTGTGGGGGGTAGCAAAGTCCGGCCTCGGCGCATCCCTGGTAGGTCAGGGTCAGCTCAATGGGCGCGGTTGTGTTGGCAGAGATGGCCTGTGTAGCTTCGATACGGTTATGGAATACGTCCACCATGCCAAAGCTCGGATCATCCTTTTGTTCTGCCTGGCTGTTGAATCGCAATGGGGCAAGTGTGGCATCGGTCGCGCTGGTCTCAACCTGTATTTTGTTCTGATACAGATAATAGCCAGGCTCAATGTGCCACTGGAGCAACAAGCCTTCGCTGGTCGGTGCAGAGTCGAACACGAAAGCTTTCTCTACCGGTAAAAACCGCGATTCGCTCTGGAAAAACTGGCCCAAGGATGCCTGTGCCTGGCCGGACAGGCCAAGCACTAACACGAAAAGCAGATGAAAGATTCCTGGCATAAGGCCGCTCAACTCACAGGTGAAGAAGGTAATCCGGGCGTACAATGAACTCTAGCTGCAAGCCGCTTCAATTAAGTTGACTCAGATTAGAGAATAAAAATAAGCTACATAACAACTAAAAAAACATTACCAAGACTACATTTTCTGCAACAATGTGGCGCGCGCCGGTGGGGGCAGTGTGTAACTTGATGGACCGGGTGCCCGACCGCTTGTTGCCGCGATAACTGTGATGAAGTGAGCGGCAAGGGGATGGGGCTGGAAAAAAGCGCCATGCACTCTATTGAAAGAGGCATGGGCGTGGGAATTAGAATAAAAAAGGGACGCCGGATGGCTTTCTTTGGTGAATAATCACAAACAGGCGGAATCTGTATTACCCGGCGTGAATTGTGTGCGAACAGGTAGTGTGCGAACTGGCAGCCTGTAGCGGCGGATATGCATTTGTATTAATTAAATGATTGAATTATTGGAAAAACTCACATGGGGACTTTTTTTGAAAGCATTCAGCGGCTGATTGCCGCTATTTTGCGTTTATTGGGTTTAGGAAAGCGGCCTGTAGTGTCTGCCGAATTGATGGGCACTCAAAAAGGGGGGGGCGCAGCGGGCCAACAGTAGCAACCTGCGGATAAGCTTGGATCTTCGGCCCCAACGAAGGTTTTGAATGAAAACCCGGATCAACCCGGTGCCGCCGCTGAGCACGCCCAGCCGCCTGGATCAGAAAAACGAACCAAGCGCCAGGACACAAAAGGAGGATCACGGCGCGATGGGGCACCGCAGTGGACCGCATCCCAGTTTGTGGTACCCGAGAAAGAGGGGGAAACGCGTTTTCACGATCTGGGTCTTGACGACCGCATTCTTCATGCCATTGCCGATCTCGGGTTTTCGTACTGCACCCCGATTCAGGCTCAATCCCTGCCCTTGGCCCTGAAGGGTCTCGATGTGATCGGCAAGGCGCAAACCGGCACGGGAAAAACGGCGGCCTTTTTGCTGACAATTATGCAGCAACAGCTGGAGCGGCCCATTCCGGTCAAGAGTCGTTACGCGAGCGAGCCTCGCGCCCTGGCGATCGCACCCACGCGTGAACTGGCATTTCAGATTGAAAAAGATGCCCAGGAGCTGGCCAAGTACACCGGATTGCGGGTTTTTTCCGTGGTTGGCGGTATGGATTACCAAAAGCAGCGGGATGTCATATATAACGAAGTGATCGATATTCTCATTGCAACCCCAGGGCGTCTGATCGATTTCATGAACAGCAAGGATGTGTTTCTGGATCAGGTCGAAATCCTGGTGATTGACGAAGCCGACAGAATGCTGGATATGGGATTCATCCCGGATGTCAAACGCATTATTCGGCAAACCCCGCCCGCCGGACAGCGGCAAACCCTGCTGTTCAGTGCCACTTTTAATCAGGATGTTCTGAATCTCTCCGAGCGCTGGACGCATCAGCCGAAATGGGTAGAGGTTGCAGCGCAGGAGCAGACGACCGACAACGTCTTGCAAAAGGTTTACATGGTTTCCAAGGCCGAAAAACTGACGGTAATACGCAACTACCTGCAACGCACCAAGGTGGAAAGGGCCATTGTGTTTGCCAATCGTCGGGATGAGACTCGACGTTTGCAGGAAATACTGGAAAAGCTGGGAATCAAGTGTGCCTTGCTCTCCGGCGAGGTGCCGCAAGTCAAGCGGATGAAAACCCTGGAACAATTCAAGGAAGGCAAAATCGACGTACTGGTTGCTACCGACGTCGCAGGGCGGGGAATCCATGTGGATGGTCTCAGTCATGTTTTTAATTTCAACCTGCCTGAGGACCCCGAAGATTACGTGCACCGGATTGGCCGTACCGGTCGGGCAGGAGCCAAGGGTGAGTCGGTCAGCTTTGCCTGCGAAGATGAAGCGTTTCTGTTGCCGGCCATCGAGAAGTACATTGGCAAAAAGCTGGATTGCATTTACCCGGAAGCGGACTTGCTGGTGCGATAGCCAGCACGCGTTTTGTGTTCCATTGCGCCGTGCCGATGGCGGGCGGCAGGAGTCTCAAGCCCATGAAAATAATCGCCGATGAAAACATCCCCCTGCTGGATAAGCTGTTTGGGGCGCTGGGAGAGGTGGTTGCGCTGCCGGGGCGAAAAATCTGCGCTGAATCACTGGGGGATGCTGAGGTTCTGCTGGTAAGGTCAGTGACCAAAGTGGATGAGGTCTTGCTGCGCCACAGCCGAATCCGCTTTGTAGGAACCTGCACCATTGGTACGGACCATGTGGATCTGGATTACCTGCGGGCACGCAATATCACCTTTGCCAGTGCGCCCGGTTGTAATGCGCACTCTGTTGTTGATTATGTGTTGAGCTGTCTGTGTGTGATTTCCGAGCGTCGGGGTGTGCCGGTTGAACGCATGAGTGTGGGCATTGTTGGTGTGGGCAATGTGGGAGGGCGCCTGGCAAAGCGATTGCAGAGTATTGGTGTACGATGTTTACTCAATGATCCACCGAGACAGGAGGCTGGCGAAAAGGGACTGGTCAGCCTGGAGGAAGTGATGGCGGCAGATGTGGTCAGTTTGCATACCCCCTTGACCAAAACAGGGCCGCACGCGACCTGGCATCTGTTTGATTCGGCTCGCCTGATGGAGCTCAGGCCAGGTCAGACGTTGATCAATACCTCCCGGGGGGATGTGGTGGATAACCAGGCCCTGCTGGCAGTATTGGAGGCGCACAGCGATATTGATGCCATTATGGATGTGTGGGAAGACGAGCCCCAGATCAATCTGGCCTTGGCGCGCCGGGTTCTGTTGGCGACGCCCCATATCGCCGGATACAGCCTCGAAGGTAAGGCCAACGGCAGCGAACAGATCTATCAAGCCTTATGTCAGTTTGCTGGATTGCCGGCCCGCTATGGCTCTGCCCAGTTTCTACCTGAACCCCCGCTCACCAAACTTACCGTTTCCTCCCAGATTTCCCCTGAAGCCGCGATGCTGGCGGCTATTCGCGTGGTGTACGATGTGCGTTCCGATCACTACAAGATGATGGCGTGTCTGGAAGCCAATACAACCGATATTGCGTCTGCGTTCGATCGGTTGCGCAAAGACTATCCGGTAAGACGGGAGTTCTCATCGTTGAAAGTGCAGTTGAAAAGCTGTGACGGTGATGTGCAGCGCCGACTCAAAAGTCTTGGTTTCAACATTAAAAACTGATTCGGCGGTTGTTCATGCTTATTGCCTGAATCCTGTTCTTTGAGTTGCGCGCAGTGAGTCGTTTGCCATGACAGAAGAAGAGAAAAAACCGGATACTGGCACGGCGCCAGCGCAATTCTCTGAGCTCGGGGTGCCGGTTGGCTGCGCTATTACCCTCGAAACGCTGGCGGGATCACGCCGGATGTCGGCGCGACTGATTGGCTACATGGAGCAAAAGTCCATCATGATTGGGGCGCCGGTGCGTGAGGGGAAGGAGCTTCTGCTGGAGCGCGGTGAGTCCCTGGTTGTGCGCTTTTTGCATCGCAATCACGTGTGCGGCTTTGAGTCCAAAGTCCTTTATCGCTGTATTCAACCTTTCAGTTACTACCATCTCGACTATCCAAAGCTGGTTGATTTGGTGACGGTGCGTGATTCTGAGCGTATCGGGTTGAATATTGCCGTGAAAGTGAACAGTGACTTTGATGCCGGTATTTTGGACTGGCCTCAAATGGCGTCGATCAAGGATATCAGCAAGTCCGGTATCTCGGTCACCTCCAGCAATACGCTGGGTGAAATCGGGCATGAGCTCATTTTAGAATTTGACCTGCCGGTAACTGGCAGCGTGCGTCATTTTGATCTTGATGCGGTCATTCGAAATCGCAATGTGGTCAATGCAAAAGATGGCCGAAGCCTGTACGCCTATGGCATGCAATTCCTCAATTTGAGCGATGCCGACCGACTGGCACTGGCCTCTTATCTTTATGAGCAAAGTGTGTAGCGCATGATTCATCTTAAGCTGGGAGTGGTTATCAATCCTGTTGCGGGATTGGGTGGGCCGGCGGGGCTCAAGGGAAGCGATCATCCCGCCACCGTCGAAACGGCCAGGTCACTGGGAATTGAAAGCCGGGTACGCCAGCGGGTGTTGGAGGTATTCGGCGAGCTCGGGCGCAAGGGGGTGCGAGGCCAGATCACCGTTTATTCCTCGTGTTCCACCATGGGGGTGTGTTCTGAAGCGTTACCGACACTCACTTGGCAAGAAGGTTTCACGCCGGTGGTGGATCGGGAGACGACTGGCGAGGATACCATTGCCGCCGCGCGCAAGTTGCTGGACCGCGCCGTCGACTTGATTTTGTTTGCCGGTGGTGATGGAACCGCGCGCAATATATACGAAGCCGTGGGGCAAGGTGTTCCGGTTTTGGGCATACCCTCGGGAGTGAAAATGCACTCGGGGGTCTTTGCGACTTCCCCCTCTGCGGTGGCAGGTATTGTGAAAGCGATGCTTGATGGCAAGCCGGTCAGTCTGGAGACAGCAGAAGTGCGGGATATTGATGAATCTGCCCTGGCCAAGGGGGTTGTCAATAGTCGATATTTCGGCGAGCTGCTGGTGCCGCAATACGGTAACCTTGTGCAGCAGGTGAAGTGCGGATCGCCGGATGACGAAGCGTTAGTCGTCGCTGAAATTGCGGCTCATATCGATGAAACGCAAGAGGCCGATGTTCTGTATTTGGTTGGTGCAGGTCGAACGACTAAAGCCTTGAAGGATCTGTGGGGGCAAGAGGGCAGTTTGCTGGGTGTTGATGCCTATCGTAATGGCAGTCAGGTGGGTTGTGATCTGAATGCGCCTGACTTGTTGGCTCTGGCGCGCAGTGGGCCCACTCGACTGGTGGTATCTGTCACCGGCGGGCAGGGTTTTTTGTTTGGGCGAGGGAATCAACAGTTAAGCTCTGAAGTATTACGCGCTGTTGGTGTTGATAACATTTGCATTGTGTCCAGTCGCGGCAAATTGCGGCTTCTGGATGGACGGCCTTTGCTGGTTGATACGGGAGATGCGATGCTTGATCGGGAGATTAGTGGATATCGCAAAATCGTGGCGGGTTACGAAGATGTTTTGCTCTATCCGGTATCCCGTGGGCATGATCCTGAAGCGCAGTGACAAAGCCTTGGCCAAGGCTTTGTCACCCTTTGGTGTTAACGCAGGTTTTGCAGTGCGGCGATGCGAGCTTCCAGAGGCGGATGGCTGGCGAACAGTGCCGCCAGGCCTTCTCGCGTTCCGCGGGAGATTCCAAAGGCCTGCATGGTGGCGGGCATTTGGTCAGGCAGCTGTGATTCGGCACGCAAACGTTGCAAGGCACCGATCATGGCGGTGGTTCCTGCCAGTCGTGCACCCATTTCATCGGCCCGGAATTCGCGCCGGCGAGAGAACCACATGACAATGGTAGAAGCAAGAATGCCCAACACAATCTCCGCAATGATACTGCTGATGTAGTAAGCCGGGCCGTAGCCTTGCTCGGTTTTGAAAACGACCTTGTCAATCAGGTTGCCGATGATGCGGGAGAAGAAAATCACGAAGGTATTCACCACGCCCTGAATGAGGGCCAGGGTGACCATATCACCGTTGGCGACATGGCCGATCTCGTGAGCCAGCACGGCGCGGATTTCATCCTTGTTGAAACGCTGCAGCAGGCCGGAGCTTACTGCTACCAGCGCACTGTTCTTGTTCCAGCCGGTGGCGAAGGCATTGGACTGTTCTGACGGGAATACGCCCACCTCGGGCATACCGATTCCCGCGCTGCTCGCCAGTTCTTCGACTGTGTGTAAAAGCCATTGTTCAGCGCTGCTTTGAGGCTGGTCAATGATGATGGTGCCGGTGGACTTCTTTGCCATCCATTTGGATAGCAGCAGCGAGATAAAGGATCCTGTCATGCCGAAAACCAGGGCAAAGGCAAGCAGTGCCTGCAGGTCAAGCCCCCCCTGGGTCTGGTAGGAGCCGACACCAAGCAGATTCAGCGTTATGCTGGCGACCAGAATGACCGCCAGGTTTGTTGCAAGAAAGAGCAGTACACGCATCATGGTGGGATATACCTGTATGAGTTTTGACGATCCTTATCATAAGGCTGGTGATAAGGCTTTCAAGTCGTATTCTTGTTTGAGGTATTACAGTTTCGTTAGTTTGATGGCCTTGCTATTGTGCGGTGCAGCGAAAGAGATGATGCATCATGCCTGCCACCTGGGTTGAGGTGCTGTGCTTGCACAGATGGCGAATCAGGTTCATATGCGTTTGCTGTTCATAGGGTAGCTGGCGCAGCTGTCCCGTGGTGTCCTGTTCCAGTGTTTTTGGGCTGCAAAGCTGCGACAGCATCAGGAAGGATTTGTGTGTCAGCACCGCCTGATCAATCGCTTCACGTCGAATGATTGATTCAAATCTCAGGTACTCCTCCTCGGCCAGCCACAGCATGGCGCCAAAGCAGGCCTCATGACGAGGGCTATGGAGCCCGAACTCATCCGGTGAGTCAGGGCCGCAGATATCCTCCACGAATACTGTCGACTTGCGCGGAAACAGGCTGTACAGCCTGTTGAGAATCAGCGCCGCATCTTTGAAAAAGTCCTCAACGTGAAGGTCTGCCACAGCGGGGTCCTTACGGGTTATCGGCGTGGGCCGGCTGTTATTGCTGATAATTTGAAAGGAAGTGTCCAAACCGGTTGAGTGCATCCGTAAGTATGTCCTTGTGGGGAAGGAAGACGACTCGCAGGTGTTGGGTGTCGTTCAGGTTGAAGGCCGTGCCATGAACCAGCAGCAGTTTTTCCTGTCGCAACAAGTCAAACACCAGTCGCTCGTCGTCCTTGATCGGGAAGCGTTGCGGATCCAGGCGGGGGAACATGTAAAGCGCTCCCTTGGGCTTGACGCAGGAAACGCCCGGTATGCTGTTGAGCAAGTCATAAGCCGCGTTGCGCTGTTCGTACAGCCTTCCGCCGGGGGCCACGAGATCATTGATGCTCTGGTAGCCTCCTAATGCCGTTTGAATCGCAAACTGCGCCGGTACATTGGCACAAAGCCGCATGGATGAAAGCATCTCAATGCCTTCCACCAGATCCGTGGCTCGATGCTTTGCCCCACTGATAATCAGCCAGCCAGCCCGATAGCCGGCCGCCCGGTAGTTCTTGGAAATACCGTTGAAGGTAAAAAACAACAGGTCATCGGCCAGCGCCGCGAGACTGATGTGTTGCGCTTCATCGTACAGAATTTTGTCGTAGATCTCGTCCGCCAGAACAATCAGTTTGTGTTCGCGCGCAATCTGTATCAGGCCTTCCAGTATTTCCCGGGGATACACGGATCCTGTTGGGTTGTTCGGATTGATAACGACGATGGCGCGGGTACGGTTGGTGATTTTTGCACGAATATCGTCCAGGTCGGGGTACCAGTCCTGCTGTTCGTCGCACAGGTAATGAACGGCCTTGCCACTGCTAAGGGTCACCGCAGCTGTCCACAGCGGATAGTCCGGTGAGGGTATCAGTACTTCATCACCACTGTTGAGCAGCGCCTGCATCGACATCACTATGAGTTCGCTGACGCCGTTGCCCAGGTAGATATCCTCAAGCTCTACGCCGTTTATCTGCTTTTGCTGGCAGTAATGCATGACCGCCTTGCGCGCTGAAAACAACCCTTTGGAATCACTGTATCCCTGTGCCAGAGGAAGGTTGCGTACAACATCGGTTTGAATTTCTTCCGGAACGTCAAAGCCAAAAGGGGCCGGGTTGCCTATGTTCAGTTTCAGTACGCGGTGGCCTTCTTCTTCAAGGCGGCGCGCCTCTTTTAATACGTCACCGCGAATGTCGTAACACACGTTTTCAAGCTTGGTCGATTTTTTGATTGAGTGCATGAGGGTATCACTTGGCATGGAGGGAGCTTATAACCCCATATTATAGGAAAGTTTTTCCGCGTAAATAGCAGGTTACAGGCTTTTATGAGTAAGTCAGAGCTGCCGGCGGTGTTTTGTTCAATAAAACGACAGGGTTTAAATATATATTGCGCACAATATAATTGTATGCGATATTGTTGCTTGTGTAGTCGCTAGTTGCCTCAAGGGAGATCTGTCATGGCATCCATTTACGATATCAGTGTTAAGACAATGAAGGGTCAGGATGAAACGCTTGCCAAATACCGTGGCAAAGTGATGTTGATTGTAAATACCGCGAGCAAATGCGGTCTGACGCCTCAGTTTAAAGGGCTGGAAGCCTTGTATCAGCAGTATAAAGACACAGGTTTTGTGGTGCTGGGATTCCCCTGTAACCAGTTCATGAGCCAGGATCCTGGAACTAATGCCGAGATCTCCGAGTTCTGTTCGCTCAACTACGGTGTGACATTTCCGATGTACGCCAAAATAGAGGTGAACGGCGACGGGGCCCATCCGCTATTCAAATTCCTGAAACAGGAAGCCGGGGGGTTCATGGGAATCGATATGATCAAGTGGAACTTCACCAAGTTTCTGGTGGATCAGGACGGCCGAGTGGTCAAGCGCTTTGCGCCCACCGATGAGCCAGAGAAGCTTGATGCCGATATTGCGAAGCTGGTGCGGGATTGATCGTGGCAGTGTCTGACATGTCTTCATGCAATCCGTTGGCACTGGATAATCAGGTTTGTTTTTTGTTGTACTCGGCATCAAGGGCGGTAACGGCGGCGTATCGCCCTTATCTGGCCGAGCTTGGGCTGACGTATCCACAGTATCTGGTCATGCTGGTACTGTGGGAAGCCTGCGCCACTGAAGGCGAGCCCGGCTGTACCACCGGGCAGCTTTGTCAGCGGCTCCGACTGGATACGGGCACCATTACGCCGCTGTTAAAACGCCTCGAATCAGCGGGGCTGGTTGTAAGAGGTCGTTTGCCTGGTGACGAGCGGGTAGTGTGGCTACGTCTTACTCCTGAAGGTGTTAGGTTGCGCGAGCGAGCCTGTGCCATTCCGGTAAGCCTTTCGGCCAAACTCGGCCTGGGACTGGAAGAGCTGGATGCCCTCAGGGCCATGTTGAGCATGCTGGAGCGGCGCCTGTTGGCAGGTGTCCCGGAGCAGGCATGAGCGCTTGATGGAGCTTCAAACGGCGGTGAGATCCTGGTCTATCCACTTGTCGAGCATGGCTAAAAGGGCATGCTTTTCGTAAGGCTTGGTGATGTAATCGTTCATGCCGACATTGAAGCACTTTTCTCTGTCACCGTGCATCACATTGGCAGTAACGGCAATGATGGGCAGGTCATTAATGCCCAGCTCTTTTCTTATCGCTCGGGTGGCTTCGTAACCGTCCATCACCGGCATGTGACAATCCATCAGCACCACATCAAAGGCTTCGGCCCGCAGAATTTCGACCGCCTCCTGGCCGTTGTTGGCCACCTCGACCTTGTACCCCAGTTTTGCAAGAATCGCCTTGGCAACCATCTGGTTTACCTGGTTGTCTTCGACGAGCAGCACTTTTTTATTTTTGGGCCCCTGCGCCACCGGTTGAGCCGCAGCAGTGGCGACGCTGATGTGTTCAATAGGCTCCACGATGCGAAGCAACACCTTGTCCAACAGGGTGCGACACACAGGTGGGTGAAGTGCTCCGCCGTATTTTTTCAGGGTATCGGGTGCGGTGGGTTTTGCCGAAAAAATCAGCGTCCGGGCGCGCACGGCGTCATCCACCAACAGCTCATCGAAGGCGGGATCATCCATAATCAGTATTTCGTCGGCGGCAAGTGCACTAAACCAGTTTTTGCGCACGTTTTCGGCGGCATCGTAGGTGTGTAGTCTGCATTCTTTGACTTTCCAGTGATCGAGAAGACTTTTCACAATGACCATATGCTGGTTGTCTTGCGTGCCTACGATTCTAAAGCGAGTGTTGGTGATCTTCGGATCTTGTATAGGGGGTTGAGCCGATGCATCGATTTCAAGCGGCAGGCGGGCAGTAAAACAGCTGCCTTTTTCCAGGTCGGATTCCAGCGCCAACTCGCCTTCCATGTGAGTGACCAGCTGTCGACACAGTGCCAATCCAAGACCGGTGCCCCCGTATTTGCGCGTTGTATCCGAGTAGGCCTGAGAGAAGGGGGCGAAGATTTTTTCGAGCGAATCCTGTGAAATCCCTATGCCGGTATCAATGATACGAAGGTAGGCGTTTGCATTTTCGTAGCGCAACGAGATTTTGACGTAGCCTTGTTCGGTAAACTTGATGGCATTGCCGGTCAGGTTGCTGACAATCTGGCGAATACGGGTGGGGTCTCCCATGAGTGCTTCGGGAAAATCGGGCGCTATATCGGTGATCAGATCAATATTTTTCGCATGCGCATTTTGCGCCAGAAGGTTGGCTACGCTCTCGGTAAGTTGGCGGAAATCGAAGCTGATGCTTTCAAGCGTCAGTTTGCCGGCTTCTACCTTTGATATGTCCAGAATATCGTTTAGCAATTCAAGCAGGGATACGCCTGAGTTGTAGGCGATTTCGAGCTGGCGCTTTTGCTTGTCGGTTAAGGGCTCGTCCAGGGTCAGGCTGATCATGCCGAGAACCCCGTTAAAGGGGGTGCGAATTTCATGGCTCATGTTGGCAAGAAAATCCGCTCGCGCCTTCGCGCGTCGCACGGCATCCTCCTTGGCAACCACCAGATCCTGATTGCTGCGAATCAGCTGGTCATTCTTGTCCGAGAGCTCCCGAGTACGGGAATCGACAATCTGTTCCAGTTGCTCCGAATAGCTCTTGAGTCGGAACTCGGCCTTGCGGGCACGTTGAAGGCTTTTTTCGATGGTCTGCAGGTGATCATTGGTGCTTTCTACCAGGGTTCCGATTTCGTCATGCTGGTGCCCTGCCGGCACGGGCAAGCGGGTTTTTTCCGGGGCCTCGGGATCAACCTCGCTTACCGCATTGATGACCTTCAGCAAGGGCTGGGTGAGCATCACGTAAAACACAAACAGCAACAGAAACGAAAGTGTCAGGCTCTTCACGAATCCGGAGATCAGGGTGAAACCGGCCCGATTAAGAAAAATATTGCCCGAATGGTAGGTGTCCACGATGACATTGAGATTGCCCAGATCTACATCTACCAACTGTTGTACCGAAAGCCGGGTCGAGTAATTGCGCGTGGGTTCGAAGAGCAGGTCGCTCAGCCATCGGTAGGCTGATTCGGCCGATTGGCGGTTGCGCCGGGCCAGTACCCGGTTGTCGGTATCGACGATTTCGGCCTCAATGATGGCAGGGTGCTTGAGTAGTCCTTCAAGCAGTTCTTCTGCCAGTCGTGAATCAATGTTATAGGCGATTTGCGACGCAGGTGTGTGGCTGATGGTAATGATGGCCTCGATTTCCTGATCGAGCGATTCGGTCTCGTTCAGATAATCGATGAGCACCTGAAACAGATTTAGCACCAAACCCAAAAGGAGCGCCACAACCACCGTGTTGCGGGCAAGCTTGAATGATAGTCGATTTGAAAAATCTATATTCACATTGCTGACTTAGGGTTGGTGGATGGCCGGGGTTCGGTCTGATTTGGTAAGTGTAGATGAGTTGCGGTTAGCTTGCTGTTGGTTGTCCGCCAGAAAATGCTAATCATCATAAGCATTCTTTTTCTTCCATTTGTCATCGGTATCTCCAAAAGCAGACCATTCCTTGTTCAGCTTTTCCGGATCCGGTGGTTTTGGGCCCTGATCGCCGCTGGCCATGATTTCCAGCTCCTGGATTTTATGCCGATAGGACGCAATGGATTTTACACACAGCGGGTTGTTTTTGACCGGTGACATCTCCTGTACCGCATTGAGGTAGTTATGTATGGCAACCCGAAGTTTGCCAGCCTTTTTGGACTCCTCTGCTCTGGCCACAAAATAGTCCGCTTTCGAGCGGCAGGCCAGGTAAGTGACATACTCCAGGTACTTGTGCGCTGTCGCACTGTCAATCTTGCCGGCTTTTTTCTGGGTTGCAATAAACCGGTGCAGGATTTCGAGCAGCTTGCGCGCCTCCCGGGCTTTAACCGGATCAGTGATATTCACGACCTGGGGCTTGTCGGTACTGGCGCGCACCTTTTGCAACAGATGCGTGTCGGCGGTTATTTTTTCGCTGATCTTGGGGTCGAGCTGCAATGCTTTGATTTCACCCAGGGTTTCAAGTGCCCGTTCAAGAATCATGATCCGCAATTCCTTATTAAGGTATTGCGGTGGCAATTCAGTCAGCAGCATGTGCATGCGTCTGTGGCGATTCTGGAGGTTGTTGAATCGCCTTTGCTTTTCGTAGCGCATGTGTTCGCGCAGGCGGACGAAGGCTGCAACAGCAATCGAGCCAAGAAGCGCAATGATGATTGCAGCGGTAATCAGGGTTGCAGACATGGTATGGGTTGACAACGAATTAGAGTATTTGTGTCAGAAGTATAGACTAATGGCATGATTAACAAGCGAAAGCAGCCAGCCGCTGAAATAATGCATGGCTGTGGGTGTTTTTCTATTTGGCAATGTCTTTGGGGGTGGTGATTTTTTCCAGGATTGCGCGACCGGCTTCCAGCTCATCCCAGCGGGTGATACTCAGGTGCAGCGTGGCGAGCGCGCAGGTGGGGAGGTTCTCCAGCCTGACATCACAAAGCCGGTTGAGCAGATCGGTAAAGCCGGGGTTGTGGCCACAGACAAGCAGGTTCTCAATCACCGGATCGATTTGGCGAACGTAGCTTAGAAGCAAATCCGCGCTGGCCAGATAAAGCGCTTCTTCGCGCAGGATCTGGCTTTTGCTGATGCCCAGGCACGAAGCTACGGCGATAGCCGTTTTTAGCGTCCGCCGAGAAGGGCTGGTGACTATGACAAGCGGACACTTGATTTGCGAGCTGTAAAGGGGTGCCATTGCGGCGAGATCGGTTTTGCCCCGCTTGTTAAGGGGGCGATCTCTGTCTGGCAAGGTGTGGTCTTTCCACGAGGACTTGGCATGGCGCAGTAAATAAAGGGTTTTCATCTCTGGGTTCCATGAATCGACACGCAAACGACAGCAGGCCCTGTGGAGTCCATCGCAAGGGTCGCTGGGCTTTGAAATTAGGCAAATTCTAGCGTTTAATGTAGAATCTTGCGCCCTTGAACACGATTGTAGTTAACCTGAACAGGGCGTTTCCAGCGGGGGCGTCCCCGTAAACCTGCCTAACAGACGCATTTCATCGAGGCTAAAACATGACAAACCGAATTCAAAAGGGTGGCTTGCAGGTCGCTAAAGTGCTTTTCGATTTCATTAACGAAAAGGCGCTTCCTGGAACCGGCGTGGATGCTGACAAGTTCTGGGGCGAGTTCGACAAACTCGTTCACGACCTTGCCCCTAAAAACAAAGCCCTGCTGGCCAAGCGTGATGCCATTCAGGCACAAATCGACCAGTGGCATGTTGCACGCAGGGGGCAGTCGCTGGATGCTGCGCAGTACAAGGCGTTTTTGCAGGAAATAGGTTATTTGCTGCCCGAGGGCGAGGATTTTCAGGCAGCTACCGCGAATGTCGAGCCTGAAATAGCGCAGATGGCTGGCCCGCAGCTGGTGGTTCCGGTAATGAATGCACGCTTTGCCCTGAATGCGGCCAATGCGCGCTGGGGGTCGTTGTACGATGCGCTTTACGGTACCAATGTTATTGGCGAAGAAGGCGGTGCTGAAAAAGGCAAAGGCTATAACCCGGTACGCGGTAACAAGGTCATCGCGTATGCCCGGAATTTCCTCAACGAAGTGGCTCCGTTGGCGAGCGGCTGCCACACCCAGAGCACAGCGTATCGCGTTGTCGACGGCAAACTGGCTGTCACCCTGCAAGACGGTTCAACCACTGGCCTTGTGGATGCATCCAGGTTCAAGGGTTATGTCGGAGAGGCAAATGCACCTTCAGCGATTCTGTTTGCTAACAACGGGTTGCATTTTGAGCTGCAGATTGATGCTACCAGCCCCATCGGTGCCACCGACGCGGCCGGCGTGAAAGATATTCTGATGGAAGCAGCACTCACTACCATCATGGACTGCGAAGATTCGGTGGCGGCTGTAGACGCAGAAGACAAGGTCGTGGTGTATTCCAACTGGCTTGGGCTGATGAAGGGTGATCTGGAAGAAACCGTCGCCAAGGGCGGAAGTTCATTCGTGCGCCGGATGAATCCGGATCGTGTTTACACGGCGGCCACCGGTGGCACGCTCACGCTCAAAGGCCGTTCCATGCTTTTTGTGCGTAATGTGGGCCATCTGATGACCATCGATGCGATCCTCGACAAGGACGGCAACGAGATCCCTGAAGGCATTATGGACGGCATGATTACCGCCATGATTGCGCTGCATGATCTCAAGGGGGACGGCAAGTTCCGTAACTCTTCGGCTGCCAGCGTCAATATTGTCAAGCCGAAGATGCATGGCCCGGAAGAGGTCGCCTTTACAGATGAGCTCTTCGGCCGGGTCGAAGACGCGCTTGGCTTGCCACGATTCACGCTCAAAGTGGGCATTATGGATGAAGAGCGCCGCACTACCGTGAACCTTAAAGAGTGTATCCGCGCCGCTAAAGATCGCGTGGTATTTATCAATACCGGCTTCCTGGATCGCACCGGCGACGAGATTCATACATCAATGCAGGCCGGCCCCATGATTCGCAAAACCGCGATGAAAGCGGCCAAGTGGATTGCTGCCTACGAAAACTGGAACGTGGACATTGGATTGCAAACCGGCCTCAGCGGACGGGCGCAAATCGGTAAAGGCATGTGGCCGATTCCCGATGAAATGGGCATGATGATGGAGCAGAAGATCGTTCATCCCAAGGCGGGTGCCAACACCGCATGGGTGCCATCGCCAACAGCCGCTGCCCTGCACGCCCTGCATTACCACAAGGTAGATGTGTTTGCGGTGCAAGACTCGCTCAAGGCCCGTGCCCGTGCATCCCTTGACGACATTCTGACCATACCTTTGCTGCAAGACGCCGCCACCCTGAGTGCCGCTGATATCCAGAATGAACTGGATAACAACGCCCAGGGGATTCTTGGTTACGTGGTGCGCTGGATTGATCAAGGGGTTGGATGCTCCAAAGTGCCCGACATTAATAACGTCGGCTTGATGGAAGACCGCGCCACGTTGCGTATTTCCAGCCAGCACATTGCTAACTGGTTGTTGCACGGTATTTGTAGCAAAGAACAGGTGCTTGAAACCATGCAAAGAATGGCGGCGGTTGTGGATGGCCAGAATGCAGGCGACCCTGCGTATCGGGCTATGGCACCGAATTTTGCCGACAGTGTGGCGTTCGAAGCCGCCTGTGCGCTGGTTTTCGAAGGTTGCACCCAGCCCAATGGCTATACCGAGCCCTTGTTGCATGCCTATCGCCGCAAGGCAAAGGCACGTTACAGCGTTTAGGATGCCCTTCGCGGTCGGCTTGGCCGGCCGCAGTGTGCGCCTCGTTCCTGAAAGCCCTCGACCAGTCTCGAGGGCTTTTTTTGTCGCGGCGATTTGCGCTAAAGGCGCTACTGAGTAATGGAGGCAGATTTGCTGAAGTGGGTAAGGGCACTGGTGGGGAAGTCGGTAATAATACTTCTAATGCCCATGTCTGCCAGATTTTGCATGTCTTCGATACGATTCACGGTCCACACCGAGACCTCCAGTCCTTCAGTATCCGCAGCTTCAAGCAGTTTTCGACTGCAGAGCTTCCAGTTGAGAATCAGAAAGTTGGTGCCCAGGGTTTTAGCCTTGCTCACGGGCTCGGGAAACCGGTGCTCGGCAACATAGCCGGTGCTGATGTTTGGGTTTAAGCGCCGGACTTCTTGCAAAAACCAGGTGTCGGACGAGGTAATGGTGGCTTTAGTAGTGAGATCTCGCGTTTCAATAAAGGCAATCAACTGTTTGGCGAGCACCCGCAGGCGATCTTTTTTGTCGGTTTTTACCTCAAACTGCCAGTGACGTACTTCGGGGCAGGCCGTGACAACGCTATGGAGTTCGGGAATGGGACAGATAGCCGGCCAAGGTTTGGATTTGCGCGCATCCATCTGGGCAAGTTCACTGGCGGTAAAGCTGGCGACCGAACCCGTTTGGCCGGTCGTGCGATCGACGGTGTCATCGTGAATCACCACCAGCTTCTCATCTTTGGAGAGGTACAGGTCGAGCTCGAAGTACCTAATGCCTTGTTTATAGGCATGCAAGAAACTGGGCAAGGTGTTTTCTGGCGCTTCGCCGCGCGCGCCCCGGTGACCATAGATTTTCATAACAATTCCCCTGTACTGCGTGTAAATTGCGCGGCATTTTAGCACTACAGCCTTGGGTTTAAGCTAGGGCGCAGGTTCGTCTTTGATGGTTTGATAAAGACTTTTGCGTTTTTTCCAGGTTTCGTGGCACAGCGCAATGTCATCCAGGAAATAGGGCAGCTCATTCAGCAGCAGGGCTTGCGGTCCGTCCACCAGCGCGCAGCAGGGTTCTGGATGAAAGTCGACCAACACCATGTTGGCGCCTGCAACGATGCCTTGAGCCGTAACGTTGGCGACATCCAGAATGCCATCGTTGTCTTTCTCGCGACTGCCCACCGAATGGGACGGATCAATACAGACCGGCATGCGGGTGAGGCGCTTTACCACCGGTACGTGGGCAAAGTCGACCATGTTACGGTGTGGGTTGCCCGCTTCGGTTTTCATGCCCCGCAGACAGAAAATGACCTTCGAGTTGCCTTCGCTGGCGAGGTATTCGGCGGCATTGAGCGACTCGTTCAGGGTGATGCCAAAGCCCCGTTTCAAGAGCACCGGAAACTCCTGTTGCCGACCAATCGACTTCAACAGTTCGAAATTCTGGGTATTGCGTGTGCCAACCTGCAGCATCACACCGGTCGGGTGACCCGACTGGGCGAGCGAGGCTTTTATTTCGTCGATATGACTCTCGTGGGTGATTTCCATGGCGATCACCCGGATGCCGTATTTTCCCGCCAGTTCAAATACGTAGGGCAGGCAGTTCTGCCCGTGCCCTTGAAAAGCATAGGGACTGGTGCGCGGTTTGTAGGCGCCCATACGGGTACACACCTGACCATGGCGCTGCAGATGTTGCATCATGATCTCGACGTTTTTCGGATTGTCTACCGCACACAGGCCGGCAAAAATGTGCAAGCTCGACTGATCGAAGTTCACGCCGTTGTATTCGAAACCGTTTTGCCGGTGTTCGTCTTTGTGTCGTCCCAGAATTCGATACTCATCCGAGATTCGAATGACTTTCTCAACGCCCGGCAGTGCCGCTATTTCATCCTTGTCCAGTTTTTTGGTTTCACCCAGGAGGTACACCTCGGTAAGGGTTTGCTGTTTGCCTTCGACCGTATGCACCCGCACCGATACACCGGGCAGCGCCTTAAGGCGATTCAGGGTGGTTTGGTATTCGGGACTGTCGGCGCGGATGTCTGAACGCAGGATGATGAGCATGCCGGAACCTCTTGGGAGATGTGTGTTTGGCCAAAACGGGGTTATGCAAGTATAGACAGGGAATCGGCGACACGAGTGCAGGCGTTGTGGCCGCCGGTCCGGCGAGGCGGAGTCAGCGGCGGGAGGTAATAAACTAGTCCAGAAGCGTTCGCAAACGGTCTTCGAGGGTTCGCTGATCGGCCGCAAACTTGCGAATGCCCTCAGCAAGCTTTTCGGTTGCCATGGCGTTTTCGTTCATTTGCCAGCGAAAATCGGTTTCGCACAGGAGGGCGTTTACCGGTTGCGGGGTGTCAGCAAAGGGTTCGAGCTGACGCGGCAGATGGCGGTGATCCTGCGCCAGCGCTTCGAGTAATGCGGGGCTGATAGTTAAGCGGTCGCAGCCTGCCAGCGCCTCAATTTCGCCCGTATTGCGAAAACTGGCTCCCATGACCACCGTCTGATAGCCGTGGCGTTTAAAATAGTCGTAAATCCTCGCAACCGAGATCACGCCGGGGTCATCCCGTCCGGCATAGGATTTCTGCTGACCATTTTGCACATACCAGTCCAGAATTCGTCCCACAAAGGGCGAGATCAGGTAGACCCCAGCCTGCGCGGCGGCAACTGCCTGGGCGAAGCCGAAAAGCAAGGTCAGATTGCATTGGATGCCTTCTTTTTCAAGCCGTTCGGCTGCCCGAATGCCTTCCCAGGTCGATGCGATCTTGATCAATACCCGGTCGGCCGCAATGCCTTTCTCCTGGTATAACCCAATCAATTTGCGCGCCTTGGCCAAAGTGGCATCGGTATCAAAGGAAAGTCGGGCATCGACTTCGGTGGATACTCTGCCGGGAATGATCTTCAGAATTTCGCTGCCGATAGCCACGGCAAAAAGATCGGCGGCATGGCTGAGCTGCTCCTCTGATGAACCAGGGTGCTGCAGGCTATCGCGCACCGCTTGCGTCAGGGCGGGTCGATAGCATTCGAGCTCCGCGGCCTTAAGTAACAGGGAGGGGTTCGTGGTTGCGTCTTGTGGGGTCCAGCGTTTTATAGCTTCGATGTCGCCGGTATCGGCGACTACGGTTGTCATGGTTTTGAGCTGATCAAGTTTGCTTTGCATAACCTGTGTGTTCTCGCAGTGACTGAGTGTCTTGGTGATCAAAAGGATATAGTTTCAATGGTTTGAGGGCCAGGTTCCCTTGACGTCGATCAGTCTTGCTGCATCCGTGCGGATTTGTCGCGAAGAGGTCAATCCGCTGGCTGTGCCTGCCAATCATGCGCGCTCATCATTGTGAATGCTTCATGTAACAATTCAATACCTGCTCCGGGTCTGTGAGCTTTTTCGCTAAAGAGACGACGAAACTTGCGCCCGCCTGGCTGACCATGAAATAACCCGAGCATGTGGCGAGTAATATGGCCCAGGTAGGTGCCTTTTGCCAATTCACATTCTATGTAAGGAATCATGGCTTCGAGCACCTGGCATCGAGAGAGCCCCGAATCAGGTTTGTCGTAGAAACGACTGTCCACATCGCGCAGCAGCCAGGGGTTATGGTAGGCCTCACGACCCACCATAACGCCATCGACGTTTTGCAAGTGTTCCTGGGCCTCATCCAGCGAGCTAATACCGCCGTTAATGATGATTTCGAGGTCGGGAAAATCCTGTTTTAACTGATAGACAAGCGGGTATTGGAGCGGCGGTACTTCACGGTTCTGCTTCGGGCTCAGGGCTTGCAGCAAGGCGATGCGGGCATGGACGATAAAAGTTCTGCAGCCGACACTTCTTACCTTTGATACGAACTGCGTCAAATGATCATAGCTGCAGAGGTCATCAATCCCGATGCGGTGCTTCACGGTCACAGGAATCTTAACCGCCTGTTGCATGGCGGCCACACATTCGGCGACCAGATCGGGATGG
>JBFHRO010000023.1:0-23696 GCA_041591635.1 Oleiphilaceae bacterium | reverse complement strand
TTCTGGGTCCCCTTGATGATTCGGGGCATCCTCCCGTGGGGTTGGTGGGGCAGATATCAGATGCGCTCGCGCCGGATGAACTGGTTGATCGGATTGCCAAAGCGCTAGGCAGGCAGCCGCAACACATTGCGGCTGAGCGTCAGTCGATTAAAAAAGTGGCCTGGTGTACCGGTGCTGGCCAAGGATATATGCAACAAGCGATTGATGCCGGTGTGGATGCTTTTATCAGTGGCGAAATATCAGAGCCAACAGTGCATCTTGCTAAAGAGGGCAGGGTGCATTATTTTGCGGCCGGGCATCATGCAACGGAGCGCTATGGGGTGCAGGCATTCGGTGCGGCCTTGGCTCAGCAGTTTGGCCTTGTCCATGAATTCATTGATGTTGCCAATCCTGTATAACACGTACATCCTGCGCCGGCCGCGACAGTTTATTAAAGATGTGGTTAAGACACGCCCGATTCAGGGTTTGCGTGTTGTTTCGGGTTCACTGTCGTCGGGGCGAAACTTGAAGCCAAAATCCTCAGACAGGGTGCCTTTTTCTTCGGGTCGACTTTTGGGTGCGTAGTCCCGTGGAGTGTCAACACCAGCGGTTTCATTTTGTGGCCTGTTTGCGTACGCGGCACCGTAGGCTTTCTGTTCCTCGCTACCGACAATCATCAGCTTTCCGAGCGTATCATCTTCGCACAGTTTTTGTGCGCCTTTGGCGATGTGATTGTACATCGCAGCATAGTCTTCGTTCAGTCGCTTGAAAATCTGCGCGGTTTCCATAAAGTGCTGACCGACCTGTGCCTGATAGCGAATATGTTGATCCTGGAGCTCATCAAACTGTCTTTCCATGCGTCTGGCCTTGCCGGGCGCATTTCCAAGCATCTTGGAAAGGATGATTCCAAGAATCAGGCCGATAACCAGTGCCATGCCTGTAATTAACCACTCATGCCCGGTTGTTGGCATACCTATGACTCCATGATTCGATTGCGATAGCTGTATGGGTTGTCTGCTTGGGGACGCGCCCGGAAAAGGCCCCCGAAGTGGTTCGGGCGGCGTTCTGTACTTGACCGGAGCGGCCACTTCGTGCCTGTGCGTCAGCGATGGCCTCGTCCCAAGTATAACGGCATGTGTTGGATATTCATAACCATAATCAGGGGCCAAAACGACCAGTATTGACCAAAAGATGATGGTTTCAGGGGACAAGGTGGGCAAGATTGTGCAAAATACGCGTTTTTTACGGGTTCGTGCCTATCAATGCAGTGAGGATCACACACCATGAGCGAGACTTACTCTTCAATGTCGCCGCTTCAACGCTATCGTCATGATCTTGAAAAATCCGGTTTTGTGCACGATCCGGCACAAGAAATGGCGGTTAATCTGCTGGATGCGCTCTATCGCGAACTTGTTCAGGAGGCGCAGAAAAAGAAACCAAGCGCCTTGGCATCGTTAAGAGAAAAAGTTCGCAAAGTGCCCAAAAAGCCCGTCAGAGGCTTGTATTTTTGGGGAGGGGTTGGACGTGGCAAAACCTATCTCATGGATACCTTTTATGAAAGCCTGCCGTTTGATCGCAAGATGCGAGTGCACTTTCATCGTTTTATGCAGCGGGTTCACCAAGAGCTCAAGGAGCTTAAGGGCGTAAAAAATCCGCTGATGGAAGTGGCAAAAAATTTTAGCCTTGAGGCGCGCGTTATCTGTTTTGATGAGTTTTTTGTTTCTGATATCGGGGATGCCATGATTTTGGCGGGCTTGATGAAAGAACTCTTTAATAACGGTGTGACCCTTGTGTGTACATCGAATATCGAGCCTGATGGTCTATACAAGGATGGATTGCAGCGCGCTCGCTTTCTTCCCGCCATAGCGCTGGTAAAGGAGCATACCCAGGTGGTCAATGTTGATGGGGGGATGGACCATAGGTTGCGAACGCTCGAGCAGGCTGAGCTGTACCATCACCCGCTGGATGCAGCAGCCGATGTTTCGCTCCAGGAAAGCTATGACAGACTGGCGCTGGATGCAGGCAATCATGGGCTCTCGCTGTTGATCAATGGCCGAACCCTTACCGCGAGAAAGCATTCCGATGACGTTGTCTGGTTTGATTTTTCGGAGCTCTGCGATGGGCCGCGCAGCCAGAATGACTACATTGAGCTGGCGCGTGAGTTTCATGCGGTGCTCATCAGCAATGTACCTGAACTGGGCGGTGATAAGGATGATCAGGCGCGGCGCTTCGTCAATATGATCGACGAGTTTTATGACAGGAACGTTAAGGTCATCATCTCGGCGGCAAAACCGATTCATCGGTTGTACGCCGGTGGCCGTTTGAGTTTTGAATTTGAGCGAACCGAGAGTCGATTGCTCGAAATGCAGTCCCATGAGTATCTGAAGCGGGCTCACCGTCCCTGATTCTGCCTCCCCGGAGTCAGGAAGAGATTGAACCGGCCATGCCCGTCTGCAAGGCGTTGGCCGGTTCATGGATGGATCAGATCAGCTCGATCGCCATGGCCGTGGCTTCACCGCCGCCAATACACAGCGCCGCAACACCGCGTTGCTTGCCGTACTGTTTCAGGGCATGAACGAGCGTTACCAGCAGTCGTGAGCCGGTTGAACCCACCGGGTGACCTTGTGCACAGGCGCCGCCATGAATATTCACCTTGGCAGGGTCGAGATTCAGTTCTTTGATCGGCATCATAGCGACCATGGCAAAGGCTTCGTTAATTTCGAACAAGTCAACCTCGTCTTTGCGCCAACCTGCCTTTTCAAGCACCTTTTCGATGGCACCTACGGGGGCGATGGTAAATTCTGAGGGGTGCTGTGACTGGGTGCTGTGAGCCACGATGCGTGCCAGCGGTTTGATTCCTCTGCGGTTTGCTTCGTCTTCGCTCATCAGTACCAGTGCTGAAGCGCCGTCTGAAATAGATGAGGCATTGGCCGCCGTAATGGTTCCATCCTTTTTGAAGGCTGGGCGCAATCCCGGTATTTTTTCAATATTGGCTGTCAGAGGTTGTTCGTCGTCGCTTACTACCGTCTCGCCAGCGCGGGTCTTAACCGTTACAGGAATGATTTCTGCTCTCAGGCTGCCGTTTTCAATGGCTTTTTTTGCACGATCCAGTGACTGGATGGCATAGGCATCCATTTCTTCCCGGGTGTAGCCCTTTTGGTCTGCAACATCTTGTGCAAAGGCGCCCATCAGGCGTCCGGTTTCCGCGTCTTCCAGTCCGTCGAGAAACATGTGGTCCTTGGCCTGATCGCCATGCCCCATCCGATATCCTTTGCGGGCTGTGGTCAGAATATAGGGGGCGTTGGACATGCTCTCCATGCCGCCGGCTACCATAATGGTATTGGTGCCCGCCTTGATCAGATCGTGAGCCAGCATGGCGGCTTTCATGCCGGAGCCGCAGAGTTTGTTAATGGTGGTGCAGCCGGTGCTATCGGGAAGTCCTGCCTGGCGTGAGGCCTGCCGGGCGGGGCCCTGCTTCAGACCGGCAGGCAGCACGTTACCCATAATGACTTCATCGACGGTTTCGGGAGTGAGCTGCGCCCGACTTACGGCTTCCTTTATGGCGATAGCGCCGAGTTCGACTGCACCAAGACTGCTCAAACTACCCTGAAATCCACCCATCGGCGTTCGAACGCCGCTTACGATTACGACATTGTTTGTTGTCATCGGAGACCTCTGCTGCTTTGTGATAAGGCTGTTTTATTGTGTGCCGGAATTGTACCTGCCGATCCCGGAGCTTCCTACTCTTTGGCTTCAGGTATTTGCCTAATGCGCTGAAAAAAAATCATTTTTAAAATTGGTTGAAATAAAAATTAGCGTCTATAGTGTGAAGAACATTAGATTCGACACTCCATTTTGGATGATATGCAGGGACGTATCGGTTAGGTTGGGGGTGTTTGCCTAATAGTGTTGTGCACTGACTTTTATTCATAAAAAACAGGTAATTGGCTTGTTCTGGCCGGTTTTGTGAAATCTTGGTGCCGAACCCGTTTATCAGTGGTATTGACCGTTTTTGCGCAAAAGAAATAAAAACGACGGAGTAGCGTTCGATGACAAACAAAGTACAACGATGGCACAAACTGGCACGGTTGCCGCTTGCAACAGCTGTTGCTGCAATTGTGTCAGCCCCTGCGGGTGCGTTTCAGTTTTACATGGGCGATGTGGAAGCCAGTTTTGATACCAAACTGACGGCAGGCGCAAGCTGGCGAACAGAAGAGCCCAACATACAGGGCCTTGCTCCTGGTAACCTTGCTCCCGTTGGCAACAATCCTTACATTACGACGGTCGCACCGGGCGTATATAAAGCCACCGCGGGTGCCTCCACCAATAACTATGACGATGGCAACCTGAACTTCGAGAAGGGCGATACCTATTCGCAAATCGTCAAGGGAACCAGCGAGTTAATGGTTCGGTGGGAGAATTACGGCGGTTTTATTCGTACCAAGTACTGGTACGATTTCCAGCTGAAAGACGGTGATATGGCGACCGATGGCGCCGGGCAGCAGCGTCAGTTGAGCCGAAACGGTGACAAGAATGCCTCGGGCGGTGCGATTCAGGATGCCTACGTGTGGACAGACTTCCAGTTGGGCGATATGCCGGCCAACCTCCGGGTGGGCAAGCAGGTGGTCAGCTGGGGTGAAAGTACCTTCATCTTTGGTGGTATCAACGTGGTCAACCCGGTCGATGTCCAGTCTATTCGTGCGCCTGGCGCCGAAGTCAAGGACGCACTTATCCCGGTGAACATGGTTTATAGCTCACTGGGTTTGACCGAGAACGTCACACTGGAGGCCTTTGTGCAGCTTCAGTGGGAGAAGACCCGGCCTGATGATTGCGGCACCTTCTTCTCCACCAATGACTTTGGTTCGGACGGATGCGGTCCTGTGTTACTGGCAGGCCAGTTGCCTGATTCTGTAGCCAATGCACAGAAGATCTATGCCGGCCGACTGGCTGACAAAGAGCCGGATGACACTGACCAGTTTGGTGTGGCGCTTCGCTGGTACTCCCAGGAGCTGGGTGACACCGAGTTCGGGCTCTATTACATTCGTTACCACAGCCGGGTTCCTGTGATCAGCGGGATTGTGGCCAATCCGAGCATCGGTGATACCTTCCCTGAATACTTTATGGAGTATCCCGAAGGTATCCAGTTGCTGGGCGTGAGTTTCAACACCAGTACCGAGGGTGGGTGGTCGGTCGGTGGCGAGGTGAGCTACAAGAAAGATGTGCCCCTGCAGTGGAACGCTTTTGAACTGGTTTTTGGCGGACTGGCGCGGGATGAAAGCTTGCTCCTGACGCAGCGGGTAGCCCAGCTGGGCGTGCCTGACAAGTCAGCCTTGTACGGCAAGGAAATGAAGGCTTACGACCTCTACGATACTGTGCAGGCGCAGATGACCTTCATCAAGTTCTTTGACCAGGTTATGGGCGCCAGCCGCTTGTCGTTTGTCGGTGAAGTGGGCGGTACCTGGGTGCAGAATCTCCCCGGTGTTGATCAGGCCCGCTACGGTCGTTCGGGCATCTGGGGTATTCCTGATTACACTCACGTGACTACCACCACCTGTAGTGGCAGAAACGGTACGCCAAACACGAACCTCAATCCTGCCAACTGTAGTCTCGAAGGTTTTACCACCAGTTTGTCATGGGGCTACCGGGCGCGTGCTGCGCTTGATTACAACGATGTCTTTGCGGGAATTAACCTCACGCCAAGCCTTGCGTTTACGCATGACGTGAACGGTTACTCTCCTGAACCGGCGGGGAATTTCCAGAAAGGTCGCAAGTCTGTCGGGCTTGCCTTGACGGGGGTATATTTGAATCAGTACACCGCCTCTGTGGGTTACACGAGCTTCTTCGGAGGGAAGTACAGTGATTTGAGTGACCGCGATAATGTATCGTTGAACGTGTCTTACTCATTCTAGGTTCCGGCTCAGAGATTCGTTTGAAAGAGGTATTTCGATGAAACCCAAAAGAATAATCATTGCAGGTGGGATGGTCGCATTAACAATGCTGTCCGCATCTGTGTTTGCCAAGGTAGGCGCTGACAAGGCGGCCAAGCTTGGAACCGAGTTAACACCTATTGGTGCCGTGAAGGCAGGTAATGCTGACGGGTCGATTCCTGAGTGGACCGGCGGTCTTACCCAGCCACCGGCGGGATTCAAACCCGGGCGCTATATTGATCCGTTTCCGGAAGATCAGCCCTTGTTTGTCATCACCCGGGATAACGTGGCCCAGTACAAGGACAAGTTGTCGCCCGGACAGCTGGCCATGATGAACAAGTATGCGTCCTATAAGGTCCCTGTGTTCCAGACCCGTCGTACCGCCGCATTACCAAAGGCCGTGTATGAAGGGGCCAAGAAAAACGCCACGACCACTGAAATGGTCAAAGGCGGGAACGGGTTGACCAAATTTGAAGAAGCCGTTCCTTTCCCGATTCCTCAGGATGGCATGGAGGTGGTCTGGAATCATGTCACTCGCTATCGCGGTGGTGCCGTTGAACGCCTGATCGGTCAGGCGACGCCTTTGGCTAGCGGTGATTACACGGTGGTCAAGTTTCATGATGAAATCACCTGGCGCACCTCGTTGACCGACTTCAAGCCCGGTGAAGATGAGAACGTTCTGTTTTACTTCAAACAGGAAATTGTTGCGCCTGCACGTTTGGCCGGAAACATACTGCTGGCTCACGAGACCATCGATCAGGTTACCGAGGCACGCCGTGCCTGGGTATATAACGAAGGTCAACGCCGTGTACGACGCGCACCTCAGGTAGCTTACGATGGCCCAGGTACGGCTTCAGATGGTTTGCGTACCTCCGATAACTTTGACATGTTTAACGGCGCTCTCGATCGTTATAACTGGAAGCTGGTTGGCAAGAAAGAGATGTATATTCCGTACAACTCGTACCGGCTGATGTCTGACAAGTTGAAGTACGACAATATTATCAAGCCGGGTCACATCAATCAGGATCATACTCGCTATGAGCTGCACCGTGTGTGGCACGTAGAGGCGACCCTGAAAGAGGGGCAGCGCCATATCTATGCCAAACGCGTGTTCTTCATTGACGAGGATACATGGCAGGCATCCGTGATCGATCACTACGACGGTCGTGGTGAAATGTGGCGGGTGGCAGAAGCTCATGCGATTCAGTTCTATGATCAGACAACGCCATGGTACGCCGTAGAAGTTCTCTACGACCTGCTTGCCGGGCGCTATCTGGTGTTGGGGTTGACCAACGAAGAGCAAATGCCTTACACCTTTGGTACCAAAAAAGCCTCACAGGACTACACGCCTGCTGCGTTGCGCCGTTCAGGTACGCGCTGATCGGTTGGCAAGCCACGAAAAATACCGGACTATGTCCGGTATTTTTTTGTGTCTGGAATATCGCCTTCGTCATGCTCTGGCGTATGGTTCCTCACCACCACAGTGCTGACCCGTCACTGGGGACTGCTTTTTAATGGCCTCAATCAAGCTGTCTTTTTCTTTCCAGCGTTCACTGATCCAGGACTGGAACTCGCCCCTGAACACTTGGTCGTTTTCATAATCCTTGCCCAGATAAGCCTCAGGCAAGCGAATGGGTTCGATATGCACATAAATGGTATCGACCCGGCCACACAGATAATCCCAGAAGCTTGGACAGGTGCCGGCATACCAGAGAGTAATATCGAGCATGGTGTGCAATTGATCGCCCATGGCACCCAACACAAACGCCGCGCCGCCGGCTTTGGGTTTGAGCAGGTTGTTGTAGGGTGATTGTTGGCGCGCGTGTTTGGCGGGAGTAAAGCGTGTTCCTTCCACGAAGTTGAATACGGTGACCGGGGTATGTTTGAATTTTTCGCAGGCTTTTCGTGTGGTTTCCAGGTCTTTGCCCTTGAGGTGCGGGTGTTTTTCGAGAAATTCCCGCGTATGTCGTTGCATGAACGGAAAGTCCAGCGCCCACCAGCAAATTCCCATAACGGGCACCCAGATGAGTTCTTTTTTCAAAAAGAACTTGAGCATAGGCACTTTGCCATTGAGTACCTGTTGAATAACGAGAATATCGGCCCAGGACTGGTGATTACAGGTCACGAAATACCAGTCGTCTGGCTTGAGCCCCTTGAGCCCCTCGACATGCCAGCGCACTTTGTTGACCAGTTTCTGAATCAGGCTGTTGGTGGTCACCCAGGCGTTAGCGATCAGGATTAGCAGGCGGGTGAGATGCCGCTGCAAGCGCGCCACCGGAGACAGTAACTTCAACAGGGCACAAAGCAAAAGGAAAGGAAACCAGAACGCGGTATTTAGCGCCATCAGCACCAGGCTGATAGCGCCCCTCATCCATGATGGTAGAAAACTGAGCATGTGATAAGAACTCCGGGAGTGAGACTGGAATGGCCGGGCCTGTTATTCGGGAGCTTGCGATGTTTTTGGTGTGACCTCGGCCCCCTCCTTAAAAAGCTTGTTCGTCTGTACCTGTGCCTGAGCTTTTATTTCGGGCGTGACATGGCCGGCGAGGGTGGCCAGTGCCGCAATCATGAGTGCCATGTCGTCCGAGTAGCCCAGCAGTGGCGTGAGGTCGGGGATGCCGTCAATGACGCTGATGAAATAACCCAGGGTGCCAAGAATGACCGTTTTACACCATACAGGTGTATCTTTGGCTCGGGCCGTGTAGTACAGCGTCAGGGCGTTGAATACCACTTCCTTGCCGGCATTTCGGGCCTGACCAAAGAGCTTTTTCCAGAACGAAACCTGACTGTAGTTGCCGGCAAACCGCCGGGTTTGGGTTGTCAGCGCGTTTGGCGTGATCACCGGCGACTCGGGGTTTTGGGATGCGGCTGCGCAGGTTTTGTCTGCTGTTTCGGCTGTGTTTTCTGGTGTGTCATCCTGTGGTGCGGGAATGTTGTTCATGTGCATCACCTGTGGCTGGCGGATAGAGGATCAAGTGCATCAAGTTTATTGGCACGAATCAACCCCTGAATGTCCTTGACATAATGACTGCCGCGGGCGGAATAGGCTAACAATCCTTCGGCCAGTCGGGTACCTGTCGGTGATTGACCGGATTCTCTGGCTCGAGTACGCAAATGACGCAGCGTTTCATAGCTGTCGTGGCTATTGATGTTTTCGAGGTAGCGGCGCACCGACTGCTCAACGCTGTAATAGCGGGCCACTTCGTGAGATGCACCGCGAGGGCGCTGGCGTGGTACCAGACCGCAGCCCGGCGAAAAACACCACTGGCCAAAGAGATTGTTGGCAGAACGGGCGAAGCGCGAGGTTCCCCAGGCGGATTCGTTGGCTGCCTGGGCGATGACCAGTGAGGCGGGCAAGGCGTCTACCTTGGTTAAGAGGCGCTGAAAAAAACCTGCGTCGGGATGGCCGTCAATGGGCTCTTTGTAAATGGTGGCCATTTTTTGCAGAAACAGGCGTTCTTTTTCAGAGTAAGTTTCCTGTTGTTGCAGCGCAATCAGGATCTGGCGGCGTTCCAGAGCAATCCGGTTGGCCTGCACTACTATGGGGGTCAAGTAGTTGACGAAAGCGGCTTTTTTTTCTGTGGTGCTTTCGTAGACGCTGAAATCCGGCAGGGGGGCCGGGGGGAGGAGCGTGCTCTCGTCCACGAGGTGCTGCTCAATGGGTAAAAGCGTTGCACTGGTGCGACTGATATTGGCCTGGGCCACGCCTATTACAAAAGCGCAGGGCAGCAAGGTGGATAGAAACAAAACCCCGAAAATCCGGGTAGATGGGCGTAGGGTCATGGCGGTATGGCCTCAAGGATAACTCCGTAATGGTAGCGCGGGGATTATATCCTTAATTGAAAGTGATACAAAAATACCCATTTGTAATCCAAAACCCTGACCGGGAGGCCGGCATCACGACTTAAGGTGCTTGTATGCCCGGTCACGGATGAGGGCGATCAGTTTGATCGGCATTTAATGTGACCTGACTGGCAAAACCGAAAAAATGGCACAATAGCCCCAGCTCGATGTCAGTTCGGCCAATAAACGAGGCATTTGGCCTGCGTATCCTTGGCGCGGAATATCGTTCTCACCCCATGTCTTTAATGACGTTTACCGCACCAGGAGAAATCTTTTGATGTACGCAGGACGACTTACCTTGGCAGGTCACTTTTACGCTATGCCCCAGCGTTTGTGGCAAGTGTTGTTGCTGGGGTTGCTGCTGCCTGTGGTGGCTCACGCTTCAACTGACAGGCTCAAAGCCACCGCCTACGACCAGTCGCTGCCACTGGAAGCGCGTATTGAGGCAATGCAGGCCCTTACCGGTCTCAAGGCCCATGCCGAGCGGGTATATCGCATTTGTATCTGGGATATTTTTGGCCGCTCAGGGCCCATTTTTGCAGCGGCAAAGCAGCAAGAAACGAAAATCATGCGCCTGGGGATCAAGGTCGACATGGTGCCTTACACCAGCGAGTCGATCATGGTGGAGGAACTCAAATCCGCCACCTGCGATGCGGCACTTATGAGCGGTCTGCGTGCGCGACTGTTTAACAAATACACAGGTACGCTCGATTCTATCGGCGGGTTTCCCGAGTATGATCAGATGCGCCTGGCGCTTTCCTTGATGGCAGATCCTCGCAGTGCCGACAAGATGGTCAGTGGTGACTATGTGGTGATGGGCGTAGCGCCGGCGGGCGCGGCCCATGTGTTTGTCAATGACAAGTCGATCAATACCCTCGCCAAGGCGTCGGGCAAGCGGGTGGTGGTGCTGGATTACGACCCGACCCAGGCGCGGATGATTGCCGGTGTTGGCGCGACCCCGGTGGTGGCCGACATCGTCAATGCGCCGAACATGTTCAATACCGGGGTGGTGGATGTGCTGGCCGCGCCGTTGGCGGCCTATGAAGTACTTGAGCTGCATAAAGGCATGTCGCCCAACGGGGGGATCATTGACCTGCCGCTGACCCACATCACCATGCAACTCATTGGCCGCAGCGAGGTGATTCCCAATGAGCTGGCGCAATTTGTTCGTGAGGCCTTCAACAACGGCTTTGAAGAAATCGTCAGCCGCGTGGCGGAAGAAGAAAAGAAAGTTCCTGAGAAATGGTGGATTAACATTCCTGAACAGGACCGGGCCGAGTACGACAAGATCATGCAAAACGCCCGCTTGCAGTTGCGTGACGAGGGCTATTACAGCGCCGAAATGCTGACCCTGCAAAGAAAAATCCGGTGTCGCAGCGACAGTCGCCGCGAAGAATGCAGTAACCCGGTTGAATAACGCATGACCTCAAGAACCGAGCCGCTTTTGACGGCGCAAACATGGGCGTTCAGTCGCTGGATCGCGGCCTTGCCCATGCTGGTGATTCTCGTGCTGACCTTGCTGGCCGCCGTAGGAGAAACCCTGCACTCCCGCCTTCTGACCATTGGCGGGGAGACCTGGCCGGAGTATTTTAGCCTGCGCATCATGGATCAGGTTGCGTCGCCTTCATGCGAAAGCGATCCCGATCTGGATCAGGAAGTCGATAAGGCGATCAAGGCGCAGCAAAAGGAACTGGCCAGCGACCCCTTTGCCGATGTCTTTGGCGGCACCCCTGATCGCCAAGCCATACGGGCCTCGTTGCAGGCCAAAGTCACGGCCTGCCAGGCGCAATGGCAGCGCTGGCACTACCTGCAAACTCTGGATACTCCCTCGGTTCGGCTATTTGCGGCAGTTGAAACCGGGCTGTCGCAAGCCGTGGTACTGGTGACCGGCAACCGCCGTGTCTTGCTGGGGTTGATGTTGTTGTTTTGTGCTGCCGCAGCGACCTTGCGACGGCAGCACATCGCCTTGCGGCCGGTGGAGAGTCAACGCGATGACCGGGTAGCTACACTGACCCAGCTGGTGGCCAACGCGCTCCTGATGCATTCGGCATGGCTCTACCGCCAGCAGGAACTGGCCCAGGCGGCGGCAGGCATGCCTCTGGCGCACCTGTTCATGCACGATGTATGGGTGACCGGATTTGGCCTGTTGACCCTGATTTCGCTGTGGCAATTGCGCTTGCCTCGCACTGATTTGCCGCGGCAGTCGAGCTGGGGACGATCGCTTCTGAGTATTCCTTTGTACAGCTATATGTGCCTGTCGGCGGCGGCGCAGTTTGCCTGGCACGGTTTCTACCATGGTATTGCGGTGTACCTCAACATGATGGCCGAATTGTCGGCGCTGTTTCTGAATCTGGGGCTGTACGTCTGGGTGGGGATGTTGCTGGCGCGAACCTCACTGCCGGAAAAAATGTTCGCCATGATTCGCCCCTGGCAACTGCCGCCCAAGTGGCTGGGCGTGGTGGTGTTGCTGTTGACGGCCTTGCCCACGGCCTACAGCGGCGCCTCGGGTATTTTTATTCTGGCGGCCGGAACCACTTTGTACAGAGAGCTGCGCCGGGCCGGTACCTCGGAACAGCTGGCGCTGGCGACCACGGCGATTTCAGGGTCCATGGGCACCATGCTGCGGCCTTGTCTGCTGGTCGTGATTGTTGCCACCCTCAACAACAGTGTGACCACCGACGAACTCTTTAGCGCCGGAGCGCGGGTGCTGTTGCTTACGGCCTTGATTTATACCCTGTATGTCATGCTGCTGGGGGGGAAGTCGAGCCTTCGGATTGCCCCGCTGCGCGAGGCCATTCCCGGAACCCTGAAAGCCCTGGTGCCACTGTTGCCCTATGTTGCCTGCTTTGCCGGTGTGGTGCTGGCATGGCAGTGGGGGCTCGGGCGTGGCCTGGACGAGTTCTCGGCGCCCGCGATTTTGCCGCTGGTGATGCTGCTGATTGTTGCCATGGAGCGATGGCTGCTTAAACAAGGCGACCCGGATACCCAAGGCCACACCGGATCACCCGGAGGATTTGGCCAGGCGGTGATGCGAGCCACCGACGACTCCACCGCCCTGATTGGTGCCTTGCTTATGCTGATGGCGCTGTCGGTGAGCATGGGTGGCTTGATCGAGCGTTCCGGATTGCTGGAGTTGTTCCCCGACGATTTGGGCTCGCTTTGGCTGACCCTGACCCTGCTGATGGGGATGCTGATCCTGATCGGCATGATCATGGACCCTTACGGTGCGGTCATTCTGGTGAATGCCACGCTGGCGCCCATTGCCCTGCAAAATGGCCTTAATCCGCTGCATTTTTGGGTGATGACGGTGCTGGCCTTCGAAATGGGGTATCTGACGCCTCCGGTCGCCCTCAACCATCTGCTCACCCGGCAGGTGGTGGGTGTGCCCACCAGTTGGGAAAGCCTGCACGGCAGCTTCTGGCAGCGGAACTTCCGCTTTATTTTTCCGGTACTGGTGATGGGCACCACCTTGTTGGTGGTGACCTTTGCCCCCCAGGCATCGGATTGGGCGCATGAAATCCTGTTGGGACAGCCGCGCTGACGGGGATCGGCTGGGGTTGGCACCCGGGCGAAGACGCTCAGGCGCTTCTCCCGCCCCCCAGGATATCCAGTGCGACCGCTTCGGCCACCTTGATGCCGTCAATACCGGCCGACAGAATACCACCGGCATAACCGGCACCTTCACCGGCGGGATAGAGGCCCGGCGTATTGAGGCTTTGAAAATCGTCGTTGCGTTTGATGCAGATGGGCGAGGAGGTGCGGGTTTCCACGGCGGTGAGCACGGCATCGGGCAGGGCGAACCCCTTGATCTGCCGGTCAAAGGCCGCAATGGCCTCGCGGATTGCCGCAATGGCATACGCCGGCAGTGCCTGGCTCAGATCGCCCGGAGTGACGCCTGGCTGGTAGGAGGGAATCACTTCGCCCAGCCGGGTTGACGCACGCCCCTCAAGGAAGTCGCCCACCCGCTGGGCCGGGGCGTTGTAGTTGCTGCCACCGAGCTCAAAGGCGAGGCTTTCGAGCCGGCGCTGCAAATCGATGCCGGCCAGTGGGTGGCCAGGGTAATCGGTCTCGGGTTCGATGCCCACCACAATGGCCGCGTTGGCGTTGCGTTCATTGCGGGAATACTGCGACATGCCATTGGTTACCACGCGCCCGGCCTCCGAAGTAGCGGCCACGACCGTGCCGCCAGGGCACATGCAAAAACTGTAAACGCTGCGACCATTTTGGCAGTGGTGCACCAGTTTGTAGTCGGCGGCACCAAGCAAGGGGTGGCCGGCCTGGGCGCCAAATCGGGCGCGGTCGATCAGGGTTTGCGGATGTTCGATGCGAAATCCGATCGAGAAGGGTTTGGGCTCGATATAAACGCCCTGTTGCAACAGCATTTCGAAGGTATCACGGGCGCTGTGGCCAATGGCCAGTACCACATGGCTGGCGCGCAGGTATTCGCCCGAGCTCAGGGTCAGGCCGGTAACCTTGCCGTTAGCCGTATTGTCACGGTGCAGCTGTTCGACTTTTTGACCAAAACGTATCTCTCCCCCCAAACGCAGAATTTCGGCGCGAATGTTCTCGACCATTTTGACCAGTTTGAAGGTGCCTATGTGGGGCTTGTTGACGTAGAGAATTTCCTCCGGCGCACCGGCCTTGACGAATTCGGTCATCACCTTGCGGCCAAGGTAGCGCTTGTCTTTGATCTGGCTGTACAGCTTGCCGTCGGAAAAGGTGCCGGCCCCGCCTTCACCAAACTGGACGTTAGACTCGGGGTTGAGCGTGCGCTGGCGCCACAGTCCCCAGGTATCCTGGGTGCGTTGGCGTACCTCCTGGCCGCGTTCCAGTACCAGCGGTTTGAGGCCCATTTGGGCCAGCAGCAAGGCGGCCAGAATGCCTGCGGGGCCAAAACCCACGACTACCGGTCGTAACTGGCCGGCGACCGGAAAGTCGGGGCTTGCCCGGGCAATCAGGTGATACTCCATGTCGGGGGTGGGCGTAATACGGGATTGACCGCTACCTTGCTGCTGTAGCCGCGCTTGCGCTTCGGGCGCGAGAGTCACATCGAGCTGGTAGATGAGCCGGATCTGGTTTTTCTTGCGGGCATCGTGGCTGCGCTTGTATACCGAGATGGCCAGAATATCGTCGGTTTGAAGTGCCAGGGTATCGGCCACTTTCTGCCGCAAATCGTCCTGGGTGTGGTCAAGGGGAAGCTGGATATCGGTCAGTCTAAGCATGAGGGACAAGGAGGCCAGTCAATGGGTGATCGGAGCGGGCGCTATGGTAGCACGGCTCCAGGGGCTCGTGGTGCGAGGATTTTTTGTGCGCGGGCTCACGTTTTGATTTGGCAGGCGTCACAGCAGGCACAGGATCATCAGTTCATTCATGTATTGGGCCGCCGGGAATGGTTCAATGCGCCCAGGTTCTGATTACCTGGTAGTGACGAAATGATTCATTGCGATCGCTCGTGCAGTGAATGGCAGTACAGGTTTCGTCGAAGGGGCGCAGGAGGCGCGTCGACCCTTTGGTTGGAGAGCGAATGGATGCCTGCGGATCGGCAATTTTTTGGGATAAGGCGAACGCGTCGTGGCCTTGTCCCTTTTTTTTGTCTTGTGCGGCCTTTACCACTCCCGCCTTTCTTCTTGCTTGTCTCTGGCGAGTTCTCGCCCCTGGATCCTAGGTCACCGGTAGCGGTTTAAACAGCATCAGCCAGAACAGCACCAGTACTGCGCTAAACGCCGGTATCCCGAGGGCTGTCCACCATCGCATGGTCGTTTTAAAGCCTGGGCCAAGAACGCCGCTGGCAAGGGCCTGATCAGCCTGGTGTTTCAAGCGGTACTGGAGATAGATTACCGGCAGCCAGCAGGCGCCGATAAAAACGAACAGCGCTATCACCGTCATAAACCAGAGGGAGCTATAGGTGTAGTTCAGCAGATTCATCAGCATCATGCCGGTAATGAACTGCACCACCACGGCAGGAAAGGTAAAGAGCCAGTCGGCCAGAATAACGTGCCTGGCAGTCACCGCGATGGCTTGCGCATTGTTGCTGCGGCTGGCCATGAACATGAAAAACGCAATGCCCGTGCCTGTGCCTGCCACCACCACGGCTGCCAGCAGGTGAATCATCTTCAGCGTCAGATAATAGTCCATGGTGATTTGCCTCTTGTTAGTGCTTTTGACCGGGCCCGCTGACGCGTTGCCGGTGATAGATCCCCCATGGCCTGGCGTACTGATCGAATGCGTCCAGCGTATAGAGGCCCAGGCAGGCCATGGCACCTGTGCGGGTGAGTGACTGGTCGAGCAACTGGCGGGTGAGAATCGTGGCCGATAGGGTGGGAATGTAAGGGCCCACACCGCCATTGGCGTAGAGCGTCCAGTCAATTTGCAGCGGTTGGTGCTGGTGATCCAGGCCTTTCAGGGTGATCTGCATGGCCCCCTTGTCGGTGCCAAAGGGCAGAAAGAGTTCACTGGCTTTGATGATGGGCTTGGTCAGTGGTGCCCAATGGGCGACCAGCCCCAGCCGGGTGAGCCAGGCGAGCAAACGCATGCCGTGATGCAACACAGGCACTTCCAGTCCGGCCTGAAAACGCACGGTTTCGACGCCGGGATAGCGGGTTGGGAACAGCTCCAGATCCGGGATGTCGATGTCGGCCAGCCAGCGCTTGCCGATATCGCCGCCAAAGTCCCGTTGACCCGACTCGCCCCAGCCGAAGACTGTCACCCACTGCGCGTTTCGCCATACCTTAAACGGACGCCCGGTGTAAGACAAAATGGCGCGAACCGTTGCCTCACCCCGCTCGGCCTTGTTTCCCGGAGCAATGGCAAAGTCGATCGTTTTGAGTGTCTGATAGCGGGGTAAATAGTGATCAATGACCACCGATGAAAGGCCCGGAACCGAGCTGGCGCCGCTGACAAGCAGCACCCCCCGGGCCTTGGCCTGTTGATCCAGTTGAGTGATATCGCACACGAAACGGCGGTCATCGGCAAGGTCGATATAGTGAGCACCGAACCGGATGCAGGCCAGGGGAACCCGGTAGTCTTGCCCCTGAAAGGGGCCGCTGGTGTGAATCACAAGGGTGGGGTTCAGGTGACCAAGCTCGGCTTCAAAGCCGGGGCTGTGGGTGTCGAGCCGGGCGGCTTGCAGGTGTGCCGCCGGGTGTCTGGCGGCCCATTGCTGGCACAGGCGGGCGGCTTTGTCGGGGTTTCGCCCGGCAATGACCAGGGTTGTGTCGGCCAAGTCCAGCAAGCTCTGGGCAATGCGCTTGCCGAAGTTTCCGTATCCTCCCAGGATGACGATCACGCGCGGTTTCATGGTTGCTCGCTCAGTTACCTGTTTACTCGTTATCGTCTTGAAAGACCGGCAGCCATTCAGGCAAAACAGCCGGCGGCATGGCCCGAAGACCAGGCCCATTGAAAATTGTAGCCCCCCAAATGGCCGCTGACATCCAGCACTTCGCCGACAAAATAGAGGCCGGGCTGAGCCATGGCTTCCATGGTGCGGGAGCTGATGGCGTGGGTATCCACCCCGCCCAGCGTCACTTCTGCGGTACGGTAGCCTTCCGAGGCCGATGGCTTCAGTCGCCACTGATTGAGGTTTTGGCCTATGGCGGTGAGTTGGGCGTCGCTGAATTCGGCCAGGGGCTTCTCGGCCATCTCCGGCCACCAGAGGGCTTGCAACTCGTTGACCAGGCCCTTGGCCAGGGTTTGGCTGAGAAAAGTGCGCAACAGGCTGCGTTTGGCCGTGGCCTTGGCTGCATGCAGCCATGCCGGGGCATCGAGGTCGGGAAGCAGGTTGAGCAGCAAGCTATCACCCGGCGCCCAGTAATTGGATATCTGCAATACCACCGGCCCGCTGATTCCCCGATGGGTAAATAGCAGGTTTTCCCGAAAGCACTGGTCGTTGCATTCGATGCTGACATCCAGCGCCAACCCGGCCAAACGTTCACACAGGGGTTTCATTCCATCGCTGAACATCAGGGGAACCAGCCCGGCCCGGCGTGGGGTGGTGGGGATGCCGAACTGGGCGGCAATGTCGTAGCCCATGCCGCTGCCTCCCAGGGTGGGGATGGACAGGGCGCCGGTGGCGACCACCAGCGACTGGCAGCTCAGACGGTGCTGGTCGTGCCCCTGGGAGAAACGCACCTCGTAACGCGGCCGGGTATGGTTTGAATCCTGAGGCTCGGCGGCGGGCGTGGGGGGCAAAGGGACAATGAGGGATAAATCGCAGTGGGTCTTGATGCTGACGCCGGCGAGCTGGCATTCGCACAGCAGCATGTCGAGGATCGCCTTGGCCGAGTCTTTGCAGAACAGCTGGCTGTGTTTGCGTTCTTCGTATGCAATGCCGTGCGCCTCGACCATGGCGATGAAATCCCACTGGGTAAAGCGCTTGAGGGCCGACTTGCAGAAGTGGGGGTTGGCAGAAATATAGTGCCGCGCCTCGACCTGGTGATTGGTGAAGTTACAGCGCCCCCCGCCGGACATCAAAATCTTTTTGCCGACCTTGTTGGCCTTTTCCAGCACCAGTACCCGGCGTCCGCGTCGGGCCGCCGTAAAGGCGCAAAAGAGGCCCGAGGCGCCAGCGCCCAGAATGATGACATCGTAGGTGTGAGATAAAGAGGACACAGGAATGGCGCTTTCCGTTTGGGAGGTGAATCGGTCACGGCACCGGGATCAGCGCCGGGGGGCATTGTAACCGGTTTTGGTTGCCGGTACTCAGGGGGAGGCGCTCTGGTCTGATGTTGCGCTGACCCGCGCCTGAATACGGGTTCGCAGCCAGCGGTGCGCCGGGTCCGGGTCGAGGTGGCGATGCCAGTACAGGTACACCTCCATGGGGGCGATCGGCAGCGGCAGGGGGCAAATCTGCAGGGCGGCGCTGCGTTGCAAAATGCAGGCGAAGCGTTGCGGCACCGTGAGCAGCATGTCGGTTTGGCCGGCGACCAGGGCTGCAGCGTAATAGTGTGGCGTGCGCAGGCCCACGTGGCGTTGCAGGCCATGGCGCGACAGCTCCACATCCTCAAAGGCGGGGCCCCGTTCGCGTGAGGATACCAGCACATGGCGCAGTTGCAGATAGGTTTCCAGCGTCATGGCGTGGGCCTGCGGGTGGCCCTGACGTAACAGGCACACCAGCGGGTCGTCGAGCAGTTTCTGGTGGCACAGATTGTCGTCGTGGCTGATCAGCACATCGGCTGCCAGATCAATGCGCCCGGTCGCAAGGTCGTGCGCCAGCGAGGTGCGGCTGGTCTTGATGCAGCTGAGGCTGACTCCCGGCGAGCGTGTCGCCAACTCGGCGGTAAGGCCCGGCAGCAGCATGGCCTCGAAAATGTCCCGCAGGCCCAGGCGAAAGACCTGTTGCAGTTGGGCCGGGTCAAAATGGCGGTGTTCTTGCAGCGCACAGTGCAGACGCTGCAGCGCCTCGCGCACCGGGTGAATCAATTGTTGGGCCAGGGGCCCCGCAGGAGCAAACAGCATGAACCACACCGATGAAGCCACAAGCGTACGCCCGGGCAAAGACCTTGCGCTCGCTCGCCTTCACCCGTACTTGCAGGCGCATATTCCTGGCCTGGAGGGCTCGCCGCGCGTGACCCAGTTTCCGGGTGGGGCATCGAACCTGACTTACCTGATTCGCTACGATAACCGGGATTAGGTACTGCGCCGCCCGCCCTTTGGCAAGAAAGCCCGCTCGGCGCATGACATGGGGCGGGAATACCGCATCATGCAGAGCTTGCGGGGCCACTTTCCCTATGTGCCGCAGATGCTGGCTTTTTGCGACGATGAAACAGTCCTGGGGTGTGAGCGGTTTAATTGAAATCTATCCATAACTAACTTAAACTATCCAGCATGAATAGATATGTTGCGATAGGCGAAGCGGCAGAGGCGCTGGGTGTGTCGATTACGACATTACGGCGGTGGGAGGCCGAGGGCAAACTGGTACCGGAGCGCACTGCCGGTGGGCAACGACGCTATGACCTTGCCAAAATCAAGCCTGATCTGTTTCTGGCTGTACCACAAGACCGCAAAACCATTGCCTATGCTCGCGTGTCCAGCCATGACCAGAAGGATGATCTCGAGCGGCAAAAGCAGGTACTGGAACTTTACTGTGCCAGGCAAGGCTGGACGTTTGAAGTCATTGCCGATCTTGGCTCCGGCATGAACTACAACAAGAAAGGCTTGAAACGACTACTGGATGAAATCATCGCGGGGCGTGTCGGTCGCCTGGTGGTCGCCCATAAAGACCACTTGTTGCGCTTTGGTGCGGAGCTGGTCTTTGCCATCTGCGAAGCTAAAAACGTGGAAGTGCTCATTATCAACCAGGGCTTCGACACCACTTTTGAGGAAGATCTGGCCCAAGATGTACTGGAAATCATCACGGTATTCTCGGCACGACTCTACGGCAGCCGATCACGCAAGAACCAGAAGTTACTGGATGGCGTGAAGAAAGCCGTGCAGGCCGCCTCATGCTGATTGCCCATAAAATCGCCCTCGATCCCAACCACGTGCAGGCCACTTACCTCGCACGAGCGGCAGGCACAGCACGTTTCGCCTACAACTGGGCGCTGGCCCAGTGGCAAAAACAGTACGATGCCTGCAAGCTCAATCCGTCACTACCGAAACCCTCGCAGATGTCGTTGCGCCGTCAGCTTAACGCCATCAAGCGCGAGCAGTTTCCGTGGATGCTGGAGGTCACCAAGAACGCGCCACAGATGGCCATCATCCAGTTAGGCGCGGCGTTCAAGAACTTTTTCGCCGGTCGTACCAGGTACCCGAAATTCCGCAAAAAAGGACAGCATGACCGCTTCAGCCTGACCAACGACCAGTTTGACGTGGACGGTTCACGCCTGCGCATCCCCAATCTTGGGTGGGTACGCATGCGTGAGGCGTTGCGCTTCGCAGGCAAGATCATGTCTGCCACGGTATCTCGCGTGGCCGACCGCTGGTTTGTCAGCATTACCGTCGATGTCCCAAACGATTCGCACCGACCAAAAGCCGAAAACCAAGGCGTGGTGGGCGTGGATCTGGGCATATCGGCACTGGCAACGCTTTCAACGGGAGAAGTCATCACAGGCCCCAGGGCGCACAAGATGCTGATGAGTCGATTGCGACGACTGTCACGCCGCTTGTCGCGCAAGGTCAAGGGTTCGCAGAACCGTAAGAGAGCAAGCGCGAAACTGGCACGACTGCATGCCCGAATCTGCAACATTCGTCAGGATGCACTGCACCAGCTCACGACCCGCCTCGCCAGCCGCTTTCACACCCTCGGCATCGAAGACTTGAATGTAAAAGGCATGCTGGCGAACCGGCATCTTTCGAGGACGGTGGCCGATATGGGCTTTTTTGAGTTTCGTCGGCAACTGGATTACAAGGTTGCGCAACGTGGCGGGCTGATCGTAGTGGCAGACCGCTGGTATCCCAGCAGCAAAACCTGCTCAGTGTGCGACTATAAACTGGACGCCTTGCCGCTGACCGTGCGCGAGTGGGTTTGTCCAGGTTGTCAGTCGGTGCATCAGCGTGACGTAAATGCCAGCATGAATTTAAGAAATTTGGCGGTGAGTTCCACCGTGACCGCCTGTGGAGAGGAAGGCTCTGGTTCTGAACGCAAGCTCAGGACGAAACCAGCCTCAATGAAGCAGGAATCCAGCGCAAAGCTACTTATGGATAGCTTTGGTTAAGTCTGGAGGAACGGAGTGAGTTCTATGTCATGGAGTGCCTCAATGGCATCATTGCGCGCAGTGAAATGCCGGCAGCTCTGGCGGCTAATACGGCGCAACGCCAGCAGCTATGCCAGTCGCTGATGAACCGGCTGGTGCAGTTGCATCAGGTGCCCTGGGAAAATAGCCGCCTGCGGGACCTGTATCGCGAAGGCGATTATGTCGAGCGTCAGGTTCGTGGCTGGAGCGAGCGCTTTCGTGCCGCCCGCACCGACAAGGCGCCCGACTTCGAAGCCGTAATGGCGTGGCTCGAGGCCAGGCGCCCGGCGCAGGTCAGCGCCTGTGTGATTCACAACGATTACCGGTTCGACAATGTGGTGCTGAACCCCGAATCGCCCATGGAGGTGATCGGGGTGCTGGACTGGGAGATGGCCACCATCGGTGACCCTCTGATGGATTTGGGCTGCTCGCTGGCCTATTGGGTCGAGGCTGGTGATCCCGCGCCCCTGCAGGCGTTGCGACGCCAGCCCAGCCATTTGCCGGGCATGCTGACGCGCCGGGAACTGGTGGACTACTATTGCCGGCAGGCCGGAAGGCGGGTGGACGATTTCGCCTTTTACGAGGTGTTTGGCCTGTTTCGGCTGGCAGTGATACTGCAACAAATCTACTATCGCTACCATCACGGCCAAACGCAGGACCCGCGTTTTGCCGGCTTTATCGAGGCAGTGCAGTTTCTGGAGCAGTATCTGCAGCAGAAAATCAGCACCCCACGGGCGTAACCGGTGGGCGGCACAAAGAGGCGAGTATGGGAACCATTTACCTGATCCGTCATGGCCAGGCCAGTTTCGGCCATGACAACTACGACCAGCTGTCACCGCAGGGGCAAGCCCAGGCGCATTGCCTGGGGGCGTATCTGCAGCGTGCCGGTATCCGCTTTGATCACGTCTACAGCGGCACGCTGGCACGTCAGCGCGAAACGGCCCATCTGGCGCTGGCGGCGCTCGGGCGGCCGTTGCATCTGATCGAAAACCCCGCCTTCAACGAATTTGACCATATTGCCCTCACCCGCGCCTATGCGGTGGGCCTGGCAGAGACCGATCCCTTCGTGGCGGATTTTGTCGCCGAGCGTATTGATCGCCTGCAGCATTTCCAGCCAGTGTTTGAGAAAGTGGTCGAGCGCTGGTGGGGGGGCGAATTCCTGATTCCGGGTATCGAATCCTGGCGCGAGTTCAATGCCCGAGTCATGGGCGGGCTGCAGCAGGTGATAGACGAGGTGGGCCGAAGCCAGTCGGTGGCCATCTTCACCTCGGGCGGCCCCATCACCGCACTGCTGCACCAGGTGCTGGCGATATCGGCGCCCACGGCCTTTGCCATGAACTGGTCGATCGTCAATGGCTCCATTACCCAGCTCAAGTATCGCGATCAGACCATCAGCCTGGGATATTTCAACGATCACGGTTATCTGCAACAGGCCGGTGATCTGGCCGGGGTAACTTTCCGCTAAAGCCACATTTTGCTAAACGCACCAAGGGGTAACAAGGTCATGGGCACAGAGGCATTATTCAATCTCAACGGCAAGGTGGCGCTAGTCACCGGCGGCAGTCGCGGCATTGGCGAGGCGATTGCCTGCACGCTGGCCAGAGCCGGGGCGCAGGTTCTGGTCACCAGTCGCAAGCCGGACGCCTGTCAGCAGGTGGTCGAGCGCATTCTGGCCGACGGAGGCAAGGCCGAGGCCATGGCCTGCCATATCGGCGATTTGGGTCAGATCAAGGCCTTGTTTGAAACGATCGCTACCCGTTACGGACGACTCGATATTCTGGTCAACAACGCCGCCACCAACCCGCACTTTGGTCATATTCTGGATACACCACTGGAGGCGTTCGAAAAAACCCTTGAGGTGAATATTCGGGGCTATTTTTACCTGTCTGTGGAAGCCGGCAAACTCATGCGCCAGCAAAAGCAGGGGGCGATTGTCAATGTGGCATCGGTGAATGCGGTGGTGCCGGGGCATTTTCAGGGCGTGTATTCGATGACCAAGGCTGCCGTGGTTTCCATGACCAAAGCCTTCGCCAAGGAGTGTGCCGGCTTGGGGATCCGGGTCAACGCCCTGCTGCCGGGGCTGACGGATACCCGGTTTGCCTCCACCCTCATCAATAACGAGGCCATTTTGCGCAAGGCCCTTGAGCACGTGCCCATGAACCGGGCGGCCAAACCCGAGGAAATGGCCGGGGCTGTGCTCTATCTGGTGTCGGATGCCGCCAGTTACACCACCGGTGCCTGCCTTAATGTGGATGGGGGGTATCTCACGGTATGACGC
>JBFHRO010000022.1:0-23968 GCA_041591635.1 Oleiphilaceae bacterium | reverse complement strand
GCCGGCATCGTACAGCGCATTTGCGTACAGCACGATGGCGGGCTCGTAATCGGGGGATTTTTCCAGTAGTGGCTTGATGGTGGCAATACAGCCTTCGGCATTTTGCGCCGACTTCTGCATCAGCGCATAGCCGTAGGTCACTTCGATGTTGTGCGGATGGCGCTCGTGCAGAGACTTGTACAATGTCAGAAGTTCGGTTTGTTCTTCCGGGGAGAGATTTTGCGCGTGTACTGCAAGGGTGTCGAAGTCGGCATCGCCACCGAGTTCGAGGATTTTTTCCATGAACTGTGTTGCTGCTTCATATTCGCGTTTGCGGGCGCTGTGAAAAGCGGCAAGCTGGTTGGCCTCGACATTTTGCGGGTCAACCGAAACCCAGGTCATGGACAGTTCGTACAATGCATTTTCGGCCTTAAGGAACTGGGAAATACGGATGGCTCGCTGGATGACGGCGATATCTCGCGTTCGCTTGGCTTGCTGCACGTAATTCAGCAAGGTGACATCGATTCGCCCTCGTTGCGCGGCAATTTCTGCAGTTAGCAGGGCATAAAGCGTTTCAGGATCAAACTCGGAAAAAGTCGCGGGTATATCGGCCGCATCTTCGGTCGGTACGCTGGTTTCGGATTTCGCATGGGAGGCGGGCTCCGGTACCGGGTGAGATTTAAGACCAAGTTGCGAACAACCGCTGACCACGAGCGCCAGCAATGCACAGGCCAGTGGCCGACGAAAAGAATAATCTGGTGATGTCATAAATGCTTATAGTTGTCACTTGGTTTGGCCTAATAATGGCATAAGGTGGTGCATAATCCCATAGAAGAGTAGATCAAAATTGGGGGATAGCCTGTCGAGTGTAACAATTGGCGGTCTATTGTTGTGTGTGCCAGCATTGTTTGAAATGCTTTTCCTTTTGGCCTTTGTCAAGAAAGCCTTTGGTGCCTTGAGGTATGTTGCATCCTGTGGCTGCTTTGGGCGTTGTTTGGGCAGCGGACTTGCAGCAATCGAGAGAAATGTCTTGGTGACGAATTCTGGTCATCCTGGCTTGGCGGCATTAAGATTGGCAGTCTGCCTGATGTAAATAGAGGTTTTTGACGGCGCTATGGCTTTTCTTGCACTGGGTATCAATCATAAGACCGCGCCGGTTTCTGTGCGGGAAAAAGTCGCTTTTTCCCCGGACCGGATTGTTGCGGCCTTGCAAGAGGCTTGTCAGGTCGCGCATGTCAGCGAGATTGTGATCCTTTCCACCTGTAACCGTACCGAGCTCTACTGCGTGGCAGAGCTTCCCGGCAGTCGGGCTCTGCTGGAGTGGATGGGAGGGTACCACGGTGTGGATGCCGAGCATTTGATCGCGGCAAGTTACGTGTATTGGGATGAAGCCGCAGCGCGGCACATGATGAAGGTTGCCAGCGGTCTGGATTCACTCGTTCTGGGCGAGCCCCAGATCTTCGGACAGTTGAAGTCTGCCTATGCGATTGCCCAGGAAGCGCAGACGGTAGGTACTGAACTCGGCCGGCTCTTTTCCCACAGTTTTTCAGTGGCGAAGCGGGTGCGAACCGATACGGCCATTGGTGAGAACCCTGTTTCTGTGGCCTATGCGGCGGTGAGCCTGGCGGCTCGCTTGTTTTCCTCTCTTAAGGAGAATCGGGCGCTTCTTATCGGGGCAGGTAAGACGGTTGAGCTGGTTGCTCGTCATTTGCGCGAAGCCGGCGTACAGGACATTACGGTAGCCAACCGCACTTTGTTGCGTGCTCAGGAGTTGGCGGCAGAGTTCAATGGCAAATCCATACTCCTGTCGGACATACCCCAATACTTGCCTCGTGCCGATATAGTGATTGCCTCCACCGCCAGCCCCTTGCCGATTTTAGGCAAGGGAGCGGTGGAAAGCGCGCTGAAAAAACGCCGGCACAAGCCCATTTTTATGGTGGATATTGCGGTGCCGCGTGATATTGAGCCGCAGGTGGCCGAGCTGGATGATGTGTTTCTGTACACGGTCGATGATCTGCGCCAGGTAATTGATGAGAATGTGCGTTCGCGCCAGGGGGCGGCGCACGAGGCTGAGCATCTCATAGAGAGCGGTGCGGCAGAATTCATGTTGCAAATGCGTGCGCTGGGCGCCACCAGTGTGCTCAAAACCTTTCGCACACACGCCGAATGTCTGCGCGATGCGGAGGTTGAGAAGGCGCTGCGGACGCTTAAAAACGGCATCAGTCCTGAGCAGGTGTTGCGATCCCTGGCGCGAGGGCTTACCAACAAGCTGATTCACAGCCCCACGGTGCAGGTTCGCAAAGCTACAGCCGAAGGGCGACCAGAGGCTGCCCGGTGGCTGACCGAGTTGTTTGATCTCAGTGTCGACAAGGACGCACCGCCAGTATCTGTCGAGGAACTTGCCGATTTGGGGCAGGACAATTCCCGGATCGCAGAACTTCACAAGCCGGCCCTTCCCGAGGGACAGCCAGACAAAACCCGCGCCATGCGCTAAGATACCCGCCTTTTTCTGTTTGTGGCGTCATGCCGCACTTTTATCTCTCGAACTTTGGTAATGCCCTGAATCATGAAAACATCCATTCGTGCCAAGCTTGATCAGATTTGTGAACGTTACGAGGAATTGGCCGCATTGCTCAGTGATCCTGGCGTGATCGCTGACCAGAACCGGTTTCGGGATTATTCGCGCGAATATGCGGAGCTCGAGCCGGTGGTGGAGTCTTTCAGAGGGTATCAGCAGGTAGAGGCGAATATTGAGGAAGCGCGCGGCTTGATCAATGATCCTGATCCCGACATGCGGGAAATGGGCAAAGAAGAACTGGCCAGTGCTCAGGAAGCTTTGCCCGAAATGGAAATGGCGCTGCAAAAACTGCTGCTGCCCAAAGATCCTAACGATGCGCGCAATGTGTTCCTCGAAGTGCGTGCCGGCACCGGAGGCGATGAAGCGGCGATATTTGCGGGCGATCTGTTTCGCATGTACTGCCGGTACGCCGAAAAGCGCCGCTGGAAAGTGGAAGTGGTGAGTGAAAGCCCGGGCGAGCATGGCGGTTATAAGGAAATTATCAGCCGGGTGGTGGGCGACAGCGTGTACGCCAGCTTGAAGTTTGAATCCGGTGCGCATCGCGTGCAGCGTGTGCCTGCCACCGAGTCTCAGGGGCGGATTCATACCTCTGCCTGCACGGTGGCGATTCTGCCGGAACCCGATGAACTGGAAGAGGTTGAAATCAACAAGGCCGATCTGCGGATTGACACCTTTCGCGCTTCGGGGGCTGGCGGCCAGCACGTCAACAAAACCGATTCGGCAATTCGAATCACCCACTTGCCGACCGGGATTGTGGTCGAATGTCAGGATGAGCGGTCGCAACACAAAAACCGCTCGCGGGCCATGTCACTGCTCTATGCGAAGTTGTCTCAGGTGGAGCAGGAAGCACATGCCAAAGAGCAGGCCGATGCACGCAAAAGCCTGGTGGGCTCGGGGGATCGGTCAGAACGGATTCGCACTTACAATTATCCGCAAGGGCGTGTCACTGATCACCGTATCAATCTCACGCTCTACAAGCTGGAGGAAATAGTGCAGGGCGATCTTGATCCGGTCATCCAGCCCTTATTGCAGGAATATCAGGCCGAGCAGCTGACACGTCTTGGCGACAATGCCTGAGTTCACTGGCCAGACCCGGGAGGAAGGCGCCGCGGTGGAGTCAAGCATTGCACAGCTACTGGCCGGGGTTGTGTTGCCAGCGTCCGAATCGCCCCGGCTGGATGCGGAGCTTCTGTTGGCCCACGTGCTGGATAAGCCCCGCACCTTTTTGCGTGCCTGGCCCGAGCACAGCTTGAGCGCGGGGCAAGTCAGGCAGTTCGAGTCTTTGATCTCCCGGCGCCAACAGGGTGAGCCCATTGCTTTTTTGTTGGGATATCGGGACTTCTGGAGTTTGCGCTTGCAAACCAGCCCTTGCACCTTGATACCCCGTGCCGACACTGAGCGTCTGGTCGAGGTCGCGCTTGAAAAGGTGCGTGCAAGCGGAACACCCGCGCCAGGCTGTGCGCTTGATCTGGGGTCGGGAACGGGCGCTATTGCCTTGGCGTTGGCCCGGGAGTTACCCCATTGGTGGGTGACGGGTGCCGATGTTTCGCCGGCGGCGGTGGTACTGGCGATGGATAACGCCCAACTCAATGATATTCACAATGCGGGGTTTGTAATCAGCGACTGGTTTGCCCAGCTGGCGCCCCAATTCTTTGACCTGATCGTCAGTAACCCGCCTTATATTGATCCAGCCGACCCGCATCTGGCCTTGGGTGATGTCCGCTTTGAACCTCGAGGTGCCTTGGTCAGCCAAGAGAACGGAATGGCAGATCTGCGGCATATCATTATGACGGCACCTTCCTGGTTGAAATCAGGCGGATGGCTGCTGCTGGAGCACGGTTACAACCAGGCGGAGGCTGTCCGGGAATTCCTGCGCGAACAGGGATTCGAGGCGGTGGACACCTGGACGGATTATGGTGGCAATGCCCGGGTGAGTGGTGGCCAATGGTCAGGTTCAGTCCGGTGTGGTGAGCGTACGAGGTGAATATGATCGAGTTTTCGGATGATGCGTTGCTGCGGTACAGTCGACAAATCATGTTGCCTAAGTTTGATATTGCCGGGCAGCAGCGGCTGGCCCAGGGGCGTGTTCTGATTATTGGCATGGGTGGACTAGGGTGCCCGGTGGCCCTGTATCTGGCGGCGGCCGGTGTCGGCAGGCTGCTGTTGGCCGATTTTGACCGGGTGGAGCTCACCAATTTGCAGCGGCAGATTGCGCATTTTCAGGCGGATCTGGGGCGTTACAAGGTGGATTCGGCGGCAGACAAGGTGCGTCAGCTAAACCCGGATGTCCTGGTCGATATAGTGCAAACGCCGCTGGATGGGGATGCCCTGAATGCGTCGGTAAATAGCGTTGATCTGGTGATTGATGCCACGGACAATTTTGCCACCCGCTTTGCGGTCAATCGGGCGTGTGTCATGCATCGCAAGCCGCTGGTGTCGGGCGCGGCCATCCGGATGGAGGGGCAATTGTCGGTTTTTATGGGATATCAGGCAGATCAGCCCTGTTATCAATGCCTGTATGGCGATATGGATGAAGAAGGCCTTACCTGTTCTCAGGCCGGCGTGATGGCACCCTTGGTAGGTATTATCGGATCCATGCAGGCGATGGAAGCGATCAAGGTGCTGAGCGGTCTGGGAACGCCTTTGGTGGGCCGGGTTCAAATCCTCGATGCCATGACTATGGAGTGGCGCACCATGCGTCTGCGCAAAGATCCAAAGTGTGCGGTGTGCAGTACAGATGTGCCTGATTAAGGTATACACTGATTAGCAAATGATCGAGTCTAACCCGCAGGGAGTGCCATGATGATGTCCGGGGCGCAGATAGGGAGCAGGAATTCACTTTGGTGGTGCAAGGTTGTTGGCGGCCTGTTGCTGACAAGCTTGGTGGTGCCGGTGTGGGGCGATGTCCGCTCGCTTGATAACAATGACCTGACCGAAACCTATATCAAGGACTCGACCATAATAGTCGCGCCCAAAAAGAAGAAAGGCGATGAGCATGCCGAAGTGAAAAAGTTGATGAATCTTACCATTTCACCCGGCGAGCCCATTCGAACCGCAAAAGACGACATGGAAGAAGTAGCAACGGCCCAGTCCGAGCTGGACGAACGGGGTGAGGCCGTCCGGGCAGGCTCGGATGAGGAGCGGCGGCGACTGTTGCAGGCCATGGGGGTTGATACGCTACGCGGGGCCGGGCCGCAGATTCCGGTCAGTCAGCAACCCGGTAACCGGGAAGTTTTTACCATTAACGTTCAGTCCCAATTGTTGCCCCCGGAGCCGGGTTTTCGCTAGCCTGTCCTGCCCCAAGTATTACGCTTACAGGTTGGCCTCTGCGAATTCCGCCAGTATCGATCGGGGGACGCCCTTGAGGTGGATGTGCCCGCCGTGGCGAAACTTTTTGAAGCGCTCCGACATGTAAGTGAGACCTGAGCTGGTTGGGCTCAGGTAGGGGGTGTCGATTTGCGCAAGATTGCCCAGACAGACGACCTTGCTGCCGGTTCCCGAGCGGGTAATGATGGTTTTGATTTGATGCGGCGTGAGATTCTGGCTTTCGTCAATCAGAATCAGGCTGTGCTGGAAGCTTCGGCCGCGCAGGTAGTTCATTGACTTGAACTGCAGCGGCACCTTGTTCAGTATGTAGTCCACACTGCCGTGGGTGTTTTCGTCGTCTTCATGCAAGGCTTCGAGATTATCGGTGATGGCGCCCAGCCAGGGCTCCATTTTTTCTGCTTCGGTGCCTGGCAGAAAGCCAATGTCTTCATCCAGCCCCTGGACGCTGCGCGTGGCGATGATTCGCTTGTACATTTTGCTGGCGACGGTCATTTCAATGGCGGCCGCCAGTGCCAGGATGGTTTTTCCCGAACCGGCGGCCCCTGTGAGATTGACCAGATGAATGTCGGGGTCAAGCAGCAAGTGCAGTGCGATTGCCTGATAGATGTCTCTTGGTACCAGCCCCCAGGCTTCCTGCCGCATGAGATCGTCGCGACGCAAATCTTCGATCACTAGTTGGGCATCGTTGATATCGGATACCCGGCCGACAAATCCCAGTTCATCGAGAACGAACTCATTAATGTTCAGGGATTCGAGTTTGCCTTCGCGTTTGAGAATGTGCTCGGTAATGCCCTCGCGCTGAATGGTTTCGACCTTGGCAATGTTGTCCCAGAAGGAGCCGGGGAACTCGATATAGCCTTTTGACAGCATATCGATATCGTCAACCAGTTGGTCATTGTGGTAGTCCTGCGCGTCAATGCCAAAGCCACGTGCCTTGAGACGCATATTGATGTCTTTGCTCACGAGTATGACATCGCGCCCCTTGTGCAGCGACTGCAGGTCGGCCAGCGAATTAATGATGCGATTATCGTTGAGCGTGTCTGGCAGGTGGGGACCGGCACTGTGGCGCGTGTTCATCAATATCGAAATGCTGCCAAGCGTGGTGTTGGTGGCCTCACGATAGATGGGGACGCCCCGTTCTATTTCTCGTGGCGTGGCATTTCCCAGTAACTGGTCAATTTTTCGGATGGCTTGACGGCAGTCGGCGGCAATGGATTGTTTGCCCGACTTCAGCTTGTCAAGCTCTTCCAATACCGTCATGGGAATGATGACCTGGTGTTCTTCGAAATTCAGAACAGCATTGGGATCGTGAATCAGAACGTTGGTATCAAGAACGTACGCTTTCTTCTTGCTGCGGTTCGAGGCCATGAGTCAGCACTTCCTTTAAGCAGGTACACATTTTTCATGATACCCCGTATTTGTTAAAAGGAAATGCTATCGAGGCGAGCAGTTACGAATCACCAACAATGACCTTGAGCAGATCGTAGGTGGTAATAATGCCGGTCACCTGTGTGCCGTTTTTGACAAAAATCCGGTGCAGGTGATCTTTCATCATGGCCCGGGCAACGTCCTGAATGGGCGTTTGCTCATCAACCGAAAACACTATCGGTGTCATGATATCCCGCACTTCTACCGGCATTTTCAGCATTTCTCCGAAAATGAATGCCTTGAGCCGACGTGCCTCACGCAGTTCCTCGTCCGTCATGCGGGTGTCATGTTGGCCAGTCACCTGGTTGAGATGGAAGTCTGCGATATCTTTGAGGGTGGCAATGCCGATCAGCTTGCCATTTTCATCGGCTACCGGGCTGCCCGATATTTCGTTTTCAGACAGAAAGCGGGCGAAGCGCTGCATGGTCCAGTTCTGGGGCACGGTTTTAATGTTGGGGGTCATGATGTCGCGGGCGACCAGTGTCATGCGATGCAACCTTTCGATGTTCGTCAGGGAGGGCTGGATTCTAAACGCTCCGCTGGCGGATTTGAAGCCACGGCGGGGGAAATTCCCCCGGCTGGCGATTCCTGTACCCGGAAAGACTAGGGAGCGGGCTGGGTCTGAAACGGTGCTTTAATGGCTTTTATTTGGCCTTGGTCATCATAAATGAGTTCGGCGTTTTGGTATTTGGGCTCGTGGGCGACTTCTTCGAGGCGCTGCAGGGATTTCATTGGAATATCGACAATAAGGCTGTTTACCAGCCAGCCCGGAAGCACGCCGCCCGGGTCGGTATGCTGCAGCCAGATCAGTCGGGTTTTTTCGGGCCCTGCGGGTGAAATCAGGTACACAGTTTCGGCAATGTCTACACGGACGAAGTCGTTGTTGACCGGCATTTTGGTCTTGTCGGCCACCATGTGCATCCGAATGGTGCCGGTGGCGGGATCACGGGTGGCATTCAGTTTCAGAATGTAATCCCGATCCTTGAATGGCCAGGGGAGATCATTGACCGAATAGGCAAACCGGTCGCCAAAGTGATTTTCGTCAAATCCGTAAACCTTGCTGCAACCATGCACCCATTCCAGGCAGGAAAGTGGATTGGCCATGACAGCCATGACGTTCGGGAACGGTGCGTTGAGAACGGCGACCGCTTTAAATGCCTGGAAGGATGAGCCTTCATGGTTGCGTGTGTAGATGCTGATGTCGCCCTCTTTTGCTACCTCTTTCCAGTCGGGCGCATCCAGGGGAATATCGGCTTTGCTGATGTTGGCCCAGGTGAGGCTGAGCAATACAAAAACAATATTTTTTGTCACGTTTTTAAGCATTCTTCTGGTGTTCTGCAGTGCTGCAGCCATAATTTTCAAGTCAAGTAAGGTCATAATTGGGCGAGAGGCCGGTCCTTGATAAAAACTGAGAAAAGTTCTGATTTGCGTCCATGTGTCGAGCCGACAAGTGTAACATTGAGATTTGTTTTGAAAATGATAAATTCGTTCCGTTTTTGGTTGGTGCGCTGAATCGATAAGTATTTTCTTTTTGCCGGCGAAAGAAATCCGGTAAAAAATGCTGGAAAGACCCCTTGTAGAGCGCTGGCTTTTCCTTGGGCCCGGGAGTGAAGACATGCATAAACTGATTCTTGAAAACGGCCAGCCACAGTGGGGAGTGATTGATTCCGCTCTGGCTGAGGTGAATTACCTTGACTACGACTTGCGCACGGTAATGGATAAAAAAATTCATGGATGGCGCAAAAAAATGGGGTTCAACCAGTTCCAGTTTGTCGGCGTCATGAATGAGGAAGTGATTGCTGGCGTGGCGGTGGTGGATTTGAAGTGGCTCAGTAATGCCTTTGTGTATGTTTATGATGTGGCCAGTGGTGCACTGTATGAAAAAAGCCTTTTATCGCCGTTGGCATGGGGTACCCGATTCGACAACCGCCCCGATACAGGCGTGTGTCGTTTTTCTGCCCCAGGAATGCAGGTTTCTATCATTGCCAGCGATTCTCGGCGGCGAATCGATGTGCAGGTTGGCGGGCATCTGAAGATGGCCCTTGTGCTCCAGGAAGCCCAGGCTTTCGTGCCGCTGCGCCTGTGCTCAAGAGCCGGTTATGCGGGATGGGTATTCACCCAAAAAGCGGCAGGGCTGGTTGCCCGGGGACGCATTGATTGTCACGCAAAACAGTATGACCTGGGTGCTAAGGGCAGTTGGGGGAGTTATGACTGGAGTTGCGGTTTCATGCGCCGGGAAACCAATTGGAACTGGGCCTGCCTCTCGGGGCGATCGGCCTGTGGCAAGGTGGTAGGATTAAACCTGGCCAGCGGTGTGAATGAAACCGGGGTGACAGAAAATGCACTCTGGATTGACGATTCTTTGTGCAAGCTGGATCTGGCGGTGTTTCATTTTGATCGTTACCAGCCACAAAATCCCTGGCGCATGACTACCTCCGATGGCTTGGTGGATCTGCAGTTTCAGCCAGTGGGAAAGCGGCAGGAGAAGTTGGATGCGGGGTTTATGGCATCAAACTTCAGGCAGATGTTTGGCTATTACAGCGGCACGCTCAAAGATAGAGCCGGGTGTTCGGTGGTGCTCAAATCGGTGCCCGGATTTGCGGAGGATCACTATGCCAAATGGTAAAAGTACAGGTGAGACTATGTCTTGGCCGAAACACCGATGTGGAGATTGGGAATGAAAATACTGGTGGATGCAGACGCCTGTCCCAAGCCGGTGCGCGAAATGCTCTTTCGGGTCGCGCAGCGGGTGGGGGTTGCGGTGATTTTCATAGCCAATCAGCGGGTGGCTGTGCCGCCTTCACCCTTTATTCGCAGTTTGCAGGTGGAGCAGGGTTTTGATGTGGCCGATAACGAAATCGTGCGCCAAAGCGAAAAAGACGATCTCGTGATTACGGCGGATATTCCGCTGGCCGCCGAAGCTATCGAAAAAGGGGCGGTAGCACTGACGCCACGCGGTGTTCGCTATACGCGGGATAACGTAAAGGCCAAGCTTACCATGCGGGATTTCATGGAAACCCTGCGTGCCAGCGGTATTCAGTCGGGTGGACCGGTTGCTTACAGTGCGCAGGACAAGCAGCAATTTGCCAACGAGCTGGACAGTTACGTGGCCCGTCACCACGTGACTGCCAAATAGGGCCATGGTCAGTGGTATATTGCCAAGCCGCTATCAGTCGGGTGCCTTGCGGTAGGAAACCGCTGTGCCAAACTCCAGCTCGCCCAGGCTGAACGTCGGTTTCAAGCCTGGAAAGCCCCAGTATTCGGTGAGTTCGGCCGTAGGTACGATATTGTAGAAGGTCGTATTGCGCCGGCTGGGGCCTGCAATGGTTTTTTCAAAAACCATGGAAATGTACTGATCTACCCCTTTTTCCATTGCGTTGGCATTGAGAATGACTTCGGCACCGGTATCGCTGGCATAGGCTTTGACGCCAGGAATTTTGGAGTTCCACGGGCTGTAACTGTCGGCCGCAATGCCGTTTTTGCTGCTCACCATCAGCCCTTCGGGGGTGTGGGCGACCATCGACAGATTGCCTTCGGTGTGGCCGGGGGTTTGCAGTAGCGCCACGCAATCACCAATCATCACGCTGCTGTCGAGCAGCATTACCCTGTCGGCTGGAATACCACTCAAACCATTAGGGCAGTACCAATCGGCCTGGGGCGGCAAAGGGCCGAGTGCGGTGAACCACTCCTGTTTCATGATCAGCAGCCTGGCGTTGGGGAAATAACCCGGCGTAGTTTCATTCCCCAGCCATTTGCGCAGATCCTGCATGTGCAGGTGATCATAGGAGATAAAGTCAACGTCTTCGGGGGTGATGCCACACAGCCTGAGCGCGTCTTCAACCCGATGGGCTATGGGGGTGACAAATTTGTCGATAACGCCGGAAATGGGGCCATAGTGATGAGTGAAACGGCGAAAAAAAGGAGTCTCTTTATTGGCATCGATATCTGAAGGGGTGAAGAGCAGGGTTTTCAGCCCTTCGGTGGTTTCGATTTGTAAGATAAACACCCGGCTCAGCAAATGCATCAGCGGGGATGTCACGCGCGTGGCATTGAGCAGGCCGTACTTTGTCGGGAAGGGGACGCGCATCAGTTCAAAGGTACGGTAGTAGTTCACCAGTTTGTTCAGGCCCAGCACGTAGTCTCTGAAGTCCTCGCCCGCCTGTCGCGTCGCTTCAAGCCGGTTACGCGGCAGACTGTCACCACGGGTTTTGTCGGTATATTTGATTTTTCGAATCCCCAGTGATTCCAGATCTTTCTGGCTGGCAACCTTAAAACTGTGCTGCGGCATTTGTTATTCCCGAGGGTATAGCTAATGAGCGCGCCAGACTAATCCGAAGGGGCTAGCCTGGCAGATCCTTGTTAACTATAGACCAGTCCTGCGCTGGTATCTTGAAACAAAGCGCCAGGCTTGACCGGGACAAATCCGGATCAACGAGATGCAACGAAAGTTGGTAAAAAAACTGCACGACAACATTTGTTTTGCTAAAATTGCCTGCCTTTTGATCACAAACAGCAAGCACTCGCTGACGACTCTATGATGACGCTTGATCTTGATTGGCGGCAGTTCGGCCGCGTAGCTTTAATGTGGATTGTTGCAACGCTGTGGACGGGCTTGCTGCTTGTGCCTTCCTTTGCTTATGCCGATGCCGATGCTTCGCGATGGGTGGATCGCGCCTTTGATGAAAGTGATTATGTTCATTTTCAAACCAGTCTGGCGACAGTGCATTTTCATCCCAAGGATGAACACAATAACCAGCAGAATATGATCAACTTTAGCTGGTACTGGAAAAGCGGCTATTTTCTGGGAGCGGCCATATTCAAGAATTCGTTTCATCAGCCCAGTCAGTTTGGTTATATGGGGCGCAAATGGGTGATTCCAGGCACCCGTGATCTGCTCTATGGTGGAATCATCGGAGGCTTCATTCACGGTTACGATGGCGAGCACAAGGAAGATATTCCTTTAAACGATCATGGCGTTGCTCCGGCCATCTTGCCGTTGCTGGGTATACGCTACAAGCACGTTCAATCGCAGCTCATCTTTTTTGGTACAGCGGGCATTACCTGGACACTCGGGTTTGATATCCCGGTGAACTGATGGCCGGTCAAAATGCGCAGCGCATTAGGTATTGCTTTGCGCAGTCCTTTGGTGTGAAGGTTGGTCAGCATAATTACGGCTTTGTAATGGCAGCAATTAGTGGCTAAGCTCTTTCGCTGATTACTTACACCAGAATGAGCGCTTTATGGAATCAGGTTTTCAGTCGGGCATTCTTGCCCCCGTTCCCGCCTTTGCTTCTTATTTGTTTTTCAATAGTGTCGATCTGGCGCAGGCGCCAGCAGTATTGCAGCACCTTGCGTCCAAGATTGACGGCCAGGCCTGTGTTGTCGGTTTGGGTTTGTCGCTGGTGGATGCGCTGGGGGTCGAAATCAACGGTCTTGCCACTTTTCCGGCAATGGCGGCCAACGGTGTCAGGGCGCCTTCAACGCCGTCTGATCTGGTGTGCTGGATTCGGGCAAGCGAACGCGGTGCCTTGATCGATCGAATGCACAGGATTCAGGAGTGGCTTTCAGGGGCATTCGTGTTGGATCAGGCAGTCGATGCCTTTTTGCACGAAACCGGGCGAGACCTGACCGGTTATGAAGATGGAACCGAGAATCCGGAGGGTGATGCGGCCATGGAAACGGCCTTGGTTTGCACGGAAGAGGCCGGTATAAAGGGATCCAGTTTCATGGTGATCCAGCAATGGCAACATGATTTCAGTCGCTTCTCGGCCATGACGGGCGAGCACCAGGATGCCTGTATCGGGCGGCGAAAATCGGATAATGCCGAACTCGCGGATGCTCCCGAATCGGCCCATGTAAAACGCACCGCGCAGGAAAGCTTCGAACCCGAAGCCTTTTTGTTGCGGCGCTCCATGCCGTGGGCAGAGGGCGCGCGTGCGGGTTTGATGTTTGTGGCATTTGCTCACTCCTTTGAGCCGTTCGAGGCACAATTGGCCCGAATGTGTGGTATGGAGGACGGCGTTGTCGATGCTTTGTTCGAGTTTACCCGTCCGCTCACCGGCGCATATTTCTGGTGTCCTCCCATGAGGGCGGGTGCTCTGGACCTGCGTGCTCTGAATGCCGGATCAGGTGCGTGTCATGAGCCTGCCTGACCGCCCGAATCGCTACCTTGCCTGAGGATTGCCAATGCACCAGGATTTTGATCCGTTGAACCCGCAGCCCGGGCAGGCGGCCTACAACGCACTGACCCTGAGACTGTACGACAGCTATGTGCTGGGCCTGTCTAATCGCTATTTCTGGCACTGTCCGACCGAAGTGCTGCAGGCTCGTTACGACAGTCTCGTATCCTCCCGCCATCTCGAAATCGGAGTGGGTACGGGCTATTTCCTTGACAAGCTTTGCACCCACTCGCCGTTTGAAATGCTTTATCTGCTGGATTTGAACCCGCACAGTCTCAAGGCAACCAGCCGACGCATCCAGCGTTTCAACCCTGTAGGGATCCAGGCCAATGCGCTCGAACCCTTTCCCTGTTTGCCGGCCTCTTTTGATTCGGTCGGCATTAATTACCTGATTCATTGCTTGCCCGGAAGTCCTGCCCAAAAGGGCGTTGTGTTTGATCATATCAGTCGGGTGCTGACCGATACGGGCGTGTGTTTTGGCAGCACTATCGTCAATACGCGCAAGATGTCGCTCGCCGGCTCCCTGGTGATGGCTTTGTACAATCGCAAGGGGATTTTTGGTAATGCGCAGGACACCCCTGAAGCATTGCGGCGGGAGCTGGAGGCGCGTTTTGTGGAGGTTGAAATTGAACTCATAGGCGCCGTGCTGCTTTTTGTTGCCCGTAAGCCAAAGCGTTAGCGAGTCAATAATCGGTGTTGCAGTGCGAAGCAGACGGCACTATCCTTGGTCAGACCGGGGCCAATAACAGAAAAGACCGCAAGGCTGTATCAACGCCTTGGAAATTCCTAGACAAGAGTGACGCCTATGACTTATTGCCTGGCTATCGCGGTGGACAGCGGTATCGTGTTTGCCTCCGACTCGCGCACCAATGCGGGTGTGGATAACGTCAACACCTATCCCAAAACCTACACCTTTACCGTTGCAGACCGGGGCTATTTTGTACTTCTTACCTCAGGCAATCTGGCCACGACCCAGGCACTGGTGCGGCACATTGAGCGCGACTTGCAGCAAAGCACCGAGGAAGCCCCCAAAGGATTGGCGGCCTACGAAGACATGAGCGATGCGGCCAGCTACGTCGGCACCTTGGCGGTAAACACCAAGAACTACTACAAGCACGGTTTGCAGCAGGGGGCGAATTTTGACTGCACCCTGATTCTTGGGGGGCAACTCAAGGGGCAGCCGTGCGAGATATTTCTGATTTATCCCGAAGGCAATTACATTCAAAGCTCGCCTTACACGCCTTATTTGCAGATTGGCGAGACCAAATACGGCAAGCCGATTCTCGATCGGGTCATCAAGCACAACACCACGCTGGAAGCCGCGGCGCGGTGTGCGCTGGTGTCGCTGGATTCCACCATGCGCAGCAATCTTTCGGTTGCCCCGCCTTTTGATCTGATGATTTATGAGAAGGACAGTTTTCAACCTGCTCATGTCATTCGCTACAAGCTGAATTCTCCTTATTACGCCACACTGCGTAAGCGCTGGGGAGAAGGTTTGGTTGACCTGTTCAATGGTTTGCCAGTGTTTGAGTGGGAAAAATAACATTAATAGAGAGGCTTGCTAATGAGTATTCTGGTCGGACTGCGCCACACGACGACATACAAGTACGACCGGCTGGTCAGTCTTTCACCACACACGGTCCGGTTGCGTCCGGCACCCCATGCCCGCACCCCTATTGTCAGTTACAGTTTGAAAGTTTCCCCCAAACCGCATTTTCTCAACTGGCTACAGGATCCGTTTTCAAACTATGTCGGGCGTCTGGTGTTTCCCGAGAAAACGGCAGAACTTACCGTCGATGTCGATCTGGTGGCCGATCTTACGCCCTATAATGCCTTTGATTTTTTTGTTGAAGACTATGCGGAGCATTATCCCTTCGCCTACCCCGACAGTATGAAAAAGCAGTTGGCACCCTTTCTGGATGCAGGTGCCTGGGGCAAACAGTTCAATGCCTATCTGAAGCTTTTGCCGCGCAAAAAAACACCGATAGTGGATTATCTCGTCAGCATCAATCAGCGCTTGTGGGGCGATATTAAGTACACGGTACGACTGGAACCGGGCGTGCAGACGCCGGAGGAAACCCTGCAGATCGGCTGGGGATCGTGCCGCGACACTGCCTGGCTGATGGTGCAGTTGTGTCGCCACCTGGGGCTGGCGGCCCGATTTGTGTCGGGCTATCTGGTGCAGTTGACGGCAGATCAGAAATCGCTGGATGGCCCGAGCGGCCCGGCGGCCGATTTTACCGACCTGCACGCCTGGGCCGAGGTTTATATTCCCGGAGCCGGCTGGGTCGGGCTCGATCCGACCTCCGGGCTGTTCGCCGCGGAAGGCCATATTCCGCTGAGTTGCACGCCGCAGCCGGCTGATGCTGCGCCCATCAATGGCGCGGTGGATCCCTGTGAAGTTGAGTTTTTCTTTTCTAATGAAGTGACCCGTTTACACGAGGATCCCAGGGTAACCAAGCCGTTTTCCGATCAGGACTGGGATGACATAGACGCGCTGGGTCAGTACGTTGACGAACAGCTGCAAGCCAATGACGTGCGCCTGACCATGGGGGGGGAGCCCACCTTTGTGTCGATTGATGACATGCAGTCGGCACAGTGGAATACCGCCGCCGATGGGTCAGAAAAGCGCAAGCTGGCCTATGATCTGGTGCAGCGGCTGGCCAAGGTATACGCCCAGGGGGGGCTTTTTCATTACGGGCAGGGCAAGTGGTATCCCGGTGAGCCTTTGCCGCGCTGGAACTACACCCTCTACTGGCGCAAGGACGGCACACCGCTGTGGCCACAAGACTTGCCCCAGGCCGGGCCCGCCGCTGCCGGCAGCGCCCGTGCGGACGACGCGCGGGCCTTGATGCGCGCGTTTTGCAAGACGCTGGGGATCGCGGACAGCGCCATTCATCCGGCCTACGAAGACCCCTTTCACAGCCTTTGGCTGGATGGTCAGCTGCCGGTGGATGAATCCCTTGATGTTGACCACGAAGCGCTCGCCAAACGTACCCTGGCACAAGTGCTCGAACGCGGTCTGGCACAGGTCAGCGGTTATTGTCTTCCCCTGGCCTTTAATGTCGTGACCCAGCAGTGGCAGAGCTGCTTGTGGCGGTTTCGGCAGCATGCCCTGTATCTGCTGCCGGGGAATTCCGCCATGGGGTATCGCCTGCCCCTGGCGAGTCTTTCACGCCATGAACTTAACGATGCCTTCGAAGTGCACCCGGCCGACCCGTTTGCGCCGGTGCCGCAAGAAATAACGCCACTTAAAAAAGTAGCCCGCAAGCCGCTGGCCACCATGGCCATTCATACCGCCTTGTGTGCCGAAGTCCGGGAAGGTTACCTGTACGCTTTTTTGCCGCCGGTGTCGACACTGGAGGAGTACGTGACCCTTCTCGACGCGCTGGCGGCGGCTTCGCGGGCCATTGGTTGTCCGGTAAGAATTGAAGGCTACGCACCGCCTCATGACGTACGCGTCCAGAAGCTGGTCGTGGCCCCCGATCCCGGGGTCATTGAGGTAAACATTCAGCCGGCGGCCAGCTGGGATGAGCTCAAGCAGATTACGCAAACCCTGTATCACGAAGCGCGCCTGAGTCGCCTGGCGACGGAAAAATTCATGCTCGATGGCCGGCATACCGGAACGGGCGGGGGCAATCACGTGACGCTGGGCGGGGCAACCCCGGCTGACAGCCCTTTGTTGCGTCGCCCCGACCTGTTGCGCAGTCTGCTGACCTTTTGGCAGCATCATCCCAGTCTGTCGTATCTTTTCAGTGGCGTGTTCATTGGTCCCACCAGTCAGGCACCCCGGGTGGATGAGGCACGGGTTGAGCGGCTGTACGAGCTGGAAATTGCCTTTTCCCAGATGCCCAAGGGTGATGTCTCACAGCCCTGGCTGGTGGACCGGTTGTTGCGTCACCTGCTGACCGACCTTACCGGCAACACGCATCGCAGCGAGTTCTGTATCGACAAACTCTATTCGCCCGACTCGCCCACCGGGCGTTTGGGGATTCTCGAATTCCGCGCCTTCGAAATGCCGCCACACGCACGCATGAGCCTGGTGCAGATGCTGCTGCTGCGCACACTGGTGGCCCTGTTCTGGAACAAGCCCTACGAGCGCAAGCTGGTCGACTGGGGGCATACGCTGCACGATCGCTACATGTTGCCCCATTTCCTCTGGCACGACTTTCGTGAGGTGCTGAGCTTTATGCGCACCGAAGGCTATCCGCTGCAGGATCACTGGTTTGACGCCTTTCTCGAATTTCGCTGCCCGCGTATTGGTTGTTTTGAGCTTGAGGGCACTCAGGTGGAATTGCGCCATGCCCTTGAGCCCTGGCATGTGCTGGGCGAGGAGGCCACGCAGGGCGGAACCGCACGCTACGTGGATTCGAGCATGGAGCGGTTACAGGTGAAAATCCGCTTTGCCGTTGCCAATCGCTACATTCTTACCTGCAATGGCAAATCCGTGCCTTTGGTGCCCACCGAGGAAGAGGGCACCTTTGTCGCCGGTGTGCGTTACCGCGCCTGGCAGCCCCATTCGGCGCTGCATCCCACCATTGGTGTACATTCGCCGCTGGTGTTTGATCTGTTTGACACCTGGAGTGGCCGCTCACTGGGTGGCGGGTCGTACCATGTGGTGCATCCGGGGGGGCGCAACTACGAGCATTTTCCGGTCAATGCGCTGGAGGCAGAGGCTCGGCGTGTCAACCGGTTTGAAGATAGCGGCCACACCCCGGGGCAGCGAATTGCGCCGCCGATTGTCGAAGGGGGCGGGCGATTCTATCGTCATGGCAAACCCGCCAAGGGCAGTAATCCGCCTCCCCCTAAACCCAATCCCAAGTATCCCTTTACGCTCGATTTGCGTTACGATTGATCGGGTATCCTGCGCGCACCGGCACCCTGTGACGGGCTGCCAGGGCGCGTGTCAACTGCTTGTTTGGGGAGATGCCAGTGAAACAGGCCTCGCTGGATTTGATCGAATCGCCTTATCTGACAGTCCCCGGCACCTTCGATGAAATGATCGATAGCACCGCGGGGGTGCGGCCCCATTGGGCGAAGTTCGCCAATTATTTCTCGCGCATGACGCCGGACGAGATTACCCGTCTGACCAAAGAAACCGAGCGTCGCCTCAAGGAGCAAGGGGTCAATTACCACGTGTACCACGACCCCAAGGGAATGCGTCGTACCTGGCAGCTCGACCCCTTGCCGGTCATGCTCGATGAGCCAGACTGGCGGCAGCTGGAACGGGGCATTGCCCAGCGTGCGCGGCTGTTTTCGGCGCTGCTCAATGATATCTATTCGGTGCAGCGGGCCATCAAGCAGGGGATTCTGCCGCCCGAACTGATTCTGATGCATCCGGGATTTCTCAATTCCATGATGTCGGGTGTGGCTCAACCCATGAGCCTGTTCGCCACCGATTTTACCCGCGGTCCTGACGGTAACTGGTGGGTATTGGCAGATCGCACCCAGGGGCCTTCCGGTGCCGGCTACGTGCTGGAGGCACGCATGGTGGGCAAGCGGGTGCTGGGTGCGGAACCCGGCGAAATGCACATCGCCCCCCTGCATGCCTTTTTTCAGCAATTCAAGCGCCACATGGCGGCCCGGGCACCCGACAAACAGCGTGAGCCAACCATAGTGCTGCTCTCACCGGGCATAGGTAACGAAGTCTATTTCGAACACGCCTATCTGGTTGCCCAGTTGGGGATCACCCTGGTGCAGGGCGATGACTTGACGGTGCGCCAGGGCAAGGTCTACCTGAAAACCATTGATGATCTGCAGCAGGTCGATGTGATTATCCGTCGCGTAGATGACCTTTACTGCGATCCCCTGCATTTTGCGCCCGATTCGTACCTGGGCGTGCCGGGACTGGCGCAGGCGCAGTTGTCTGGACGGGTCGGAATGGCCAACCCGCTGGGATCAGGCGTGCTCGAATCACCCGGCATTTTGCCGTTTTTGCCTAAACTGGCGAAGTTCTATCTTGATGAAGAGCTGTTGTTGCCCAATGTCGCGACCTGGTGGTGTGGCCAGCCGTCGGAGTGCAGCCATGTGCTGAATCACTTCGACGATATGGTCATCAAAAAGGTGGATCGCACCGCCCAGGTCATCTTTGGCGGCAAGCTGACCCAGGAACAAAAGGCCGACCTCAAGGCCCAGATCAAAGCCCAGCCCTGGCTGTATGTAGGGCAGCAAATGATCAGTTTTTCGACGGTGCCGACACTGACCTCGTCCAATATCGAGCCGCGCCATATGGTGTTGCGCACCTTCGCCGTGGGCGATGGCGAGCACTACGATGTGATGCCGGGAGGACTTGCGCGGGTGAGTCCCGATGTCAATAACTTCGTGGTTTCCGGCCAGGTAGGGGGAAAAAGCAAGGATGTCTGGGTGTTGGGCAAATCGACCAATCGCGATACCCTGAGCGTGAAGCTGCCCAAGCAGCGGCGCATTTCCTCGGCCGTCATTACCAGCCGTGCTGCTGAGCATTTGTTCTGGATGGCGCGTTATCTCGAACGCACCGAATCCCTGTTGCGTCTCATTCGGGCCTATGTCATGCGCCTGGAGAGTTATCAGGATTATGGCTTCGAATCGGATCTGGATGTGCTTACCGCCTTGCGGCCCCAGTTTGATGTCTACTGTGCGCTGAGCAAAAAGAGCCTGGTCAGGATCGAAGAGGTGCAGGCATTTTTGCTTAATGCCCAAAAAGTGGGCGGAATGTCTTATAACCTCCATGCGGCGGTGCAAAGCGCCTACACGGCGCGTGATCTTTGGTCGGGTGACAGCTGGCGTGCGGTCGAGGAACTGGAAGAGTTGCTGGAATACAGCGAGCGCAACTGGAGTGCACTGGCACTGGATCAGTTCATCCAGCCCTTTTTGACGGCGCTGCTGGCATTTTGGGGTGCCAGCCAGGAAAGCCTGGCCATTGACCATGGCGGCATGTGGCTGGAAATTGGCCGGCGGTTGGAGCGGGCCCAGAATACGCTCAGCAGCATTTACAACCTGTGTCAGGAGTGCACCGAGCTGTGCGAAGACGGCCTGCGCGAAGTGGTGCTCGATGCCCATGACTGCCTCAACAGTCATCGGCGCCGCTATGGCACTGAGCTGAGTTATTACACCGTGTGGCAACACTTGCTGCTGGAGCCGACGAATCCACGCTCCTTGCTGTATTCGCTGCGTAAACTGGAACCTTTATTGCAAAGGCTTAATCCCAATCCCCATCAGGAGTTGATGGGGTTGGAAAAACGGATTCTGGCGGTGATCACGCCCTTGCGACTGGCGAACGCCTCTGACTGGCACAGCGCCGAGTTATCGCACACGCGTCTGGTGCCCTTTCTACTACAATTAAAGCAATCTCTGCATGAGTTTGGACAGGACATTGAGCATCAGTACTTCAAACACGCCCAGCCCGCGACCCGCTACTTCCGATAGCGGACAACTCTTGCGCGTACGCCACGAAACCCGCTACGACTACCCGGGCACGGCTTCATTGGCCTATGAGCTGGCGTGGCAAACACCGCTGACCGACCGGCAGCAAACCTGCCTGCAGCACAAGATCCGTATTGATCCAAAACCCAAGTATCAAACCACCCGTATCGACTTTTTCGGCAATACAGCGACCTACTTCGAAGTTCACAAACCGCATCACCAGCTTAAGGTGGTGAGTGAGGCAACGGTGGAACGTTTGCCCCGCGCGCGTCAAGCGCTGGCGACGGTGGGCTGGGAGCTGTGCCGCTATGCCCAGCTCACCGACAGTCGCCAGAAAACCCAACTGGTGCAGTTTGCCTACCCGGGCACCATGACCCCGGTGCATGAAGATATAGCGGCATTTATGCAGACACTGGCGGGAGAGGGTAAAAGCATACTTGCGGTGGTTGAGGAGCTTACGGCAGCGATTTTTGCGGGGTTCAGCTACCGCAGCGGCGTTACCCAGATAGATACCAGCGTGAAAGAGGTATGGGAGAGCCGCCACGGCGTGTGTCAGGACTTCGCCCACGTGGCAGTTACGGCCCTGCGCAGTGTCGGTTTGATGGCGGCTTACGTCAGCGGGTATGTCTTGACCGTACCTCCTGCGGGGCAGCCAAAGCTGGTGGGCGCCGATGCCTCTCATGCCTGGTACGCCGTGTATGTGCCTGGCTTTGGCTGGTTGCACTCCGACCCCACCAACAATATCTGGGTTGAAAACGAACATATTACGCTGGCGCTGGGGCGGGACTATGCCGATGTGCCACCCTTGAAAGGCTTGTGTTATGGCGGCGGCCACCGTGCGCCGGAAGTGAGTGTAACTGTGGAAAAAGTATCCAAAGAGGAATTCGGGTATGGGTATTGACTGGAGTAAATACAAGTATCCCCATCTCTTCGACGAGATGGTGAACAGTGACGGAACGCCCAAGGCCGTGGCGCAGAAACTCGCACAGCATCTTGCTTCGCTGGAAAACGAAGAGCTGGCTTATTTGAAGGCCACGGCCGAACTGGCGATCAAGGAAATGGGGATCACTTTTACGGTGTATTCCGATGAAGGGGGGTCCATTGACCGTCAGTGGCCCTTCGACATTTTGCCGCGCATTGTCAGTAAAAAAGAATGGGATGTGGTAGAGGCGGGGCTCAAGCAGCGGGTACGGGCCCTCAATATGTTTATTGACGATCTGTATCACGACCAGAAGATCATCAAAGAAAAGGTGTTTCCCAAGGAACTGCTCGCCAAGTCGAAAAACTTCAGGCCCCAGTGCGTGGGGATGAGCCCGGCTCATGGCGTGTGGGCGCATATTTGTGGCTCCGATCTGGTGCGCCACTCCGATGGCCAGATCTACGTGCTGGAAGACAATCTGCGGGTCCCTTCCGGGGTGTCTTACATGCTGGAAAACCGCCAGGTGATGAAGCGGGTGTTTGCGGATCTTTTCAGTGATTACAGCATCATGCCGGTGGATGACTACCCGTCTCAGCTGTTTGACATGCTTGCGTCCCTGTCGCCGCGCCCGGCCGAGTATCCGCAAGTGGTGGTGCTCACGCCCGGCATCTATAACTCGGCGTATTTCGAACATTCCTACCTGGCGCAGCAAATGGGCTGTGAGCTGGTCGAGGGCAGTGACTTGCTGGTGGGGGCCGACGATTGCGTGTACATGAAAACCATCGATGGGCTTGAGCGGGTGGATGTCATCTACCGGCGCATTGACGACCTTTTTCTCGACCCTGAAGCCTTCGACCCCAATTCCAAACTTGGCGTCAGCGGACTCATGCGCGCCTGGCTCAAGGGTAACGTGGCACTGGCCAATGCGCCGGGCGCCGGCGTTGCCGACGACAAGGTGGTGTATGCCTTTGTTCCCGCCATGATCAAGTACTATCTGGCGGAAGAGCCGTTGATTCCCAATGTTCCCACCTATTTGTGCATGAAAGACGATGACCGCAAGTACGTGCTGGAACACCTTGAAGAACTGGTAGTGAAGCCTGCCAATGAATCGGGCGGATACGGGATGCTGGTGGGGCCGGCTTCCACCAAGAAAGAGCGGGAGAAGTTTGCCGAGCTGATCAAAGATGACCCGCGCAATTACATTGCCCAGCCAACCCTGAATCTCAGTACCGTGCCAACCTTGATTGACGGCCAGGCCGAGCCGCGGCATGTTGACATGCGTCCCTTCATTTTATCGAGTGACCAGATCAACGTGACCATGGGCGGGCTGACCCGGGTGGCCTTGCGTAAGGGCTCGCTGGTGGTGAATTCATCCCAGGGCGGTGGCAGTAAAGATACCTGGATTGTGGACGAGGAGGCCTGAGATGCTTTCAAGAGTAGCTGGCAACATATACTGGATGGCGCGCTATCTTGAGCGCGCGGAAGACATGGCGCGTCTGATCAATGTCAACGCCAATCTGACGCTGGATTTACCCAAGGGATTATCGCCCATCTGGGGGCAGCTGGTTGCCATCACAGGCGCCGGAGAAATGTACAAGGGCGACTATGAAGAGCGCTCGGTGCTCAAGTTTCTCATCAGCGATACCTCGAACTGGGTGTCGATCGTGGCGTGTCTGGGTTACGCCCGGGAAAATGCACGTACGATTCGGGATGTGATTCCCCGTGAGGTGTGGGAGTGCATCAACACCACCTACCTCAATGCCAAGGAGAATGCCCCGCAAGCCCTGACCAAGCGCGGACGCTACCCGTTTTTGCAAGAAATCATTGCCAGTGCGCAGAAGCTGACCGGCATTCTGGCAGGCACCATGAATCACGATGCGGGCTACACCTTTTTGAAAATCGGCCGCAATCTCGAACGAGCCGACATGACCAGCCGCATTATTGATACCCGCTCGGCCAACCTGATTCCCGACGCCACCACCACCAAGGCGACCTACGATAATCTGCAGTGGATGAGCGTGCTCAAATCCCTCACGGGTTACCAGATGTACCGGCGCGAGATGCAGGTGCGGATTGCGCGTCAGGAAGTGCTGAAATTCCTGATTCGTTCGAGCGTGTTTCCGCGCGCCATTGCCCACTGCCTCAATGAAGTGGATG
>JBFHRO010000021.1:0-24546 GCA_041591635.1 Oleiphilaceae bacterium | reverse complement strand
CGGCGTAAGACACCCGCTCGACCCCTGGCTGCCCCTCAAGCCAGCGGGCAATCTCGAGTGCCGCGGCGCTTTGGGCTCGCATGCGGATTCCCAGCGTTTCTATGCCTTTGAGAAATACCCAGGCGTTAAAGGGGCTCATACTCGGGCCTGCCGTGCGAAGAAAGCCGTACACCTCTGTCATCAAGGCTTCTGAGCCCACCACGACCCCGCCAATGCAGCGCCCTTGGCCATCCAGGTATTTGGTCGCCGAATGAATCACTATGTCAGCACCAAACTCAAACGGGCGTTGCAGAATGGGGGTACAAAAGCAGTTATCCACCACCAGCCAGGCCCCGGCTTTTTTCGCCAGCGCCGACAAGGCGGTTAAATCGCCCAGCTCACACAGCGGGTTCGACGGCGTTTCAAGAAAGAGCATTCTTGTTTGGGGCGTCACGGCACTGGCCCAGGCATTGAGGTCAGACAGCGGCACAAAGGTACAAGTCACCCCAAACTTCTTCATGTACTTCTCGAAAAAGACATTGGTAGTACCAAAAACCCCTCTGGAACAGACGACATGATCTCCGCTCTTAAGCAACGCCATACAGGTCGCCAGAATCGCGGCCATGCCTGAAGCCGTGGCAACTGCACGCTCCCCGCCTTCAAGTGCTGCAATGCGCTGCTCAAACATTTTTACTGTCGGATTGGTGAACCGGGAATAGATATTGCCCGGCGACGCGCCCGAAAACCGGGCCGCGGCCTCTGCCGCACTCGTGTAGATGAAACTGGAGGTCGGAAAAATGGCCTCGCTGTGTTCCATTTCGTGCGAGCGGGTCTGGCCAGCCCTAACGGCCAGGGTATCAAGCTCCACCCCTTCAAGATCGCACAGAGGAAGGTGGGCGCTTATCTCGTATATATCGGGCATAGTTCACTCAGCCACAGAATTAAGACACTGGAATCTGTCAGGTGTTGTTGTGCAGACCGATCACCGAATTCTCTTCGGCTTTCTTGGCCTTGCTCGCTTCGCCACGCGCCATTTGCAAACGATTCAGGTACGCCTGATTGATATCCCCGGTAACGTAATGCCCGTCAAACACCGAACAATCAAAACGCGTCACCAAGGGGTTTCCTTCCTGGGCGCACTCAATGAGATCGTTCAGATCCTGATAGATCAGCCAGTCGGCGCCGATCGCCGCCTGCACTTCTTCTTCGGTTCTGCCATGGGCAATGAGCTCTTCGGCCGCCGGCATATCAATCCCGTACACATTGGGAAAGCGCACCGCCGGTGCCGCCGAGGCAAAGTAGACCTTTCTGGCGCCGGCATCGCGGGCCATTTGCACGATTTCCTGGCAGGTTGTACCGCGCACAATGGAGTCATCGATCAACAAGACGTTCTTGCCCTTGAATTCGAGCTCAATCGGATTGAGTTTCTGCTTGACCGATCTTTTGCGCATATGCTGGCCTGGCATAATGAAGGTGCGGCCAATGTAGCGATTCTTGATAAAGCCTTCACGAAACTTCACTCCCAGCTTCAGGGCCAGCTGCAGGGCGGAAGTCCGACTGGTATCAGGAATCGGCATCACTACGTCAATATCGTGTTCCGGGCGCAATCGCTGGATTTTTTCGGCGAGCTTTTCGCCCATGCGCAGCCGTGCCTTGTATACCGAAATGTTGTCGATGATCGAGTCGGGACGGGCGAAATACACATGCTCAAAAATACAGGGATTAAGCTGCGGATTCTCGGCACACTGGCGGGTATAGAGGTTGCCTTCGGATTCAATATAAACCGCTTCACCCGGCTGCACATCGCGCTCGAGCGTAAAGCCGAGCGCACTGAGGGCCACGCTTTCAGAAGCTACCATGTATTCGGTACCTTCGCTGCTGTCACGGGTTCCGAAACACAATGGCCGAATACCGTAGGGATCTCGAAACGCTACCACACCGTATCCGGTAATCAGGGCGACTACAGCATAGGCCCCGCGGCAGCGCCTGTGAACGGCTGCCACGGCCTGAAACACATCTTCGTGCGAAGGGTTGAGCTTGCCGAGCTTCTGCAACTCATGGGCAAAGACATTCAACAGCACTTCGGAGTCGGAATTGGTGTTGATGTGGCGCAGATCCGATCGAAACACGTCTTCGGCAAGCTCTCCTGTGTTGGTCAGATTGCCGTTGTGGGCCAGGGTAATGCCGTAGGGCGAGTTGACGTAGAAAGGCTGGGCCTCGGCAGAGCTGGAAGAGCCGGCCGTGGGATAGCGCACGTGGCCGATGCCGGCATTTCCCTGCAGGCGGCGCATGTGTCGGGTGCGAAATACATCGCGCACCAGACCGTTGTCCTTGCGCAGAAAGAACCGGTCATCCTGATAGGTAACCATTCCGGCGGCATCCTGGCCTCTATGTTGCAACACAGTCAGCGCATCATATAGCGACTGATTGACATTAGATTTACCCACGATTCCCACAATACCGCACATTGCAAACTTACCCCGCTGACTTGCTCTGAAGGCATTGGTTAAATGCCAGATTCCGAAATTTTGCCCAACAATCCCGAGACATTTTCGCCAAAGGCGGCTCTGGACCACTGTTCAATCAACATGAACTGTTCGATAAGAACCGATTCTTTCCACCACTGGCTTTCGGTGAGCGGCGTAATACGCATGAGTGCCACCGCAACGGTAATCAGAATGACACCGCGAGCAAAACCGAAAAACATGCCCAACAAACGGTCGGTGGCGCTAAGGCCCGTCATTTTCACCAAGGTGCCGATGAGAAAATTGACGGCGGCCCCCACAATGAGGGTACCCACAAACAAAATCGTAAAGGCGGCGACGGGGCGAAAAACGGGGGATTCAATATGATCTACCAATAAAGCCGCCATCTGGCCATGAAACATTCTGGCAACCACAAAGGCGGCCACCCAGGTCACCAGAGACAAGGCTTCTTTGATAAAACCACGGTGCAAGCTCATCACGGTTGAGAGCACAACCACGACAACGATCGTCCAATCTGCCCAGTTAAATCCCATGATGGGTCCCTGCCGTCACGTAAAAAAGAGCGGCGATTCTAGCAAAATTACCGCCCTGAACCAATGACATTCCGTCTTTGCAGACCATCAGAAACTATCTATGTTCTGAACGATACCGACAATTTTTTCCTTGCTCAGTGCCTTGTCCAACTGCGCCTTGCGATTGATCGCCTCACGCTCGCTGACAAACGGGCCAGAATAAACGGCAATCAGGACACGATTCTCGTAGGCCATCTGCCGGGTGTGTGCCGGATAACCGAGTGCGCGAACCTTGTCGCGCAGCTGGTAGGCATTGGTATCCCGGCCGAACACGCCGAGCTTGACCATCCAGACATTCTTGAATACCGGCTGATTCGATACCGTTGGCGAATCCAGCACTTTTTTTGCGGCAGTTTCACCCGGTTCGGCCTTGGGTCGGGCTGCCGGAACAGGCTTGCTTTCCTTGGCACTCACCACAAGGCCCTTTGATTGATCACTGGCCGCGCTTCCCTTGGGTGTCGCCACTACAGCGTTATCGGATGAGGCATCGGCCTTTCGGGAAGCGGGTGTGTCTGCTACTTTCGCAGCGGGAGGCGGCTCAGGACTGGCCGCACCCTCTTCAGCCATAAATGCATCGTCCGGCGTGTCATCTGCGACCTGAACCTCCGCTCCCGTGACCACACCCGTTTCACTGATCTCAAACACCTGAAACTTGGGCGCTACCGGCGGCTCAATCTGAATCACCGGTCTGGCCGGAGCGATGGGAATGGGGATGATAGCGTTCTCGGAAGGAACGTGGGGCTCATCAAATATTAACGGCAAGATGATTATCGCGGCACAGATCAGAATCACTGCACCGATAATGCGTTGCTTCAGGCCAGCGACACTGGCCAGGTTGTCAGGGGTCTCATGTTCACCGGTCATAGTTTCGTGGTTATGTCCCAAGTTGGTTTTTCTGCTGCTCATCGCGCCAGTTTCTTGCGGCTTCAACCAGGTAAAACGAACCCAATGCGATAATCACCACCGGGGCATCCAGGTATTTTCTGAGCAGATGATCCAGCGCCTGTCCCGCCGAGGGATGCGTCTGATAATTCGAAGAAATGTCGCTGACATCTTGCACCAACACCGACACCGGCTTGGCGCGATCCGTCGTCAACGGCACGATATGCCATTCATCCACAACTTGCGCCAAGGTGGCCATAACCGTCCTGGCGTCTTTGTCCTGGAGCGCCGAATAAAGGGCGACAACCCTGCGCGCCCCCCGGATCACCTGTAACCTTTCGGCAATGAAGCGCGCCGCATGAGGATTATGACCTACGTCGGCAATCATCCAGGGGTTTTCCATCAGGGTTTCCATTCGCCCGGGAACCCGCAATCCTGCGAGTATGCTGGTCACCTCATCCTGAGAAAAATCCAGCCCGAGTGTCGCAAGGGCCTGAACCGCAGTCACCAGATTGGTCGTCGGCAAGGGCGTCGGCGGAATCTGCACCAAGGCATCGCCGCTACGCTGCCTGATCACAAAGGCCGCTTCGGATCGCTGCCCATAGTCGCGCCCCCACAGTTGCAGCCGCACCTTTTGTGCTTGTGCGAACTGCAAGACGCTGACCGGTGGATCAGGCTCACCGTACAAGGCATCTTTGAAAGGGCGGAAAATACCGGCCTTCTCATAGCCGATGAGTTCTCGCGTACTTCCCAGCCACTCCATATGGTCAAGATCGACACAGGTGACAATGGATAAATCGGCATCAATGATATTCACCGCATCCATTCGGCCACCCAATCCCACTTCCAGTATGGCCACATCCAGCCCCGCGTTGGCAAAGTGATGCAAGGCACCCAGGGTACCGAATTCGAAATAGGTCAGAGGGATGGCGCCCCGGGCCGATTCCACGGCGGCAAAACTCTGGACGAGTTCCGCGTCTGACAAGCACTGGCCATTGACACGCACGCGCTCATTGTAAACATGAATGTGGGGCGAGGTATAAACGCCCACTTTTGCACCGCGAGCCAGAAGCAGGGCCTCCATGGCGGCAACGGTCGACCCCTTGCCGTTGGTGCCGCCCACGGTAATGATCACCCGACCGGGCCTGGAACACCGCATTTTGGCCCAGACGGCCAGCACCCGATCCAAACCCAGCTCTATAGTGCGGGGGTGAACTTGCTGCAGGTAATCAAGCCAGGAGGCCAATCCGCCTGATGGCGCCGGTGCATCGCTCACATCAGGCCTCTGGCAATGCAGCAACGGGCGCATCCGGCTGCGGCTGCGGCCGGCCAAGCAGCTTGGCCAGCATAGACGCAAGACGGGAACGCAATTCTCCACGAGGAATAATCATGTCAATCACCCCGTGCTCCAACAGAAACTCACTGCGCTGAAAACCTTCCGGCAGCTTTTCGCGTACGGTCTGCTCAATCACGCGCGGACCGGCAAAGCCGATCAGGGCACCCGGTTCAGCAACATTCAAATCCCCCAACATGGCCAGGCTCGCCGAAACACCTCCAAACACAGGGTCGGTCATCACCGAAATAAAAGGGATACCTTCCTGCTTCAGACGTTCCAGTGCCGCGGCCGTCTTCGCCATTTGCATGAGCGATCCCAGGGCTTCCTGCATTCTCGCCCCACCGCTGGCACTAAAACACACCAGCGGTATTTGCTCGCCCAGTGCCACATTGGCCGCCCGAACAAATTTCTCGCCCACGACAGCGCCCATCGAGCCGCCCATGAAGCTGAACTCAAACGCCGCGACGACCACAGGCACGGTTTGAACGGCACCACTGAACACCACCAGTGCGTCTTTCTCTCCGGTGGCTTTTTGGTTGCTGCTGAGGCGATCTTTATACCGCTTGCTGTCCTTGAACTTCAGCAAATCTTTGGGCTCCAGATCGGCCGATATTTCAATACGGCCTTCTGCATCCAGGAAAAGATCGATTCGGCGCCTTGCACTGATGCGATGGTGATACTGACACTTGGGGCACACATCCAGGTTTTTCTCAAGCTCCGGCCGATACAGCACGGCTTCACAGCGCGGGCACTTCTTCCACAACCCCTCAGGCACCGCGCTTTTTTGCGCGGATTCCGACCGGATCATACTGGGCATGATTTTGTCCAGCCAGCTGCTCATCTGTGTCAATCCTCTTGCTTGAAACATATACACCGGAAGCGCCCAAGGCACCCACCCGGCCGTTATCACCCATCATTCAAAATGATCTGCCATCACCCTTGGCTCTACTGCCGGCAGGTGCCACTTGCCGACATCAAGCGACCGCGCAAGCCTCATCCATCGCCTTGCGCATCGACGCAATGATGTTCCCGAGCTGCGCCCGTGCTGCCTCAGGATCGGACTGATGATCCGCAATCGCATTGACCAGCACACTGCCAACAATGACCCCGTCGGCAAAGGTCGCAATTTTTGCAGCCGACACCGCATCTTTGATACCAAAGCCAACACCCACCGGAACCGCACTTTGTGAGCGGATCAAGGCGACTTTGTCGGCAACCGCCTCGTGATCAAGGGATCCCGACCCCGTCACCCCTTTAACCGAAACATAATACACGTAGCCAGAACTTTGCTCACAGATAAAGCGTACCCGCTCGTCGGAGCTCGTGGGTGCAATCAGGTAGATGGAATCCAGATGATTGGCTCGCAGCAGCTGCGAAAAATCCACCGATTCCTCCGGCGGCAAATCCACCACCAGCACCCCGTCTACACCGGCTGCGGCGGCTTCGCGCACAAATACGTCATACCCCATCATCTCGACCGGATTCAAATATCCCATGAGTACAACCGGCGTAACGCTGTTGGTAGCACGGAACTCGCGCACCATAGCAAACACATCGCGCAGCGAAACCTGATGCAGTAAAGCACGTTCGCACGCCAGCTGAATCACTGGCCCATCCGCCATCGGGTCCGAAAACGGCACCCCCAGCTCGATGATATCCGCTCCCGCGTTTACCAATGCATGCATGAACCCCAGCGTATGATCAGGATGCGGATCACCTGCAGTAATGTAAGGAATCAAGGCTTTCTTGCCCTGGGCTGCCAAATTGGCAAGTGTGGTTTTAATTCTGCTCATAAGATCCGCCTCAAATACTGATGCCGTCAATTGCTGCAATCGTATGAATGTCCTTGTCACCGCGACCGGACAGATTGATCACCACAATCTGATCTTTATTCATGGACGCCGCCAGCTTCATGCCGTACGCAATAGCGTGACTGGATTCAAGCGCAGGCATGATACCTTCAATGCGCGTCAGGTTGCGAAACGCCTCCAGGGCTTCCTTATCGGTCGCTGCCACATAGGTCGCCCGCCCGGTATCTTTCAGCCAGGAGTGCTCAGGGCCAACGCCCGGATAATCCAGGCCCGCTGATACCGAATGGGTGGCACTGATCTGACCGTTGGCATCGGACATCAAGTAGGTACGATTGCCGTGCAACACCCCTGGTCGACCCGCGCACAAAGGCGCTGCATGCTCACCGGTTTCCAGCCCGTGACCCGCAGCTTCCACCCCAAACAGCTTCACCGACTCATCACACAAAAACGGATAGAACAAGCCGATGGCGTTGGAGCCACCGCCAACGCAGGCAACCAGCGCATCGGGCAACCGACCCTCTTTTTCCATGACCTGCCGTTTGGCCTCACGACCGATAATGGCCTGAAAATCCCTCACCAGCATGGGATAGGGATGGGGCCCGGCGACAGTACCAATGATGTAAAAGGTGTCATCTACATGCGTGACCCAGTCACGCATGGCTTCATTCATCGCGTCCTTGAGCGTTTTGGTGCCGCTTTCGACCGCACAGACTTCCGCCCCCAGCAGTTTCATCCGGTAAACATTCAGCGATTGCCGTTTAACATCCTCAGACCCCATAAAAATCTTGCACTTAAGGCCCAGTCGCGCCGCCACCGTGGCGGTGGCCACGCCGTGCTGACCGGCGCCGGTTTCGGCAATGATACGCGGCTTGCCCGAGTACTTGGCCAGCAAGGCCTGGCCAATCGTGTTATTGACCTTGTGTGCGCCGGTGTGGTTCAAGTCTTCGCGCTTGAGGTAGATTTTGGCGCCCCCGACCTCTCTGGTTAAACGTTCCGCCAAATACAAAGGCGACGGACGCCCTACGTAGTCTGCCATGTCACGATCAAACTCGGCCTGAAAACCAGGATCGTTTCTCAGCCGATGGTATTGCGCTTCAAGCGCCTTGAGTGAGCCCATCAGGGTTTCCGATACAAACTGTCCACCAAAAATACCAAAGTGGCCCCGCTCGTCTGGAATCTGTTTAAGTTGCTCTGGGGTAAAAATTGTTTTCACCAGCCACCTCCCGAATGAATCGTTGTATTTTTTGTGGATCTTTTTTTCCCTTGGAGCGTTCCACTCCGCCACTCACATCCACGGCATACGGCCGGGTCACTCTGATGGCTTCTGCCACATTGTCCGGTTCCAGACCACCAGCAAGAATAAGGGGTTTTGAACTGTTTTTGGGAAAAAGGCGCCAATCAAAGGTATTGCCGGTTCCTCCCGGCACGTTGGCGACATAGGTATCCAGTAAAATCCCACTGGCACCGGGGTAATCCTCAAGCTTTTTTGCAAGACTCATTCCTTCCCTGACCCGAATGGCCTTGATATAGGGCCGGCCAAACCCTTGGCAACTTGCATCCGGCTCATCACCATGAAACTGCAGCAAATCAAGCTCGGCCGCATGAATGGCGGCTTCGATGAACGAGGCCGATGCATTCACAAACAAGCCCACCAATGACACGAAAGGTGGCACCACGCGCCGGATCGCCGCGGCCATCTGCAGATCAAGATTTCGCGGGCTGGGATCATAGAATACCAGCCCCAGCGCATCGGCGCCCGCCTCGACGGCATACCGGGCATCGGTTTCACTGGTAATGCCACATATCTTGATCCGAATTCGCGACACTCTCGATTCTCCCTGAGTAGGCATTTTGTTTATCATCCACAGCTCAAGCTTCAACCGTCAGACATCAAACCCTGCCAGAAATTGGGGGCCGGTTATCCATTTAGGCAAAACAAATGGCAGCGGATAGGATACATCAATCAGATACAAGCCACAGGGTGATGCGGTAACGCCACCCTGTTTGCGATCTCTGGCCTCGAGCACTTCAGCGGCCCAGCTCACCGGCGCTTTCCCGGCTCCGATGGCCATTAACACACCGGCGATATTACGCACCATATGATGCAAAAAGGCATTTGCCTGGATATCCAGAATCACCAGATTGCCTGCCCGTTTTACCGTCACAAAATCAACGTGCCTGAAGGGCGTCCTGGACTGACAGCCAATGGCTCGATACGAAGTAAAATCATGCTCACCGATCAAGCTCTGGGCAGCAATGTGCATTTTCTGGGCATCCAGTGGCCGGCAAGCCCAGGTGACCATCTGCCGCAAACCCGCCGGCCGCACCGGGTGATTGTAAATTACATAACGATAACGTCTTGAGGTGGCAGAAAAACGCGCATGGAACTCTGCAGCCGCCGCCCCTGCCCACAAGACACTGATATCCATCGGCAGATTTGCATTGGCACCCATAACCCAGGACTTGACCGTCCGGCGTACACTGGTCTCAAAGTGGACAACCTGGTAGCTGCTGTGCACGCCTGCATCGGTTCGGCCAGCGCATACGAGCTCAACGTCGTGACCCGCTACGCGCCCCACGGCCTCCTGCACACGCTGCTGCACACCCACTACGCCCGCCTTTTGCGCCTGCCAGCCGTGATAGCTGGACCCGTCATATTCAAGAATCATGACGAGCCGGCCGTTACCAATGAGCTCAGGAGATGATAAATCGGGACAACATGCTGACAAAACCAAAGCACCAATGCATTCTAAACAGGCTGCATAGATTACTTTGTTTAGACAAAGAGGAAAACTCCTCGCGAAGTCTTCCTCTTCATTTGACGAGAGATTTAAGCCTGCAAGACGTCAGGCTATGGATTTGAGCAAAGACAAGGCTTCCTGTTTCTGCAGATCACTGCCTTCGAGCGACACCTCCTCCAGAATGTCCCTGGCACCGTCAACATCACCCATGTCGATATAGGCGCGCGCCAAATCGAGTTTGGTGGCGGCCTCATCGGTACCGGACAGGAACTCGAAATCATCATCCCCTTCGAGCTCCGAATCCAGTTCGTCGCGCCGGGCGACAGAAGCCGAATCCGCTGCTGACGCGGCGGCATCTACCTCTTCCAGCTCGGCAACCGGCAGAGCCCCCAGATCTTCTGGTTGCGGTTCTTCCTGTACCAACGCATCAAGGCCAAGATCAAGATCAGTATCTACGTCCAACCCGTCTGCCCCCAAATCAGAGGCATCGGCGGTCACAAAGAGGTTATCTTCCGATTCCTGACTCAAGTCGCCTGCGAACTCGCCCAGCCCAAGATCTTCATCAATGCTGGCAAGCATTTCTTCTGGCGTTTGGCCGCCGAAATCGGCCTCTGCCATCAGCAAGTCTTCTGCCGTAGGCTCTTCGGTTTCAGCCTCTGCCGCCTCTTCATTGGTCAGACTCGCCAGCTCCGCCTCAAGATCCATGTCCTCGAAGTCATCGGCTGGCATTTTGACAGTCGGCGAGGAGGTCTTTGTACCTTTTGCCGTATCGACCATGCCTTCTTCTACGGCACTGCCATCCAGAGCCAAATCATCCAGCCCGAGATCAAAGGTTTTTGTCGGTGCAGGTGGCGCGGCGGCTTCCTGATCTTCAAGCAAACTTTCGTCAAGATTGAACTGAATATCTGTCGCGACTGCATCGGTAGCGTCGACGGACATGGCGGCGTCAATCTCGCCAAAATCCAGATCCACGTCCAGATCATCAAGATCCACCTCAGGCGCCGCCGGAGCCGGACTCTTGGCCCTTGAAGACTCAAGGGATTTCTGACTCAAGGAGTCTATCTCACTGGCGTCTTCCAAAGCCTCGGAGCTATCCAGAATTTCGGCACTGTCGGCTATCGCTGCGGGCTCGCTAGCCTCGGTACGACGCGCTGACGCAGTCGCCACAGCTGGCTTCTTGGTACCAAAACTCTCTGACCTGAGCTGGCTTTCAAGGTCGTCCAAAGAAACCGAATCGTCCTCTCCTGCTACTTCCGCTCCCAACCCGGCCCGCAATTTAGCCGCCTGCTCAAGCGCTGGCTCATCCCGCAACGCCGCCAGGCCACGGTATTGGGTCTCGAAGGCTGTTGCATTGCCTTGTTTCGCATGAACTTCGAGAAGTTTTAGACGCAAATCGCTGCGTCGCGGCTCTTCGGCAATGGCATTTTCCAGCAAGGACGCCGCCTGATCGAACCGACCGTACGCAATGTAGGCTCCCGCGTCTGTGAGCGCATCGCTGCCCTCATCGTCAAAGTTTCGGCTAATTCCCTGTGCCGCGTTATCAACCGCAGCATCCCCCAGATTGAGCACATCCTGATCGTCAACCGTGGCATATCCACCCTGCGCCATCAGTTCGTGGAATTCCTGCTCCTTACGGGCGTTGTTTCTGGAAACAACCCACAAGAGCAATACGACCAACAATCCAAAACCAGCCGCCAGCCCCTGATAGAGCGGGTTGTTGACCAACGCATTGACAATCTTGTCGAACCAGCTTTCCACTGCCGGCGCCGGTGCTGTCGGCGCGACCGGCGTGGCGGGTGCAGGCGTCATCACAGGCTGGGCCGGCGGTTCACCGGCTTGGCCCGGGGTTGAGACCGATTGCGGCTGAACAGCCGGCACACTCGCGGTTTGTCCGTCACCCGGCTGGGCAGCTGATTCCGTGGACTCAGGCGACGTCGATGGGTCTGTCGCTTGCACTGGCGGTGTGGTTCCGGCCACCGAAGCGACGTCCACGCCCTGCGGCTTCGCTGTCTCGGCACTATCAAGCTGGCTCATCTGTGCTTGCATGGCCGCGAGTTGATCGTCCTTGAGCGACAGCAGCCGTTTCAAGGTTTGCATCTGCTCTTCGAGGTCTTTTACTTTATTGCCCAACTCCTCTTTCTCAAGTCGGGACTTGTCAAGACGCTCCTGGGTGGCAATCAACTCATTTCTGACCGCCTCATCGCCTGCACCCCCCTGTTCGCCTGCGTGTGCCTTCGCCTTGGCGGCTTCCTGTTGCGTGCGGGGAACGACAAGCTTCAACTCGTCTCCCGTCACCTCACGCGATGGCTTGCCTTTGGCAACCAGTGCATCAGGGCGAGCATCCACGGTCTGCGGAGCCAATTGTCCGGTCTCAAAGGCCCGGTTCTGAGCCACCACTTCATTGACAGCCTGGCGATTGGTGCGACTCTTGATTTGCTCAAGCGTGGGTATCCGCAGCACATGACCGGATCGTAACTTATTGATATTGCCATCAAAGAACGCATCGGGATTCAAATCCTGAAGCGCCAGCATGGTTTGTTGCGGCGAAACGCTGCTATTGGGACGTACCTGCAACGCTATTGCCCAAAGGGTATCTGAGTTTGAGGTAGGGCCAAAGGTGCCTTCAACCGGCCGGGACGTCTGCTTGGTAGTGCGCGTCGCCGCGGGCGCAGCAGTGCTGGTCTGCGCGGGACGCGCGGCAGGCGTCACTGTTGATACTGTTTTGGCCGGCGCGACTTTGGCTGCCTTTTCTTCGGCAAACACCGGTGGATCAATCAGCAATGAATATTCACGCAGCAGCCGTCCGCTGGGCCAAATGACTTCCACAAGGAAATTCAAGTAGGGCTCACGCACAGGTTTCTTGGTGGTCAGCTGTACAATCGCACGGCCTCTGGAATCCGTTTCTACATTGAAGCGCAAATCATTGAGGAAATAGACCCGCTCAATGCCCGAGCGCAAAAAATCCTCTCGCGTCGCCAGCCCTGGCAATATTTCACCGGCACCCAGATCTTTCACATTGAGCAGTTCTATTTCAGCCTTCAGCGGCTGATTCAGTGCCGACTTTACCGTCGCTTCGCCCAAGCCCAGTGCGTAGACCGTGCTTGCCCCAAGGGCTGATATCAGTGAGATTGCCACCGCAAGCTTGCGCTTCATCCGATTATCCCTTAATTAACTGTGCAGAGTATTATTATGAATTGACTGACGTCACAAACTCGTGGTGTAAGTTCACAAAAAACTTACGCTCCTGTAACTGACTAGCAAGTATTGTTCATAAGTCGTGATTTATCAACAAAAGCCAAAGTTTCTTATTTTCAATAGAATCAATACGTTCGAAACACTTTATAAAATAATTCCGGCGTTTTTTCCGGCCTTTTGTCCGGTTTTTGAAAAAAACAAAACGCGCATCACATATATTTGTCGAACAAAAAAAGCGACCTTTCGATCGCTTTTCCTTTTGCCGCCCTTGAAGCAGGCTCAACCAGGGTTTACGCCTTCAGGAGAATTCGCAGCATTCTGCGTAAAGGCTCGGCCGCCCCCCACAAAAGCTGGTCTCCGACCGTAAAGGCGGAAAGGTACTCGGGCCCCATGCTCAGTTTGCGCATACGCCCCACCGGCACCGCAAGGGTTCCCGTCACCTTCGCCGGCGTCAATTCCTGCACGGTGATTTCCTTTTGGTTGGGGATGACCTTCACCCAGTCATTGGCTGACCCCACAATGGATTCAATGTCGCTCATGGGCACATCCTGCTTGAGCTTCAAGGTGATGGCCTGGCTGTGGCAACGCATGGCACCAATGCGAACACAGAGCCCATCGATAGCCACGCGCCGGTCGCCACGACCGAGGATCTTGTTCGCCTCGGCTTCCGCCTTCCACTCCTCCCTGCTCTGGCCATTGGGCAGCTGGGAGTCGATCCAGGGAATCAGGCTTCCTCCCAGAGGCACACCGAAATGATCGGTAGGATAGTTTTCACTGCGCATGGTCTGGGCGACAATCTGATCGATTTCCAGAATGGCCGAGGCCGGATCAGCGAGTTTGTCGGCGACCGCACCATAAATGGCGCCCATCTGGGAAATAAGCTCGCGCATGTTCTGGGCCCCTGCACCGGATGCCGCCTGGTAGGTCATGGGGCTCGCCCACTCGACCAGATCCTGCTCAAACAGCCCGCCCAGTGCCATCAACATCAGACTGACCGTACAGTTGCCGCCAACAAACTCGCGACGCCCATCGGCAATGGCGTTTTCTATGACTTTGAGGTTTACAGGATCAAGGATAATCACCGACTCCTCATTCATGCGCAAGGCAGATGCGGCATCGATCCAGTAACCTTGCCATCCGGCCGCCCGCAATTGGGGGAAAACGGCTTTGGTATAATCGCCGCCCTGACAACTTATGATGATATCCATCTCGGCAAGATCGCCAATACTGTTGGCATCCTTGAGCAGGGATACAGGCTTGCCGATGGAAGGCCCATCCTGACCCGCCTGCGAGGTGGAAAAAAACACCGGCTCCACGAGATCAAAATCACGTTCTTCCTGCATACGCTGCATCAACACAGAGCCAACCATGCCGCGCCAACCGACCAATCCGAGCTTCTTCATTGCTATCTATTCCTGCTTGATTAATTCATTCAACAACACGCAAAACGTTCGTATTGTGAACACAGATGAAGGCCGCTATCAAGTACTAAGCATAGCAGCCTGCACCAATGACCGACGCGTTATAAAAGCGTCCCCAGGGCCGCGACAACAGCATCACCCATAGCCCGGGTTCCAACCTTGTTCATTCCCGGGGAGTAAATGTCGGCGGTGCGATACCCCTGATCCAGCACCTGGCTTACCGCGCGCTCGATCAATTGGGCACTGGCTTCCTGTTGCAGACTGTAGCGCAGCAGCATCGCCGCTGACAGAATGGTTGCCAGCGGATTGGCAACCCCCTGCCCTGCAATGTCGGGCGCCGAACCGTGACAGGGCTCATACATGCCTTTACCCTGCGCATTGAGGGACGCTGAAGGCAGCATGCCGATAGATCCGGTCAGCATGGCCGCCTCATCCGACAGAATGTCGCCGAACATGTTGCCCGTCACCAGTACGTCAAACTGCTTGGGTGCCCGTACCAGCTGCATGGCAGCATTATCGACATACATGTGGCTGAGCTGGACATCGGGATACTCGCTGGCAAGATCGGTCATGATTTCACGCCACAGCACAGTAACCTCCAGCACGTTGGCCTTGTCGATCGAACACAGCTTGCCATTACGCTTGCGTGCGGCCTCGAAGGCGACCCGTCCAATGCGGCGAATCTCGCTTTCAGAATACACATAGGTGTTGTAGCCTTCGCGCTCACCGTTTTCCAGGATACGAACTCCCCTTGGCTTGCCGAAGTAAATTCCGCCAGTCAGCTCGCGCACAATCAGAATATCGAGCCCTGCCACAATTTCAGGCTTCAGGGATGACGCATCGGCAAGTTGCGGGTACAAAATGGCAGGACGCAGATTGGCAAACAGCTCAAGTCCCGAACGCAAGCCAAGCAAGCCTTTTTCCGGGCGTATTGCCATCTCCAGTTTGTCCCATTTGGGGCCACCTACCGCCCCCAATAAAATGGCATCGGCCTCGCGCGCCTTGGCCATGGTTTCCTCCGGCAAGGGCACGCCACTGGCATCAATGGCAGCGCCGCCTACCAGCGCTCTCTCAAAGGTCAGACCGAGTTGCTGGCGATCGTTCAACAGCTGCAACACCTTCTCTGCCTCTGCCATGATTTCGGGCCCAATGCCGTCACCGGCCAGAAGTAACAGTTTTTTGCTCATGTTTCTGCTCTCTTGCATAGGAAAGTTGTTAACCAGTCATTACCGGCGTCAGCAGGCAAACCACCCTCAGTCTGATCAACCCGCAATGGCATCGAACAGCCAGGGGGCCTGCTGGCGGCGTTTTTCTTCATAGGCACGAATGGCGGGCGCATCTTCCAGCGTCAGGCCAATATCGTCCAGGCCATTCAACAAACAATGCTTTCTGAACGCATCGACTTCAAACGAAAAGCTTTTGCCGTCAGGGGTGACCACCTTCTGCGCTGCCAGATCCACTTCGAGCCTATAGCCTTCGCAGGCAAAGGTCTCGCGAAACAGCTGGTCGACTTCGTGTTCGGCCAGCACTACCGGCAAGATGCCGTTTTTGAAACAGTTATTGAAAAAAATGTCGGCATAGCTGGGCGCGATGACGCAACGAAAGCCATAGTCATCCAGCGCCCATGGCGCATGTTCACGACTGGAGCCACAGCCAAAATTCTGCCGTGCCAGCAGTATGCTGCTGCCCTGGTAGCGAGGCTGGTTGAGCACGAACTCGGGATTGATTGGCCGATGCGTGCAGTCCTGATCCGGTTGCCCCTCATCAAGATATCGCAACTCGTCGAACAGATTCTTGCCAAACCCGGTGCGCTTGATCGATTTCAGAAACTGCTTGGGAATGATCATGTCGGTATCGACATTAGCTCGATCCAACGGGGCCACAAGCCCCTTTAAACTGGTAAATGCTTTCATTAGGCGTGCTCCTTTGACAAATCAGTGCGCCTGCGCACCGAGCATATCTCTGACATCAACAAAATGCCCCGTAACCGCGGCCGCGGCCGCCATGGCATGACTCACCAGATGCGTGCGGCCACCGAACCCCTGGCGCCCTTCGAAATTGCGGTTCGATGTCGAAGCACAGTGCTCTCCCTGCCCCAGTTTGTCGGCATTCATGGCAAGGCACATGGAACAGCCCGGCTCGCGCCATTCAAGGCCGGCCGCCATGAAGATCTTGTCCAGGCCTTCTTGCTCCGCCTGGGCCTTGACCAGTCCGGAGCCAGGCACCACCAGGGCCTGCTTGATGGTGGCCGCCACCTTGCGGCCTTTGACCACTTCTGCAGCGGCGCGCAAGTCTTCAATGCGGGAGTTGGTGCAAGAACCGATAAATACCCGGTCAAGTCGAATGGCCGTAATCGGCATGTCAGCCTTCAGGCCCATGTAAGCCAGCGCACGTTCGATCCCTTCGCGTTTTACAGCATCGGTTTCGCGGGCAGGATTGGGCACAGTGCCATCAATCGCCGTGACCATTTCGGGAGAGGTACCCCAGGTCACCTGTGGCTTGATGTCGGCTGCATTCAAGTCCACCACCTGATCGAACACGGCATCGGCATCACTGTGCAAGCTTGACCAGTCCTGCACCGCCCGTTCCCACAGTTCGCCCTTGGGGGCGTAAGGGCGCCCTTTGACATAATCGATCGTGGTTTGATCAACCGCTACCAGCCCGGCCCGGGCACCGGCTTCAATGGCCATGTTGCACAGGGTCATCCGGCCTTCCATGGAAAGATCCCGGATCGCTTCTCCGGCAAATTCCATGGCGTAGCCCGTGCCGCCCGCCGTGCCCAGTTTGCAGATGATCGCCAGCACAATGTCCTTTCCGGTGATTCCCGGCCCCACCTTGCCATTGACGCGCACCAGCATGTTTTTCATTTTCTTTTGCACCAGACACTGGGTCGCCAGCACATGCTCAACCTCCGAGGTTCCGATGCCATGGGCCAGCGCACCAAAGGCACCGTGGGTCGAGGTATGGGAGTCGCCACAGACCACCGTCATGCCGGGTAGCGTCGCACCCTGCTCAGGCCCTATAACGTGAACAATGCCTTGCCGGGAATCCAGCATTTTGAATTCTACGATACCGAACTCGTCGCAGTTTTCATCGAGGGTGCGCACCTGTATCCGTGACACCGGATCAGCAATGCCCTCCACGCCACTGGCACGGTCTGTGGTGGGCACATTGTGATCGGGGGTGGCAAGGTTCGCATCCACCCGCCACGGTTTGCGCCCCGCCAGCCGCAAACCATCAAAGGCCTGTGGCGAAGTCACCTCGTGCAACAACTGACGATCAATATAAATCAGTGCCGATCCGTCATCACGCTGTTTGACCAGATGGGCGTCCCATAACTTGTCATATAAAGTCTTGCCAGCCATTACCCTGTCCTCTCTCAAATGCTTGATCAGTCTATGCCAATCAGTTGTCTGTACGACCACAGAAGCAGTGTATGGCAAACAAAAGCATGAAACAAATTCATATTTTTCATACAATGAATAACCAAAAGGAATGCAATGGAATTCACTTGCCCGCCTTTTCACACACAGGACAGCCGCCAATGAACCTGGATAACCTCAACGCCTTTCTGGCCATTGTTGACGCCGAGTCGTTCAGCGGCGCAGCGCAACAACTCCATATTACCCAGCCGGCGATCAGCAAACGCATACGCCAACTTGAATGCGAACTGGATTGCCTGCTGTTTGAGCGCGGCAGCAAGCAGGTGGCACTCACCGAAGCAGGGCGAAAACTACTGCCCCACGCCCGGACGGTCTTGCTTGAGGTGCAAAACGCCCGGGATTCGATTGCCCACTTAAACACCCGAGTCGGTGGCCGTCTTGGCATCATTGTGAGTCACCATGTTGGCTTGCACCGCCTGCCACGGATTCTCAATCGCTATATTGCCCGCTACCCCGAAGTTGACTTGCAGTTGCGCTTTTTGGAGTCCGAAAAAGCTACCGAGGAATTATACCGTCACGATGCGGAGCTGGCGTTCATCACCCTGCCACGCCAGCAAGACGACAAGCTCCAGCTGCATCTCTCCTGGCCCGATCCGATGGCATTTGTGTGTGGCCCGGGGCACCCCCTGGCATCGGCGACCCAAACGACACCGGTCACCCTGGAGTTACTGGCGAGTCATCAGGCAGTGCTGCCTGCTTCAACCACCACGACCTACCAACTCATTCGGCAACTGTTTGATGAGCACAAACTCGCCTTGACAGCCAGCATTCCCACCAATGACCTGGAAACCATCAAGATGATGGTAAGTGTGGGCATCGGCTGGAGCGTGTTGCCACGAACCATGCTGGATCAGGCCGTGATTCATCTGCCGGTACAAGCGCATCCCCCCTGTCGCTATCTGGGTGCGGTATCGGTAAAACGAAAAACACTGGGAAATGCAGCCCGGGCGTTTATTCATGAAGCCCGGGCTGTATGGGGTGAGAATAAACCTGTTATTGCCGGATAGCCTGGGCAACGCTGGTGCGTACGTAGCTTCCGGGGGCGTCTTCAATCACGGGCAAACCACCGCTTCCCGGCTCGCGTGCAGGAATCATGGCTCCACTTTTGGGTGCCGCCCAGGCCAGCCAGTGCGTCCACCAGGAACCATCATGCTTGGTTGAGGAGTTAAACCAGTCATCGGCCTGAGCGGGCAGCGCCTCGTTCGTCCAGTAACCATACTTGTTCTGGCTGGGCGGATTGACCACGCCGGCAATGTGACCGGAACCGGCCAGTACAAAGGTTACCTCGCCAGAATGCACCTGAGTACCCTTATAGGTGGTTTTCCATTTGGCGATATGATCTTGTTGGGTCGACAGGAAATATACCGGAATATCGATTTTGCCCAGATCAATCTTTTGACCCGCCAGCTCAATACCATTGGGCTCAATCAGGCGGTTGTGCAGATACATATTGCGCAGATAGAAGCTGTGCATGGTAGCTGGCAAGTTGGTACTGTCTGAATTCCAGTAGAGCAAATCAAAGGCTGTGGGTTTCTCGCCCTTGAGGTAGTTATTCACAAAGAAAGACCAGAACAGATCGTTCTCGCGCAGCATATTGAAACTGAACGCCATGACCCGACCGTCGAAATAACCGACCTGATTCATGCGCTTTTCAATGCCCTGAATCGACTTTTCATTGATAAAAATACGAATGTCGCCAGGATCGGAAAAATCCAGCAAGCTGGTGAGATAGGTCGCACTCTTGACGGGGTGTTTATTTTTGGCAGCCAGCCATGCCAGTGTGCATCCCAGCAAGGTTCCACCCACACAATAGCCAATCGCATTGACCTGCTTTTCTCCTGTGGCCTTGGCAATCGCATCGATCGCGGCAACCGGGCCTTCAAGCATGTAATCGGCAAAATGCTTGTGACCAAGGCTGGGGCCGGGGTTGACCCAGGAAATAACAAACACCGTGAACCCCTGATCGACCAACCAGCGAATCAGCGAATTCTTTTCCTTCAAATCGAGAATATAGAACTTGTTGATCCAGGGCGGAATCACCAGAAGCGGTACTTTATGTACCTGCTCGGTGGTGGGGGAATACTGGATCAATTGCATCATGTCATTTTGAAACACGACCTTGCCCGCCGTGGTAGCCACGTTGCGCCCCACAGAGAACGCGGACAAGTCTGTCATCGACACGTTCAGCAACTGGGGGTTGCGCTTGAGGTCGGTCCAAAACTGCTTGACACCATCGAGCAAATTGGTTCCCCCACTTTCCACCGTTTTCTTGAGCGCCTCAGGGTTGGTCAGCAGGAAATTGGTGGGAGCAAGGGCATTGACCAGTTGTCGGGCATAAAACACGAACTGGTCATGGGTGTGATTGCCTGAATCTTCGGCGTGATCGACCAGATCCATAAATGCACGGGAATTGAGCAGGTAGGCCTGTTTGACATAATCGAAAAAGGTGTTGTCCTGCCAGTCGGCAAAACCGAAGCGACGATCGCCTGCCTCCGGCTGCACCACGGGCTTGACTGCCTTGCCAAAAAGACGCTTGCCGGTACGAAAGAGCAAGCGCGCGTGGTCTTTGAGCAGGTTGACCTCCGTCGTAGCCAGATGCACAGGATGGGTGACGCACTGCTCGAGCATTTCCCGGTACGTATTCAGGGTGTCAAAATATTCGGCCAGTCGCGGTGCATCCTTGATGCCCACCGACTCCAGCCAGGTTTCAAGGTTGCGGCGGTATTCTTCACTTGCCTGATCCAGAACGCCAAAGACGCTTTTTATCTGATCGGCGGCGGTGTTGTTATTTTTGCTCACGGTCATAGTCCCTAAGAAGCTAAGGCGATTGGATATCAGAGAGAGGGAGAATCTCCGTGCCGAGCCATCCAAGCGGGTACCCGGCACGGCAAGCAACCAGGATTATTTGGCTTCGCTTTCTTTTTTGCCGCTTGCGGCTTCTTTCTTGGCGGCGGGCGCTTCTTTGTTTGCGGGCGCATCTTTGTTAATCAGTGCGCTTTCGATCTCGGTTTTGAGTGCCATTCCCATGTCGGCGATTTCTTTCAGATCGGCCATGATTTTTTGGCTGATTTCACCGGCGATTTCGGTTTGCGTTGTGCCCAGGGCCTTGAGGCCATCCAGGTCACGTACGTTCGCCATGGCTTTGAGTTGCCTGGTGGCCAGTTCGGAATAGGTCTTGAACGATTGCATTTGGAGTTCGGCCAGCTTTTCAAAATTGGCTTGAACCAAAGATCCGATTTTGTTCATGGGTTCCAGAGATTGTTTGATCTGGGTTGATAGGGTTTCGATCATATTGTCACTCATGCTTATGTCCACCTGCTTGTTATTTGAACTATCATTTCGGTCCAGTACGCATGACTGCCATCCATGCGCCATCAAACCACATCCACTCTTGTTGCTACCGCCGTTAGTCTTGCATGTTCTTACTGCGCTTGTCACACCTGGCTCTTCATCAGAGCCTGCTTCGTGCTACAACTTTTGTCGTACTACAACCTTCTCGGTACAGCATACAACGTTCGGGCAAGGGCCGGTATTCTACCTAAAACACAAAGGCTTTTAATTAAACCCTGTCCACAAAAACGCAACATTGACAAGCATCAGGCCCTCGGGGCCATTTCACTCAGGTTGCCGGTCTGAAATAGATGAAAACAAGCAAGACAGCGAAAAAGGTAACGCACGCAGAAAAATGAAAGGCAGATACCATGCCATAACGCTCTGACAACAGGCCACCCAGCAAAGCACCGACGAAGCCTCCGCCGCCAAAACTCAAACTGGCATAAAGTGCCTGACCTTGCCCGGCCGTGGCGCCGCTAAAACGCTCATGCACAAAGTGCATGGCAACCGCATGCAATGCGGCAAATGAAGCTGCATGAATCAATTGTGCCAACACCAGCATGGGTAAACTCTGGGGTAACTCGGCAATCACCAGCCACCGGATCGCCGTCAGAAACAATGAAACCAGTGTAATGTTGCGCAAACTATAGCGAGCCAGCAGGCGCGGCATGACAATAAAGAGTAGCACCTCGGCCCATACACCAATCGCCCACAAAGTACCTATGAGCAAGCGAGAGTAGCCTTGCTGCTCCATAAACAGGCTATAAAAGGTGTAGTAAGGCCCAAGCCCCAGTTGCAGCAGGAAATTGGCCAGCAGAAATACGATGACAACAGGGTCTTTGAGTGTGGTGCGCAACGATCCGCCAGAAGCCTGATGCACAATGGCGGGTTCAAGAAAAGGCTGTAATCCTGCCAGCCAGATGAGCAACAGCAGTAGCGCCAGTACCGCTGGCAGCCACTCAATCGAAACATAATCAAACATCCACCCCAGGAGTTGCACGGCCGCAATAAAGCCAATGGACCCCCACAAGCGAATCTGACTGTAGCGTAGGCGCTGATCACCGAGCTGATTCAGGGTAATGACTTCGAACTGCGGCAGTACGGCATTCCAGAAAAAACTGTAGAGAAACATGACACCGGCGAACCACCAGAAGTCGGTGCGCAGCCCAAAACCCAGAAACACGACCAGCGCCAAAAAACAGCCCCAGCGCATCAATGCAAGACGCTGCGCTGTGCGGTCGGCGATCCAGGCCCACAGGTTGGGAGCCACTAACTTGGTGAGCATGAGGCAGGACATCAGCTGTCCGATTTCCAGCGCCGAAAACCCGCGCGACTCCAGAAACAACCCCCAAAAGGGGGCCATGCCACCAAGCAATGCGAAGTAAAAGAAATAAAAGGCAGACAACCGGACGTAGGTGCCTGCGAGGCGACCCGCCTTATGATCGGAATCGCTCGGGGCACCGGCCATGCTTATGGCTCGTTGCGAGCGAGAGGTGCCTGGGCAGCGATAGCGGCGGTCGGCGAAACCACGTCCTGATTCTGGCCCCGATGACGCAGATAATGATCCATCAACACCAGCGCCATCATGGCCTCGGCAATGGGGGTAGCACGAATGCCTACACAGGGGTCGTGACGCCCGTGGGTAACCACATCAATCGCCTCCCCTTTGACATTGATGCTCTTTCCGGGAATGCGCAAACTGGAGGTGGGCTTGAGGGCGATACTGGCAAGAATGTCCTGCCCCGAGGAAATCCCGCCCAAAATGCCACCGGCGCGATTACTCAGAAAACCTTCGGGCGTCATTTCATCCCGATGTTCTGTGCCTTTTTGCGTCACCACCTCAAAACCTGCACCAATCTCGACCGCTTTAACCGCGTTAATACTCATAAGGGCATGTGCGAGGTCGGCATCGAGACGGTCAAAAACAGGTTCGCCCAATCCTGCCGGCACACCACTGGCAACAACGTTAATTCTGGCACCAATCGAATCGCCCTCTTTATTAAGCTGCTGCATATAAGCTTCCATCTCGGGCACCTTGGCCGCATCCGGACAGAAAAAAGGGTTTTTGTCGACCTGTGTCCAATCCAGCACATCGGCTTTGATGGGGCCAAGTTGCGCCAGATAGCCGCGCACTTCAACACCCAGTCGCTCACGCAAGTACTTCTTGGCGATGGCGCCTGCCGCCACCCTCACCGCCGTTTCCCGCGCCGAAGATCGGCCTCCGCCCCGATAGTCACGCACACCGTACTTCTGCATGTAGGTGTAGTCGGCATGAGCTGGCCGGAAGGTATCCTTGATATTGGAATAGTCCTTGGAGCGTTGATCCGTATTTTCGATCAGCAAACCAATGGGCGTACCCGTGGTCTTGCCCTCAAACACGCCCGACAAAATACGCACCCGGTCTTCTTCCCGGCGTTGTGTGGTATAGCGGGAGGTACCGGGCTTGCGGCGATCCAGATCAAGCTGCAGGTCTTCTTCACACAAGGCCAGCCCGGGCGGGCAACCATCAACAATGCACCCTAATGCGATCCCGTGGCTTTCGCCAAAGGTGGTAACCGTAAACAATTTTCCGTAGCTATTTCCCGACATAAAACCACTCAATTACTGAACTGTCTCAAGACAGCGGGCAAAAGGAATCAAAGGGGGGGAGATCCGGCCGGCTCGCCCTCCTTCCATTGCTGACCAGGTACTGATCTAGTACTGACCCAATGCCAGCGCATACTCATCGAGTTCCCGGGCGGTCATCACAAAGACACCTACCCCGCCGTTCTCGAACTCGACCCAGGTAAAGGGAACCTCTGGATAGGCAGCTTCCAGTGCCTCCCAACTGTTTCCGACTTCCACCACCAAAATGCCTTCATCCGTCAGGAACTGGCGTGCATGGCGCAAGATGCGCCGGGCAATTTCCAGCCCGTCTTCCCCTGCGGCAAGCCCAAGCAGCGGCTCACTGCGAAACTCCGGCGGCATGGAAGCGATGTCACTGGCATCAACATACGGCGGATTGGAAACGATGACATCGAAACGCCCGGTGATGTCAGAAAACACATCTGACTGCACCACCTGAACCCGGTCCGTCAGTTTGTGGCGCAAAATATTTCCCTGGGCCACCGCAATGGCTTGAGCCGAGATATCCGACAATACCACTTCAGCCTCAGGGTACTGATAGGCACAGGCAATACCAATACAACCGCTGCCGGTGCACAAGTCCAGAATGCGCTCGGGCGAGACCTGCAGCCAGGGCTGGAAGTCGGCCTGAATGAGCTCGGCAATCGGTGAGCGCGGCACCAGCACATCCTGGGTTACGTTAAAAGGCAGCCCCATGAACCAGCCCTCGCCCAGTATGTAGG
>JBFHRO010000020.1:0-24917 GCA_041591635.1 Oleiphilaceae bacterium | reverse complement strand
GCCATCTGCGTGTCCCGGCCGACCAACCCTACCGGCAACCTGCTGACCGATGCCGAGGTGGCACAGCTTGATCGTCTGGCTCGAAAGCACCGGGTGCCTTTGATTATTGATGGCGCCTATGGCACTCCTTTTCCGGAACTGGTGTTTGGTGAGGCCACCGCCTTTTGGAATGAAAACACCGTCTTGTGCCTGAGTCTGTCCAAATTCGGCATGCCCGCCGTGCGAACCGGCATTGTGATCGCCCGCGAAGACATCATCAATGCACTTGCCGGCGCCAACGCTATCATCAATCTGACGACAGGTTCGTTCGGTGCGGTACTGGCGCGAGAGCTTCTGGCTTCGGGCGAGATTCTGCGGTTGAGCCATCAGATCATCAAGCCTTTCTATCAGGCCAAGGCGCAACTGGCCCACGCGATCCTGTGTCAGGAACTGGCGGGCTATCCGTTTTGCCTGCACAAGCCCGAAGGTGCCATGTTTCTGTGGCTCTGGTTGCCGGGATTGCCGGTATCGAGCCAGCGCTTGTACGAGATGCTCAAGCAGGCGGGCGTGCTGGTTGTGTCGGGGCATTACTTCTTTCCCGGGTTGTCGCAGCCGTGGGCGCACACGAACGAATGCATTCGCATTACCTACTCGCAGGATGATGCGGCCATACAAAAGGGCCTTCGGATTATTGGTCGGGTTGTGCGCGCCATCTTCGATGGTCAAGCGACCTGACAGCCTTTGTTCAGGGTGCGGATTCCGGGTCGGTAGCTTCTTGGCTGGGCGGTAGTTGCCGGTGCATGGATTTGAGTTCGATTTCGTACTCTTCTCCGTCAGCCTCGGTCTGTACCAGTTTGATCAGGGCAAAATCCAGCTTTTCAGCGTACCAGAGGGTGGTCTTGCGCTTGCTGTGCGGCGGACGGATGCGTTCGACCACCAGTGCATCCAGTGTGCCGTAACGGGTGGTGACGGATTCCTTGCCAATAACTTTGAACTGGTACAGTTTGAGCAGGCCGCCGTCAGCAATTCGATACTCGACCTCTTGTTTGCCCGCGGCCAGATCCATGCGTAGCTGGAGCTGGTAGCTGAGCTTGTCGAGGGTGCCCAGCGGAATCTTCATCAGCCACGGCCGGTCCTCGACGTCGTTGCGCACACGCTGCTTGTCCCACTGGAAGTCAACCCGGGCTTCGCGGTTCGATACCAGCCAGCCGGATTGTTCGAAGTAGTAGCTGTGCGGTTTGATGGTCGCGCCGGGTTGCCATTCAAAGGTGACCGTCTCCAGTACATCCAGCAAAAAACCGTCGATGACGAACTCGTATTTCCATTGCTGACCTTCGACCTGGCTGAGGGTGCTGATGGCCTTGCCCGAGATGGGAATGCCGGAGCGGTACATAGCCCGGTACTCGGCACGCTCGGGCAACAGGTCGAGCGCCTGCGCCGGCATGTTCGCATACCAGCACAAAAGCAGCAGTGTGAACATAAGCCAGGTGCGCAACATCGGGCTGTGATTCCCTGACGATGGGGGCGTTACCGCCCTGCCGGGGCTGGGCGCCGTTTGCTCGGCTACCGCGCTCACGATCAGGGCAGGGTGGCGGGTGTCGCTGGCCAGAGGATACCAGACCGGGCGAGTGGTTTGTTATGACAGATGCCAATACCCTGGCGCAAGAGTACGTCGCCATCAAGACACCACTGAATGGCTGCCGGGTAGATTTGGTGTTCCACCTCCAGTACGCGTCGGGCAAGACTTGCTTCGGTGTCATCAGGCAGTATGGGAACCTGGGCCTGCACTATCCCCGGTCCGCCGTCCAGTTCCTCGGTGACGAAATGTACCGTCGCGCCGTGCACGCTGTCGCCTGCTTCAAGGGCCCGTCGGTGCGTATGCAGGCCGGCATATTTGGGCAGGAGCGAGGGGTGGATGTTCAGCAGTTTGCCTTCGAACTGACGTACAAAGTCTGGTGTCAGAATGCGCATGAAACCCGCCAGAATCACCAGCGCGGGCGAGTAACTCTTGATGCGTTCAGCCAGTGCCAGATCAAAGGTCTGGCGGTCGGCATAGTGTCTGTGATCAATGCATACCGCTTCGGCGCCAGCGTCTATCGCTCGTTGCAGGCCAAAGGCTTCGGGGCGATTGGATATGACTGCGACCAGATTGGCCTGCAGCCGTTTGCAGGCGATAGCATCAATAATCGCCTGCAAATTGGTGCCGCCACCCGAGATCAGCACCACCAGTCCGGGACTGGATGCTGTCATTGATTTGGCTCCAGGCCAACCAGTTCTACCCGCGGCTCATCTGCGTCTGCCGCGGCGATCCGGCCTATCACCCAAGGGGATTCTCCCGTGGCGGTCAATAAGGCCAGGGCATTGGCCACTTCCTGCTGAGGCACGCAGATGATCATGCCGACACCGCAGTTGAGGGTACGGTACATTTCCCGCGCCACAACATTGCCTTTGGCCTGCAACCATTTAAAAACGCTCGGCATTTCCCAGGAGTTGAGATCAATGACCGCCTTGGTGTTGTCGGGAAGCACTCGTGGAATGTTTTCCAGCAACCCGCCGCCGGTAATATGAGCCAGGGCTCTTACATCGCTGCGGGCGATGAGCTCCAGCAGTGGCTTGACATAAATCCGGGTGGGTTCCATCAGTGCTTCGCCCAGCGGTCGCCCTCCGACAACTTCGTCAAGGCTGGCGCCGGTCACCTGCAGTATCTTGCGAATCAGCGAGTAGCCGTTGGAGTGGGGGCCGGATGAGGGCAGGGCCAACAGGGCATCGCCCAGTGCAACCCGGCTGCCATCGATGATCCCGGATTTCTCGACGATGCCAACACAAAAGCCTGCCAGGTCGTAATCTTCACCTTCGTACATCCCGGGCATTTCCGCGGTCTCGCCCCCAACGAGGGAGCAGCCCGCCATTTCACAGCCTTTGCCGATGCCGTCAACCACACTGGCGGCGACCTCTACATTGAGCTTGCCGGTGGCATAGTAATCCAGGAAAAACAGCGGCTCGGCGCCGCCTACCACCAGATCGTTGACACACATGGCAACCAGGTCGATGCCGATGCTGTCGTGTTTGCCCAGATCCATGGCCAGGCGCAACTTGGTTCCTACCCCGTCGGTACCCGATACCAGTACCGGCTCCCGGTAGCCTTGCGGGAGTTCAAACAGCGCGCCGAACCCGCCAAGTCCGGTTAAAACCTCGGGGCGACGGGTGCGAGAAGCAACACCTTTGATGCGTTCAACGAGGGCGTTACCGGCATCGATATCGACCCCGGCATCCTTGTAGCTGATGGACTGCGGCTTGTCTGTCATGGTGATCTCAAAGCTGAAATGGGAAGAGGGCAGCATTTTAACAGCAGTAAGGCGAACATCCAATGACGATTGCCTCCGCTTGCCGTAGGGGTTGACGTAGGAACCCGCAGGCGAATGTTGTATCCTATCGGACAATTTTTTGTGGTTGGATGTTGGACGCTATGCGGGTAAGAAGATTTCGCTTCCCAGGTGTTGGATTATTGCTTTGCCTGCTCGGGTTGTTTATGCCGGCGTATGTCGGGGCGGTCGCAGTGCAAGGCTTGTATGAGGGCAGTGCGCAGGTCGCTGATCAAGAGGCGGATAGCCGCAAAAAGGCCTTCAACCAGGCTTTCGCGCAAGTCGTGGTAAAAGTCTCGGGTACCTCATCGGTACTGGCCAACGATGCGGTTGCCAGGCAGCTGTCGCAGGCCGAAAGCTACGTTCAGCGGTTTTCCTACCGCACCCAGGCATCTGCCACCCCTGATACTGACGATCAGCCGCCTGCGTCCTATATCGACGTAGAGTTCTCACCGGTTGCCGTTAATGAACTGTTGCGCCGCGCAGGGGCGCCTATCTGGGGCCAGAACCGGCCCGCACTGATGCTGTGGATGGGGCTGGTCCAGCAAGGTGAACGTACAGTACTTGCTGCCACCGCAGAGGATGGCCCCTTGCTCGCATGGATTTCATCCCAGGCCGGGCAACGCGGCTTGCCGGTGTACTTGCCAAGCATGGATTTACAGGATCAATCCGTGATTTCGGTATCGGACATCTGGGGGCTGTTTTTGGATCCGTTCATCAAGGCCTCGGCACGCTACGGCGCGGATGTTGTGGCCATTGCCCGGGTATCGGAGTCGGGTGCCTATGCAAGCGTTCAGTGGATGCTGGAGCTGCGGGGCAGCCGCATGCAAGGTGTCGAAGAAGCCTCAAGCCGTGAGGCGGCAATTGCGAAACTGATTCATCGTCTGGCCGATGTTGTCGCCAATCGCTATGCCGTAATCCAGAGTGATCAGTCCAGTGGACAGGTCGAACTGGAAGTGACTGACATCCTGAATTTCCGTTCGTACGTCGGAGTTTCGCGCTATTTGACATCGCTTGCACCGGTGCGCTCGGTGGTGCCTCTGTACGTCCGCGACAATCGGGTAGGATTTCGTTTGATGATGGAGGGCAGTGTGGATTTGCTGCAGGAATACGTGGCACTGGACGCCTGGCTTAAGCCGGAATCCCAGCTCTCGGCAGGCACTGCGGCAACCGGGCGGATCCGTTACCGGTGGGTTGGGGGGGACAGGTACCCCCTTGCCCAATAATCGGTCAGAGTTGAGGCAAAGATGGTTATTGGCTGGCATCAGATACCTAATGTTCTAACGTTTCTGCGCATCTTGCTGGTGATACCCTTCGCCATCAGCCTTTACGTGGATGCCTATCGCCAGGCGCTGCTGCTGTTTCTGATCGCCGGCCTGTCCGACGGAGCCGATGGTTTTCTTGCGCGCACCTTTAACTGGAAAAGCCGCTTTGGTGCGATTCTTGATCCGCTGGCCGACAAATTCCTGCTGGTGACGGCGTATGTCATGCTGGCGGTCATTGACGCATTACCCTTGTGGCTTTGCTTGCTGGTGGTTGGGAGAGATCTGTTTATTGTGTGCGGTGCCCTGGGGTATCACTACCTGATCGGGCCTTATGAAATGCGTCCCTCATTGCTGGGTAAACTCAATACCTTGTTGCAGATCAGTTATGTTCTTCTCATCATTATTGACCGCTCAAATCTCGCGACCCTGGGATCCTGGGTCGACCCAGGCGTGTGGGTGGTGGCCGGTGTCGCGGTGTTAAGCGCCCTGCATTACTTGTTGATCTGGGGACGAAAAGGCTGGCAACAACTCAGAACCTGATGTTGCCGGTTTCATGGTCTGTATATCGGAGTGACGCTTGAGCGATCAACCCTTAAATTCTGGCGGACGGCAACTGGCGTTACCCTTGCGCCTTCTGGCCGATGCCTCGTTCGATAACTTTCGCGGTAGCGAAAACCGCAAAGCCGTCGTTATTCTCAAACAGATGCTGGAGCAACGCGTTGAGTTGTTCGGCTATCTGTATGGCCCCGCCGGAACAGGCAAGTCGCATCTCTTGTGTGCGGCCTGCCGGTTTATGGAGGCTCACCGGGTTATCTATTTGCCGCTGATGGATATTCGTGAGGAACTGGGCGTTTGCTTTGAAGGCCTGGAGCAGTTTGACCTCGTTTGCCTGGATGACATCCAGGTGGTAGCGGGTAATCCTGAGCGTGAGGCTGCACTCTTTGGTTTGTATAACCGCCTCCGAGAACAGGGGCGGCAATTGCTCGTGGCAGCCCCCGAGCCGCCGCTGGCCCTGGGCGTTGTCATGCCCGACCTTGCTTCGCGTCTGGCCTGGGGGTTGGTGGTGCCGGTGAAGGCGCTGGAGGATGAAGAAAAAAGCCTGGCACTGCGGTTGCGGGCGGCAGAAACCGGGGTCGAACTTTCGGAGGATGTGGTGAGTTTTATTATGAAACGCAGCAGTCGCTCTTTGGCCGAACTGTTCGATTTGTTCGATCGTCTGGACGAGGCCGCATTTAAGGCGCGACGCCGAATTACCGTTCCTTTTGTCAAAGAAGTTCTGGGTTGGTAGTTCAGCCAATGGGCGACATCCTGTTGGCCAATCCGAAGGGGTTCATCCCAAACATCATCAAATAAACATAACAGACATAACTAAACAGGGGCAGGGGATCATGAAGAGGGTGATTTTTAATCAAAAAGGTGGCGTGGGTAAATCCAGCATTACCTGCAATCTGGCGGCGATCAGCGCCGTTCAGGGCAAACGCACATTGGTGGTTGATCTTGATCCACAGGGGAATTCGAGTCACTACCTCATTGGCAAGCCCGCTTCCGAGCTGAAGGATACGGTGGCGGATTTTTTTGAGCAGTCGGTGGCTTTTAATATTTTTAACAAGCGGCCCGAGGATTTCGTGCATGCCACCCCCTTTAACGGGTTGTACGTTATGCCGTCCAGTCCGGAGCTGGATTTTCTCGAGCGCAAGCTTGAAACCAAACACAAGATTTACAAACTGCGCGAAGGATTGAACAAGCTGGCCGAAGCCTTCGACAGTATTTATATCGATACGGCCCCTGCACTGAATTTCTATACCCGCTCGGCGCTGATTGCTTCTGATCGCTGCCTTATTCCCTTTGATTGTGACAACTTTTCGCGTCAGGCACTGTATTCGATTTTGGGTGAGATCCAGGAGTTGCAGCAGGATCATAATCAGAATCTGAACATAGAAGGCATCATCGCCAACCAGTTTCAGCCCCGTGCCAGTCTGCCCCGGCAATTGATTCAGGAAATGCTGGATGAAGGTCTGCCGGTGTTGCCGGTGTATCTGTCATCGTCAATCAAAATGAAGGAATCGCATCAGGTTAATATGCCACTGGTGCACTTCGCTCCCAAACACAGCCTGACGCAGCAGTTTATGGATCTTTATCGGGTGTTGCAGGGCGAGAAAGTCGAGCTGCCCGCACTCTGAATGCTTCAGGTTTATGATGCTGCCTGCGTCAGCCGTAACTGGCTCCTGCGTTAGCCGTAACTGGCTATTGGGTGATAGCGAACGCCAGTAGCGGTTGGCTGACTGACAAACAGTCGCAGAGGGCCTGCGTCAAAGTGATGGAGAAGACTGATCACCGGCAAGCCGTTTACGGGGATAGAGTTCTTGGCCAGTCGTGCCAGGGTGATGTGGGGATGGTAGGGGCGAGCATCAACGCTAATGGCCACTGGCTCGAGCGCTGGCAGAATGCGTGCGCGCACGCTGTTGAGGTGCACATTTGGCGTAATATTCGCCACATAATGGCGCCCCTTGTCGTGACCGGGAAAGAGAGAGAAACCGTTGATTTCAACCGGCGAAGGTGCCGGCGGCGGAGGCAGCATGGCAAACAGCTGCTGCAGGCGCAGATCGATATCATGGTGCTGGGCCGGCGAAAGGTGGCCCAGAAAAAGCAAGGTCAGGTGCAGATTTTCGCTCGGCACCCAAAGTGGCGTGTCAGTTTGAAGCGCCTTGAGGGGGGCGCACTGATCGAGCAGCCACTGTCGGGTAGCCGGCGGGATGGCGTAACCAAGGAATGCGCGCACAGGGATTTCCTTGGCTCGAGCGACGGGATTCAAACTGAAGGACGGCATTTGCGAGGGATGCTGGCCATGAAACGCAACAAATCAGAACCAGGTAACGCCTTGCTGTAAAGAAATCCTTGCGCATACTGGCAACCATTGATGCGAAGGAACGCCTCCTGATCGTTGGATTCCACGCCCGCCACCAGGGTCTTGATGTCGATCTGCCGTGCCACACCCAGAAGGGTTTCCGTCACAGTCATGTCATCTTTGTCCAGCGGTACGCCGCGAACGAAGGTTTGATCGATTTTGATAAAGTCGATCGGCAACTTGCACAGCTGGCTCAGCGACGAAATATCATTGCCAAAATGATCCACACAAATCTGTACCCCGAGGTTTTTGAGCTCCCGAATCACCGAAGGTGCCAGCGAGCGGTGTTCAATCAGCGATTGCTCGCCTATCTCGATGATTAGCAGTCGGGCATCCAGGCCGGTTTGTTCCAATGCTGATTTCACTTGGTCAATCAGTTTCGGATAAATGAACTGGCGCGCCGAAAGATTGACTGAAATCGGGATTGATCGATCGCCACCGCTGGCTGACTGAACCTCTGCGCACTGAGCGCAGGCATGAATGATGGTCCAGTTGCCAATCGCCTGGAGTTGGCCCGACTGTTCTGCCACATCAATAAAGTCATGGGGCAGCAGCATGCCCTGGGTGGGGTGCTGCCAGCGCAGCAAGGCTTCCAGCAATACCGGTTGACCGGATTCGAGATCCATAATGGGCTGGTAATAGAGGGTCAACTGGTCCTCTGCCAGCGCGGTGCGCAGTTCCTGCTCCACCTTGAGCTGACGCTGCATTTCGATATTCATCTCCTGGCGGTAAAACTGGATGCCATTACGCCCGTTTTGTTTGGCACGATACATGGCCAGATCGGCATTCTTGAGCAGGTCGGGATACTGGCGACCATCTCTGGGGGCAAGGGTAATGCCGATGCTGGAGGTGATCTGCAGTTGCTGGCGACCTGCCTGAATGGGGCGGGTAATGCTGTCCATGATATTGCGGGCAACTTTTTCAGCACCGGCAGGGCCTGAAACATTGGTCAGCAACACGGCGAACTCATCGCCACCCAATCGGGCAATGGTGTCCTCCTCGCGCACGCTGTTTTTGAGGCGTTTGACTATTTCTACCAGCAGCGCATCGCCCACATCGTGCCCAAGGGAGTCGTTGATGCGCTTGAAAAAATCGATATCCAGGCCAATGAGTGCCATTTCCTGCTGGTGGCGTGCGCAATGTTTCAAGGCTTGCGTGCAACGGTCCTCGAACAACCGGCGGTTGGCGGCGCCGGTCAGCACGTCATAATGGGCCAGTTGCTGCAGTTGAGTCTGGGTGCGGCGTATTTCACTGATATCCTGCCCGACAAGCACCACCTGCTCGTCGCGGCCACTGCTGCTTTGCAGGCGTGAGAAGTTCCACAGCATGGCAACGCTGGAGCCGTCAAAGTGCAGGCTCTCACTTTCGAGCGGCTCTTTTGCATGGGGCATTTCAAACACTGTCGTGATGCGCCAGGCGGTTTCATCCTGAAAGGCGGGAGGCACAAAGTGTTTTATATAGTTGCGGCCCACGGCCTCCTCAGCCAGATAGCCAAAGAGGTCTTCAGCGGCTTGGTTCCAGTGCTGGATGATATGGTTCTTGTCGAGGATGACAATGGCATTTCCAACGGCATTGAAGAGGGCGTCAATGTACTGGTTGGCCCGGGTCAGCGCCGCCTCGGCAGCCTGTCGGGCCTGGGTTTCCTGTTGGCAGCTGTCTAACAGGTGCTCCAGGGTATCAAGCATGTCCTGGGGCGAGTCGACGCCCCTGATTTGCTGTCTTGCCGGCAACTCGGATGAACGGGTCTGATGGTGGCGCTGGCTCGCCAGCAGTTGGTGCAGTTTTTCAAGTTGATCGTCCATGACAGGTGTTTCCCCTAGTGTTGTTATTATGCAGCGGCGGCCGGCACCCGTTAGCTGTCCAGGCGCATCGACAAGTCTATCGCCTTGCAATCCTTTGTTAGCGTTCCCAGCGAAATATAGTCCACGCCGGTTTCGGCAATAGGTACCAGTGTGGTCTCGGTAATGCCACCGGATGCTTCCAGTTTTGCCCGGCCGCCACAGGTGTGTACGGCAAGTTTCATGTCGGCCAGGGTAAAGTTGTCGAGCATGATGATGTCAGCCTTGGCCATCAGCGCCTGTTCGAGTTCGCCGAGGGTTTCAACCTCTACTTCAACGGGTTTTCCTGGCGCGATTTCGCGGGCCGATTGAATCGCCCTGGTCAGGCTGCCACAGGCCATGATGTGGTTTTCCTTGATAAGAAAGGCGTCAAACAGACCGATGCGATGGTTATAGCAGCCGCCGCAAGTCACTGCATATTTCTGCGCCAGGCGCAGGCCCGGAATGGTCTTGCGCGTATCCAGCAACTTCACCTGGGTGTGCTGCACTTTGTCGGCAAACTGCCGCGCACGGGTTGCAACGCCTGACAGCAACTGTAAAAAGTTCAGTGCGCAACGTTCGCCGGTGAGCAGTGCGCGTGCAGGGCCGGTGAACTCGAACAAGGTGGCGTTGGCTGGAATCCGGTCACCATCGCCAACCTGCCAGTGAATCTGGATTGCCGGATCCACCTGGCGAAACACTTCGTCTGCCCAGGCCTTGCCGGCCACAACCGCCACTTCGCGAGTAATAACCCGGCCCTTGGCCACATGGTCGGCGGGAATCAGTTGCGCGGTGATGTCGCCTGTGCCAACGTCTTCTGCCAGCGCGGCGCGAACGTTGGCGCTAATGGCAGTCTGCAAATCAAGCATGGCCATGCTCCCAGGAGATAAACCGCCAACTATACTAAAAGAGCGGGCCAGAGTGAATGATTCCTCTGCTTGCAGCAGGGTTTGGTCTGTGTCGTTGCACCATCGTGCATTTTAGTGTGACCTGCTTCGCGTGGTGACAAATTGTGACAGTAATGGTGACGTGAGGGGTCAATAATGAAAATGAGAGGCGCGCCAACACGGCGGCGTTAGCTCGCAATAGATACCTGAATGTTGATGGATCCATTCATGAGTCAGTCTTGATACAAGGTGGTAGGGTGTTATGAGTACGCAGACAAAAATCGTGGATATCAATGCGGTGCGCTCGCAATCCGAGGCGGGCGCGGCGGCCTCAACCCCGAGTCTGAGTGCGGAATTGCAGCAGGCACTCGCCGGTCAGCTCAAACCCCATTTGCAAGCCTTGTTTGACCGTGTGGATGACGCTCTTTTTGAGTTGTCCGAGCGTCCCGGCACCAATGTTCAACGCAACCTGTATTTTGATGCGATGCGCGAAATCCGCCTCAAGCGCAAGGCGATTGCCAAGAGCTATCTGGTGGCTTTGCTGACCTTGTTTCGGGCCCCCGGAAAACATCGGATACCCGCCCATGGTGCCTCAGAGTCGGCCGGGGATGGTCTGCAATTGCTGGATAATGAAGCACTTGAGATGCAGGTTGCGCTGGAAACCATGGTAAACCGGTGCCACAGCGCCAATCGCGATGCGCTGGCCTGTCTGGAAGCTCGACTGCTGGTGTGGCTCAAGCGCAGCGAGCTGGAACCCCTGACCAATCCGATGTCGGTAGAATCGGTGTGCAATGGCTTTGCCAATGCCCTTGATCAGCTTTCGGTGCCGACTCCCATTCGTCTCGTGATTCTCAAACTGTTTGAGCAGAACCTGCTGGCAAATTATGGCCCGATCCTGGAGTCGCTCAATCATCGCATGGCGAAATGGGGGATTCTGCCCGAACTCAAAACGGCCGGCGGTTTGCGCCACAAGGAGACAGGGCAAGGTGGCAAGGGACAGGCATCGGCAGCGACGAGCATGCCAGTCGGTGGGGCAGATTTGGGGCACTATGTTTATGCCGGAACCCTGGATCAGGCGGTGTTGGCGAGTCTTTCATCGTTGCAGCATGCGGTGTCGGCGACCGCGCAGCAAGCAGGTAGCTACGGACTGCAGGACTTGCATCGGATCTGGCAGGAGAGCTTGCGCAGTGCGGGTGTTTTGAGCTCGACGGATCAGCATGAAAACACCATCAATCTGGTCTCCCTGTTGTTTGAGTTCGTGCTCGATGACAGGCAATTACAGCCCACCATGAAGGCACTGATTGCCCGGTTGCAGATTCCGATTCTCAAAATTGCTCTCATGGATTCCACGTTTTTCAGCTCCAAGAGCCACCCGGCGCGCAAGCTGTTAAATGAAATATCCAAGGCCGCCATTGGCTGGGTTGAACGCCAGGACGGCAAAAAGGACCTATTCAAGGAAAAGGTGGAGTCGATTGTTTACCGCTTGCTGAATGAATTCGAGAATGATCCTCGGCTGTTCGCCGACATTCTGCAGGAATTTCAGGCCTTTGTTGACCTTGAACGAAGACGCCTGGAAATTATCGAGCAACGGGTCCGCGATGCTGAAGAAGGCAAGGCCATCAGTGAGCTGGCGCAGCATGTGGTGGATATTACCATTGCGGAAGTGCGATCCTTGTATTCGCTGCCGGTCGATATTACCGAACTTGTGGATACCGGCTGGCGTCAGGTGTTGATGCTCAATTATTTGCGCCATGGCCCCGACAGTGCCCAGTGGCAGGCCGCGGTGTGCACCCTGCGTGATCTTGGGTGGAGTCTGGAACCGAGGTTCCCGCCTAACAAGCCGGTCAGCGCCGTGTTGCAACAGCAGGCGCACGAACGTCTGATCCAGATGATTCCGGGGGTTATTGAGCGACTCGGCACCGGGCTGGCTCAAAGTGGCATGGTGCAAAGTCGGGTGGATGCGCTTTTGGCGACGTTGGCTGTGCATCACGCCGCAGCGATGGAACGTTTGGCCCAGCCTCAGGCCCCGACAGGCGAGGAAATCAGGCAATCATCGGCGCCTGTTGCTCCGCTGTCGGAACTGGCGCCGGCCAGGCTGCCGAACGAAAATGCGGCCGTTGAAAGCGGCTTTTCGGTGGATGACTGGCTCAGCGATTCCGAGGCCCTGATCAGTGAAGTCGAGGCGATCAATCAGACAGCCAAAGCGGCCGCTCTGGAAACCCTGACCTGTACGCCGGTAGCGATCACAGAGACGGGCGCTGAAGCAGCTACGGTGGACGCACGTTACTACGAACAGATTGACAGTTTCCGGGTAGGTGCCTGGTTTGAGTCCCTGCTGCCGGGGCAGGACAAGTTGCGCTGCAAACTGGCCGCCCAGATCAAGGTCAGTGGCAAGTACATTTTTGTGAACCGCAATGGCGTCAAGGTCAGAGAGTACAATCGTCACGAACTGGCTCAGGCCTTGTCTGACGGCGTAATGCGTCTGCTTGAAGAAGGCTTGCTGTTTGACCGGGCACTGGAGTCGGTCATTGGCAGTTTGCGCAAGGCAAGCCGCGGTGCCCTCTAGTATGCTTGCTACCTGACTGCTGTCCAGACACCGAGAGACGAGCGGATGATGGAGAAGAACCCCTGATGGAACAAGCAACGTGCCCAGCTCCGAGCCCAGGATGGCTGCCCGAGGCGCGACCGGTCGCATCCCCCAATTACAATCAGCGGCCGGTTCCCGAGGATGTCAGCCTCTTGGTCATCCATAACATCAGCCTGCCGCCGGGGCAGTTTGAGGGCGACTGTGTCGAGCAGTTCTTCTGCAATCGACTTGATCCCGAGGCTCATCCTTATTTCGCGCAGATTGCCGCCTTGCAGGTGTCGGCGCATTTCTATATCCGGCGTGACGGGACCCTGGTGCAGTTCGTGGACATGTATGCGCGTGCCTGGCATGCGGGGGTATCCTGCTTCCAGGGGCGTGAAAACTGCAATGACTTTTCCTTGGGGGTCGAGCTGGCCGGTACCGACGATACCCCCTACACCGAGGCGCAGTATCAGACGCTGGCCCGACTCACCCGGCAGCTCATGGCACGATTTGCGGCCCTTACGCGTGACAGGATTGTCGGACATTGCGACATTGCCCCCGGTCGCAAGACAGATCCGGGCCCGTCCTTTGATTGGGCTTTGTACCATGGTTTGCTGCAGGATCACGCCTGATCGGGGGTTGCAGCATCCTCCCAATGGTACATACTGGTAGCACTCAGGATTCGAGTTATGTTACGGAGTGCTGTGCCCTATGTATTTCCTGTCGATGGTGATTGCCTGTCTGGCCCAGCAGAAACTGGATCTTCCTCTGAGTTTGCGCTTCGATGATTTTCTCGCCGGCTTATTCCGGCGTTTTGCCAACAAACCCAACAAATCCACAGACCTGATCTACCTGTTAATACTGCTGCATACCTGTGTGGCCCTGGTGTGCTTTGTGGTCATGTTGTTCATTGGCCAGTTCTTGTGGGGCACGGGCGCCCTGGCGATACAGGTGCTGGTATTGCTCTGTCTGTTGGGCGCCGGCGGCTACCGGGAACTGCTGCATGGCTACAGCGAAAGCTGGGGCAGGGGCGACATGCAGGGTGCCACCTACAAGGCCCGCATGCTGGGGGCATTGCTGCCGGTGCATCAGGATGTGTCTGCGGAGGGGGTGCATCAGGCAACCAGCCGGGCCTTTCTCGATCATCTCTACCAGCGGTTTTTTTCGGTTCTTTTCTGGTTTTTCATCGCCGGGCCGGCGGGTGGTTTGATTGTACGCCTGAATCAGCATCTGGCCTCGAAAAGTTATGGCACGCTGGCCGAGAGTGCCGGCGCACTCAATCACCTCATCGACTGGTTGCCTTCACGCTTGCTGGTGATGACCTTTGCCATGGGCGGAAATTTCACGGGGTGTTTCAAACAGGCGGGAGCCATGTTGCGTGATCCGTCCGCCGACAGCGGCACACTCATCTTCGCCGGCGCCTGCGGTGCCTTGGGCCAGCAGGCGCCTGATCAGCTCAACGGCAAGGGACTGGTGGCGATTTCTGCAGGCCAGGCCAGTCTCGAGGCGTTACGGGGCCTTACTAACCGCAGCCTGGCCATCTGGATGGCGGGTTTTGCGCTGATTGCCATTGTGTTGGCATAAATCGGGAAATCAGGCGGCGTATGCCCTGGTGGTGGGTGTCACTGCCAGCAAAAAATCGGCAAGGCTCGGCGCCAGCTGGCGCACGGGGGCTTTGCCGGGCCGCTCCAGCACTATGTGGCCGCTCTGGTTGTCCAGACTTACCATGATGTCGTTCTCGCCACAGCCGATAAAGAAGGTTGGAGCGAGCCGTTTTTTGCGCTGAACCATCAAGTGTCCAATCAGGTTCTGCGCCAGCATGGCTTCATCTTCTTCATTCCATAGCTGAATCAACTGCAATTCGCCCCAGGGAGAATCCACGACCAGCCCTTCAGACCAGTAACTGCCGTAGTAGCTGGTCAGCGCCGGGTGAATGGGTATCTCAAATGCCTTGCCCAGCCCCTTTGCCAGGGGCGAAAGCACGGGCCGCAGGCATGGCAGCCAGTCGCAGACCAAAGGGAGTTCGGTTGCAGTGACAGGGGTTTCGGGTGCATTGCACTGGCAGGGCGAACGCCAGTCAGGATCAAACGCGAGCCGGGGCAAGTGGCCGGTGGCTTCCTGGGTCAGCTGAACGTAGCGGTCAAAGAGGTCGGTCAACGCATTGAACGTCGGGATATCATCGAGCCAATCGGGCGCTGGCAGGCGTTTGAACATGGCATTCTCCATTACGGGGTTGCTCCCTCGACGGCAGGCCAGAGCCAGGCGGCACCGCGCACGCCGCTGGAATCTCCGTGTTTCGCCTTGACAATAAGGGTGTTGACCTTATCGGAAAACACATAGGGCTGCAGGCGCTGCTCAAGACCGGGATAGAGGGCGTCGATATTGGACATGCCGCCCCCCAGAACAATCACATGCGGGTCGAGGATGTTAATGACAGTGGCCAGCGATTTGGCCAGCCGGTCGAGATACTGATCCAGGCAGCGTGCGGCGAGAATGTGCCCCGCTTGGGCGAGCTTGACGATCTCGGGCGCCGAGAGCGCTTCTTTGCCCAACCGGTAGAAGTGTTTTTCAAATCCCGGCCCCGACAACCAGGTTTCGATACAGCCATGCTTGCCGAAATAGCAGGCGGGGGCGGGCTGATCGGCCAGGGTGGGCCAGGGCAGGGGGTTGTGCCCCCACTCGCCGGTGATCGCATTGGGGCCCTGGAGCAGTTGCTGGTTCCAGCAAACGCCGCCACCCACGCCAGTGCCAAGGATTACGCCAAACACGCCACGATAGCCGGCCGCCGCACCGTCGCAGGCTTCAGATAGCGTAAAACAGTCGGCATCATTGGCAATGCGCACCGGCTGGTGCAGGCGCGCTTCCAGATCGGGGCCGATGGTGCGACCAATGAGGCAGGTTGAATTGGCGTTTTTGACCTTGCCATGATCGGGCGACACCGCCCCGGGAATACCCATACCTAGGCTGCCCGTGCAGCCCAGCGCGGTGTGCGCATCGCTGATCAGGTTAACGATGGCGTCGAGTATGGCCTCGTACTGGTTTGAAGGCGTGGCCACCCGCTGCCGGTAGGCAATCCGGTTATCGGCGTCGAGGGCGATCAGCTCGATCTTGGTGCCGCCCAGATCAATTCCAAATCTCATGGGGTTTCCTTTGGCAAACGTCTGAATAACCGCGGGCTTGCGAGTGTCAGGGCTGTGGCTTTGGCAGGGGTTGCCAGATCACCTCTTGCCCGCCATCGCGACGTGCCAGCACTCTGGCGACAACAAACAGCAAGTCGGACAGACGATTGACGAAGGTGCAGCTGTGCGGATTGAGCTGATCGCGCCGGTTCAGACTGGTCATGAGCCGTTCCAGACGACGACATAAGGCTCGGGCCATTTGGCCGTGTGCCGCGGCCTTGGATCCACCGGGTAGAATGAACTCCTTAAGCGGCGGCAGTTGGCTGTTAAGCGCATCAAGCTCCTCCTCCAGCCACAGGGTCAGTTCGGCCGTCATCACACTGCGCCCCGGAACGGCTATTTCACCGCCCAGATCGAACAGGCGATGCTGTATCTGCTGCAACAACCCCGTGAGGGAATCGTTCCGGGGCAGGTATTCAATCAGCAGGCCCAGACTGCTAAGCACCTCATCTACGGTGCCAATGACCTCGATGCGCAGGTCGTCCTTGTCGATGCGGCTGCCGTCACCCAGGCCGGTCTGGCCTTTGTCTCCGGTGCGGGTGTAGATTTTTGAGAGTCGAAATCCCATAGTGGTTTCCTTGATGATTGGCTCGGCTATTGATGGTTTTCGGGCGACAGCTTCAGCACCGCCTGCAGCAGTTCCCGATTGCGGGGACAGTCGATGCCAAGGCGCTCGGCTTGCTCGACCAGAAAGCCGGTAATCTGCTCGATTTCGGTTTGCCGCCCGGCCTGAACATCCTGCAGCATGGAGGAGCGATTCAATGCCGTGCGCTCGATGACCCCGTCGACGAGATGCTGCAGTTCAGCTGCTGTCCAGTGGCTTGCAGTGGCGGCATTCATGATGCTGGCAATTTCTGCACACAGGGCTCCATAGCTGTCAGTGAAGCGCGATGCCTGTCTGAGTTCGCCGTTGCGACAGCCCAACAGGGCGGTCCAGGGGTTGATGACGGCATTGATCGCCAGCTTTTGCCACAGGCGGCTGCTTATGTCGGATTGTGCCTGTACCTGCAGGCCGCTGGCGCTCAATGTTTGGGCAATCTGTTGTGCCTGAGTCTCGCTCGCCAAAGCGTTAAAGGCGCCAATCCAGGTGACGCCAGTGCCGGCGTGAATCACCTGTGCGGGCGATGTCCGGTTGGCGCCTTCGGTAGTGACGGCCGCATAAATCGGCCAGTGGGGGAAACGTCGGGCCGCTTCATGCTGGCTTTTGAGGCCGTTTTGAAACAGCACCAGCGCCGTACCTTCAGGCAGCCACGCTTGCACCCCCTCCAAGGCCTTGACCAGATCATAGCTTTTGCAACAGACCAGCAGCAAAAGGCCCGCGTCTGTGCTGTGGTTGGCCAGGGCAGAAGGGGCAATGCGCAGCAAATGATACGCAAGGCTACCCTTGCTATCCTGCAGCGTGAAGGAAAACCGCTTGTCACGGCCGCTGGCCTGTGGTCGATCCAGAATCAGCACCTTGTGGGTGCGCGAGAGCCGGGCGGCCCAAAGGCTACCCAGTGCACCCGCTCCAAGAATGACAACTGTGGTCATCAGATTGCCCGGATTTTTTCCAGTTGTTCGCCCAGTCGCGCGCTGGCTGCAGTGGCTTCTGCGAGCTTGGCCTTTTCTTTTTCGACCACCTCGGCCGGCGCCTTGCCGACAAAACTTTCGTTATTGAGCTTGGCGGCGATGCGATCGGCTTCTTTGCTGAGTTTGTCGAGCTCTTTGGTCAAGCGTGCGATTTCAGCATCCTTGTCGATCAGGCCCGCCATGGGCACCAGAAGTTCCAGCTCGCCCACCAGTTGGGTTGCCGCCAGCGGCGGCTCGCCCTCGGTTTGCCATTCGATACTGGCGAGTTTGGCCAGTGCCTTGAGGAAGCTGCCATTGGCCTCGGCCCGGCGGCGGTCATCCGCGTTACCCTGGCGCAAGACCAGCGGGATGGGCTGGGCCGGCGAAATGGCCATTTCGCCACGAATATTGCGTATGGCAACTATGACCTGCTTGAGCCACTCGGTATCGCCCAATGCCTGCTCGTCGATGCGATCGGCACGGGCAATCGGATAGGGTTGCAGCATGATGGTGGCACCGTTTTTTCCGGCCAGGGCTGCGACCTTTTGCCAGATTTCTTCAGTGATGAAGGGCATAAAGGGGTGAGCCAGGCGCAACGATGCCTCCAGTACCCGCACCAGGGTTCTGCGGGTGCCGCGCTTGAGCGCGGCGCAAGCGCTGTCGTCCCACAAAACCGGCTTGGACAGCTCCAGGTACCAGTCGCAGTACTCGTTCCAGATGAATTCATACAGCGCCTGGGCGGCCAGGTCAAAGCGAAACTGCTCCAGCTGGCGGCTGATTTCCGTTTCGGCCTGCTGCAGACGCGAGATAATCCAGCGATCCGCCAGTGTCAGCTCAATGGGTTCACCCGTTGTGCCGGTATCCTGACCTTCGCATTGCATGAGTACGTAGCGGGCCGCGTTCCAGATCTTGTTGCAGAAATTGCGAAACCCTTCCACCCGACCCATGTCGAACTTGATGTCTCGCCCGGTGGAGGCCAGCGAGCAGAAAGTAAAGCGCAGGGCATCGGTGCCGTAGGCGTCAATGCCCTGAGGAAATTCCTTGTGGGTCCGCTGTTCAATGCTTTTGGCCAGTTGCGGCTGCATCAGGCCGGTGACGCGCTTTTGTACCAATGACTCAAGACCGATGCCGTCGACGATGTCCAGGGGGTCCAGCACAGTGCCTTTGGACTTGGACATCTTCTGGCCTTCGCTGTCGCGCACCAGTCCGTGCACGTACACGTACTTGAAGGGTATCTGGGGCGTGCCATCGGCCTCTTTCATAAAGTGCATGGTCATCATGATCATGCGCGCAACCCAGAAAAATATGATGTCAAAGCCGGTCACCAGCACATCGGTGGGATGAAAGGTTTTGAGCTCGGGCGTCTGCTCGGGCCAGCCAAGCGTCGAGAAAGTCCAGAGCGCCGAGCTGAACCAGGTATCCAGCACATCATCGTCCTGGCGCAAGGCCACGCCAGGTTCAAGAGCGTATTTCTGCCGCACTTCATCTTCGGTGCGTCCGACGTAAACCTTGCCGCTGTTGTCATACCAGGCAGGAATCCGGTGTCCCCACCAGAGCTGGCGCGAGATACACCAGTCCTGAATGTCGCGCATCCAGGAAAAGTACATGTTTTCATATTGCTTGGGCACGAATTGAATGCGGCCCGATTCCACCGCCTCCATGGCCGGTTTGGCAAGTACTGCTGCCTTGACGTACCACTGATCGGTCAGCCAGGGCTCAATGATGACGCCCGAGCGATCGCCGCGCGGCACCTTGAGGGTATGAGGATCAATCTTCTCCAAAAGGCCGGCGGCATCGAAGGCGGCGACTATCTTTTTGCGCGCGTCGAACCGGTCGAGTCCGGCATAGTCTTCGGGTGCCTTTTCCCCGTGCTGGCTCTCATAGCCGGCAAAGGTGAGCACAGTAAACTCGCTCAACACACGGGCATCGCGATCAAAAATGTTAATCAGCGGCAGATTGTGGCGCTTGCCGACCTCGTAGTCGTTGAAGTCGTGGGCAGGCGTGATTTTTACGCAACCGGTGCCGAAGTCCTTGTCGACATAGGTGTCGGCGATCACGGGAATCAGGCGCCCGGTCACGGGCAGGCGAATCTGTTTGCCGATCAGCGCCTGATAGCGCTCGTCTTCCGGGTGCACGGCAACGGCCGAGTCCCCCAGCATGGTTTCGGGGCGCGTGGTGGCGACCACTATATGGCCCGAGCCGTCTTCCAGTGGGTAGCGGAAATGCCAGAGCGAACCTTTTTCCTCTTCGGACAACACTTCAAGATCGGAAATGGCCGTGTGCAGTTTGGGATCCCAGTTCACCAGGCGCTTGCCGCGGTAGATCAGGCCATCGTCATAGAGTTGAACAAAGGCCTCCTTGACCGCATTGGACAAGCCCTCATCCATGGTAAAGCGCTCCCGCGACCAGTCTACCGAGGAGCCCAGGCGCCGGATCTGACGGGTAATGGTGCCGCCCGATTGCTCTTTCCACTCCCACACCTTTTCCAGAAAGCGGTCACGTCCCAGGTCGTGGCGCGTTACGCCTTGCTGTGCGAGTTGGCGCTCAACCACCATTTGGGTGGCAATGCCGGCATGATCGGTGCCCGGTTGCCATAGGGTGTTGCGACCTTGCATCCGGCGGTAACGTATGAGCGCATCCATGATCGCATTGTTAAAGCCGTGGCCCATGTGCAGGCTGCCGGTGACATTGGGCGGTGGAATCATGATGCAATAACTGTCGCCTTTGCCCGTCGGGGCAAAATAGCCGTTTTCTTCCCAGGTGTTATACCAGCGTTGCTCAATGTCACTTGGTTGAAAGGTTTTTTCCATGGTCAGCTTCTTTGTTCTCTGTTTTAGGCGTGAGTGGCAGAGTACCCCGCTGGGGCCGCGGCCGGAAAGTCAGTGGGTGCCATTATACACACCCGATCCCTAGTCGTGAGTCCTCGTGCCGGGTTTGCTGCGGGCGGGATTATCCATGTCCTTGAGGTGTTCGCTTACCATCTGCTCCACCTGGGGGCGCATCTGATCCAGCACCTGCTGGGCGATTAACGCCACCAGCTCGTTCGTGTCGGGCATACCGGATTTGGTGCCGGCAGGCGGCCTGGCCTGCTTGAGCCGCTGGGTAAAGGCCTCAAGTTCCTGGCGAAACTTCTCTCGTTCTGCCGCCAGTTGTTCAAGCTGGGCATAAGGCAGAAAGGGATTGTGGGGGCGCATGGCCGCTACCGGATCGGGGGTGACACGCGGAACCACGGGTGGGCCCTCGACGCGGTCACACAGCATGGGAATGTCCGGGCTCGCGTTGCTGTCCGGTAGTGCTGCGCTCTGGGTTGTTGGTGTTTTGGCGGATTTGGGGGTTGAGATATCCATCGGGTGTCTCTGTTGCCTTGTGTGGCGCTTTAGGCCGGCGATTTTCGCATGTCGTGGGTTTGAATGCTTATGCCCTGTGTTTGCAGAATTTTGTAGTGCGCGCGCAACTGTTGCAACTGGATGGTTTCGTTGCTGGCCACAGCGGCAAGGCGTTCGAACTCCAGGTAATCCTGCGGCAGGCGGGTGGCCAGGTTGATCAATACGGCTTTGTCGCGGGTCAGGGCGGATGCCACACCGAATCCCAGATACACCAGAACATCGTCAGTGGCAGATTCGCTGCCAACGAGGTGCGGAATAAAGCTCTCAGGCTTGAATGACCACAAGAGCTCATCCAGAAGCTGCGCCTGGGCGAGATCTTCGGTGTGAAGGTAGACACGCCGTGACTGATTCACCACGGTTTGCGTCAACCGGCACGCGAAGCGCAAACGCGCTTCGGCATCGGTTGCCTGAATGAGGTAAAAATCTGCCTGGGTTATGGCCATGGTTCGATAGAAAATCCCGGAATCAGGCGTTTTTGTTGAGCAAGTAACGTACCAGCAAGGGAACAGGCCGGCCGGTTGCCCCTTTTTCCTTGCCCGAATTCCAGGCGGTGCCGGCAATGTCCAGGTGCGCCCACTTGAAGTTTTTGGCAAAGCGCGACAGGAAACACGCGGCCGTTATACTGCCGGCGGGGCGGCCGCCGATGTTCTGCATGTCGGCAAAGTTGCTGTCGAGCTGGCTTTGATAGTCTTCCCACAAGGGCAGTTGCCAGGCGCGATCACAGGCCTGGGTCCCGGCATCGAGAAGCTCGCGGGCCAGACCTTCGTCGTTGGCCAAAAGGCCTGTGGCGTGGGCACCCAAGGCAATCACGCAGGCACCGGTCAGGGTCGCGATGTCAACCACAGACGCAGGCTTGAAACGCTCGGCATAGGTCAGCGCATCGCACAGGACCAGTCGTCCTTCTGCATCGGTGTTGAGAATCTCGATGGTTTGACCAGAGAGGGATTTAACAATGTCGCCGGGCTTGATCGCCCGACCGCCGGGCATGTTTTCGGCGCAGGCAATGATTCCCACCAGATTCAGTTTGGGTTTGATTTCGGCAATGGCCTGCAGGGTGCCGATCACACTGGCGGCGCCGCACATATCGTATTTCATCTCATCCATGGCTTCGCCGGGCTTAAGGCTGATGCCGCCGGTATCGAAGGTGATACCTTTGCCCACCAGCACATGCGGCGCCTGATCACTGGAAGTGCCCCGGTAAGACAGTACAACCAGTGTTGCGGGTTGCTCGCTGCCCTGAGCCACGGCCAGCAGCGCGCCCATGCCCATTTCCGCCATGGTGGCTTCGTCCAGTATTTCCACGCTCAGGCTCTCATAGCCGTTGGCCAGGGCCTCGGCTTCTTCGGCGAGATAGGTCGGAGTACAGATATTGCCAGGGCGATTCGCCAGGTTTTTGGCCACCTCAACCCCCCGGGCGATACCCTGGCCAAGGGTGAGTGCGGCTTCAGGGTCACGTATTTCTTTGCCGGTAATACAGAGAGTTAGATCACAAAGCGACAGTGGATCGGGCTGGCGCGACTTGAGTTCGTTGAACTGGTACAGCGTGGCCGCAATGGTTTCCACACTGAAGGCCGTCAGCCAGTGGCCGTCGCGGTTGTTGAGTTCGAGGTCGCTGAGTTCTATCAGGGCGGTTTTGGCTGCCGTATCCTTCAAGCTCTTGATGGCGGCGCTGAGCAGTTTGCGTACCGCCGTTTCGTTGAATTCCTCTTTTTTTCCGGCTCCCGCCAGCAGCAGGCGCTTCCAGGGTTGATCCTTGAGTGGAATCCACAGTGCCGACCCGCTCTTGCCCTTGTAATCGCCCTCTGCCATCAGGGTGGCGATCAATCCGCCGCAGAGGGTGTCTACAGCAGCCGCAAAAGGTTGCAGTGAGGCCTCCTCGAAGACCGGCACGACTATGACATCGGCGGCGAGGGCGGTCACTGGCTGGCTCGAAAACTGGTAATTCATGGGGGCTCCCTGTGGATTGTTATGGTGGTGAGTGTAACCAAAGAAATGCGAGTAATATCACACTAGTCTAGGTAAAACATAATGATTTTGCGTCATACGTTCAGGTTTTGTCTGGGCTCGCCTGTCGCCCTGCGCCCGGCGCCAGTGAAATTGCCGAAGCAGACGCAAATCCACGGTAGTCGCGCAAGGCAGGAGCCACTAGAATAACCGCCACTGTGGTAACCCCTTATCCATGCAACTCAAGAGCAGGTGACGGTTTGAATATTGTGTTTCGGTACCTGACACGACAGGTACTAATCAGCATGGTCGCGGTTTCGGGCATTTTGCTGCTGGTATTTATGAGTGGCCGCTTTATCAAATACCTTGCCCAGGCGGCGGCCGGTGGCATTTCGGCCGATGTGCTTTTTACCCTCATGGGCTACCGGATGCCGGAGTTTTTGCAGCTGATTCTGCCGCTGGGTCTGTTTATCGGCATTTTGCTCGCTTATGGGCGCATGTACCTGGAAAGCGAAATGACCGTGTTGTTTGCCTGCGGTTACAGTGAGCGCCAACTGGTGCTGCAAACCCTGGGAGGCTCCATTATCGTGGCGGTAATCGTAGGGGTGATGAGTCTGTGGTTTGCTCCGGCGGGAATCATGAAAGTAGAGGCACTGCTGACCGATCAGACCCGTATGACCGAGTTCGAGATGCTGGCGCCGGGTCGATTTCAGGCCTTGCGATCCGGTGAGCGGGTTACCTATACCGAGTCGCTGTCAGATGATAAACGCCAGTTGAACAATATCTTTATTTCCGAAACGGCGAAAGATGAAGTGCGCGTCGCCGTAGTCACGGCAAAAACCGGCATTCAGATTATTGACCCGGTAACAGGCAGTCGCTTTTTGGTGCTCAAGGAAGGCAAGCGTTTTGAGGGTGTGCCTGGGCAGCCAGACTACAAGGTGGTCGAATTTGAAAGCTATGGTGTACGTATTGAGCGCCCGGAAGGGGAAAGCCGGCGCCAAAAGGACGAAGCCATTCCTACGGTGGAACTTTTTGGCTCCGACGTCAACAAGCACAAGGCGCTCTTGCAATGGCGCATCTCCATGCCGCTGCTGGTGCCGGTTGTGGCTTTGCTGGCGATTCCCTTAAGCCGTGTCAATCCGCGCCAGGGGCGATTTTTTCATTTGCTTCCGGCCATGCTGATTTATGTGGGGTATCTCGGATTGCTGATAGTGGCCCGCAACAAGCTTGAGAAAGGCAAAATTCCCGAATGGCTGGGCTTGTGGTGCGTGCATGTGGTGTTTTTTATGATGGCACTGCTTCTGAATACCAAGGGGGCGATCAAGCGCCACTTCATTAAACGCAGACAGGAGGCGCTGATCAATGCGACGCCTTGATCGTTACATCGTTTCCTCGGTGGCCGGGGCCACGCTGCTGGTATTGCTGGTGGTGCTGTCGCTGGATGTGGTTTTCGGGTTTATTGCGGAACTGGATGAACTCAAGAATAACTACCAGATTCCGCAGGCCTTGTTGTATGTGGTGACTACGCTCCCCCGGCGTATCTACGACTACCTGCCGGTGGGCGCTTTCATCGGCAGTCTGATAGGCTTGGGGGCGCTGGCAAACAGCAGTGAACTGGTGATTATCCGGGCGGCCGGCGTGTCAACCTTGCGCATTGTCTGGTCGGCCATGAAGCCTGCGCTGGCCGTGGTCTTGATGGGCCTGGTGCTGGGCGAGTACATAGCGCCCTACACCGAAGAAATTGCCCAAAGCAATCGGGCCATCGCACAGGGTGCCGCGAATGACATCTCATCCCATCGGGGTGTGTGGCATCGGGAGGGTGACGTGTTCATGCACTTTAATGCCGTGCAGCCCAACGGGGTGCTGCATGGCATTACGCTGCTGCATTACGACAAGAATCAGTGGCTGGAGAAAACCCAGTTCGCGCGGCGCGCGATTTTTCAGCGCGATGAGTGGATGCTGGAAGATGTCTCGCAAACCACCATCACGCGCGAGCAGACCCAGGTCGAAACCCTTCGCGCCTTGCCCTGGAAAACAGAACTGACGCCGAGCGTGCTGAGCACACTCATCATCAAG